>JAGQPS010000020.1 GCA_020426595.1 Planctomycetales bacterium
ATCCGTCGGGCTTAAATCAACAGGCCGGTGAGCGAGGGACTCTTCGACTTCTCAAGCAAGCCGGCAACTCGTTACGCCACCCACAGCTCGTCCACCCCATCCCTGAAAGCGCGACGCCCCAACCGGGCTCTGTCCCCGACGAGTCTCAGCGTTGCAACTCGAACCGCGCGATGCGTTCTTGCAGATCGGTGAGGAACCGACCGGCGCCCAAGCCATTAAGTACTCGGTGATCGAACGTCAGCGACGCGGTCGCTCGTTTCTCGAAGCGGAAACTAGTTCCCTCCGGCACGGGCCGAGGCTCGACTGCTCCAAGCGCGAGTGTCGCGACGGCGGGAGGGACGACGACCGGAACCCCGGAGTGGAGTCCGAAGGTGCCGATGTTCGACACGGTGAAGGTGACTCGATCGTTCGCTTGATCGCGTCCTTGCTTGGCCAGCGCGATGCGTTCGCGCGCGACTTGCCAGAACTCGGTCTGCGATAGCTTGTCGGCTTGAGGAACCACGGCGGTAACGAGCCGATCGTCGGGCAAGGCGACGGCGATGCCGAGATCGACATGCTTGAACGTCCGCAGCACGCGCCCATCGCGTACCAAGGTGGAACGCAGCGGGGCATGAGCCGCGAGGCTTTGGGCGATGCACCAGAGCATCATCATGAAGCCGGTCGGCCCTTGCTCGGCTCGAGTGATTTCACGAGCCGCCGCGATCTTGTCCCAAGGCAATTCGATGATCGCCGTGGCGGGGACCACCTGCTGCAAGCCGCGCAGCAAGCGGTAGTTGAGCGTCAGTTGCCCCTTGGCGACCGCTTGTTCGTCATACCAAGCCGTGCTTTGCGGCTGGGTTTGATGATGGAATCGCTGAGCCAGCGGGCCGTGCGGCGCGGGAATCGAGGGACGAGCCGCGACCGCCGTGTCGGTATCGACCAGCTCCTCGGCCGAGGCTTCCCGATTCAAACCCGTCGCGACGTAACGATCGACGTCCTCGGGCAACAGCTTTTCACCGCGAGCCGGAATCTCGTCGAGATATTCCATCACGCCGAGCATCGCCATATGACGGCGCGTCCGCGGAGGAACTCGAACTCCGTCACTCCGATGTCGCTTGGGACCGGTGAGTTCAGGTTGAGCCGGATCGAGTCGAAGCGACTGAGTAGCCGGCTTGTTCGCGGCGATCGCGTGGGTGGCCGGCGTAGGGGCGGGAGCCGCGATCGCTGAATCGCCGTCGTCCCGCGCTTCCTCCACCATTTGCTCGACGTTATCGACCGACGCGGCGACTCGGTCAAGCGTCGGAACCTCATCCGCCTCGTCGAGTTCGCTCGCCGTCTCGATCAACAGTTCGATGCGTCCGATTTCGTAGCCGATGGGCAGCACTTGCCCCGGCTCCACCAACCACGCGACGAGTCGGCCTTCGACCGGACATTCCACCTCGGTGGTCGCCTTGTCGGTTTCCATCACGTAGATCGGTTGGTCCCGACGGATGACGTCGCCAGGCTGACAGAGATACTCGACCAAGACCGCCTCATGCAGTCCCTCGCCGAGTTGTGGAATCTGAAGTGTCTGAATCGACATGCGAAAGCCTACTCTTCCATCGTCGTACGAATCGCGGCGATCACGTCCTCGAGTGACGGGAGCGCGGCGTATTCAAGGATTGGGTTGAACCCAATCGGAACATCGGTGCGAGACACGAGCTTGGGTGGACTGAGCAGCTCGTACCAGGAATCGGGATCATCGACGATCTCGCCAATGATCGACTGGCCGAAACTGCAACTGCGGTTGTCTTCCTGAACCACCACGAGTCGTCCGGTCTTCTCCAACGAATCAATCACGGTTTCACGGTCCCACGGCACGAGACAACGCAGGTCGATCACTTCGACGCTCGCTTCGTCCGCGAGCGCTTCCGCGGCCTGCAGGGCAAGCTCCATCGCATTGCCCCAGGCGACGAGCGTCACGTCGGTCCCGGCTTGGCGAATCCGAGCCCGGCCGAAGGGAACCGCCGGCACTTGGGGATCGACCTCGAGTGACTTGCGGAACAGATGCTTGGGAATCAGATACACCGTCGGATTGTTGGTCGACATCGCGGTCCACATGAGACCGGCCGCGTCCTCGGGCGTGCTGGGAACGACCACGTGGATGCCAGGCAGGTGAGCGAACGCGGCTTCGTTCGATTGGCTATGCCACGGTCCACCGCCAGGCAGGTAGGCTCCGTAGGGTGCGTAGAGCACCATCGGACAGTTCCACTTCCCTTGCGTGCGCCAATTGAGTGTCGAGAGGTTCGTGGCGATCTGGTTCCAAGCTGGTCCGACGAAGTCGACGAACTGCAACTCGAAGACCGGCCGCTTGCCGTAACTCGCGAGTCCAATGCCAACGCCCACGATCGTGCATTCGGCGAGTGGTGAATTGTGAACACGGTCGGGATGAGCGGTCGAAAGACCGGCGGTCAGTTTGAACACGCCCCCTTTGGGATCCTCGATGTCCTCGCCCAGGAACACGGTTCGCTCGTCGCGTTCGAGCGCGGCGCGAAACACTTGGTTGACCGCGTCGACCATTCGCCAAGCCTGTCCGCCCGGCAAGGGAGGCGCCGTCGCTTCCTCCGAGGTCTCGTTCCAAACGTGATCGAGCACTTCCGTCGGCTTGGGATCGGGAGCGGTCGCGGCGAACTGGTAGTCCTGATCGACCGCCGAGTCGATCTCGGCTCGCATCGCTTCCCACTCGTCCCAGGTCAGTTCACCTTGGTCGACGAGCTGCTCGGCGAGCGTCCTCACGGGATCGCGTTCGAGCATGGTTTGAATGTCTTCCGAGCTTCGGTACGTGCGGTGATCGTCGCTGCTGGTGTGGCTGCAGAGCCGATCGACCTCGCAAACGAGAATCGAGGGCCCCTGCCCCGCACGAGCCTTGTCGAGCGCCGCCGAGGCCGCTTCGTGAACGGCCTGAGGCGAGCGACCATCGACATGCCGGACGCCAATGCCGTCGGCGAAGACGCCGAGCTTGAACGGATTGAGTTGATCGGTGTTGGTGCTGATGCCGTAACGGTTGTCTTCCACGACAAACACGATCGGCAATTGTCGTTCGACCGCGAAACAAACCGCCTCGTAGAACTCGCCCTGACGAGTCGCGGCTTCGCCGATGCACGCCACGACGACTTGTGGGAGCCCATCGAGCTGGATGCCCCAAGCGAATCCGCAAGCGGGGAGCAACGTGGCTCCCGTTGGACTGGGCATGCTCCAAATGCGTCGCTCGGCGCACGAGAAATGCGAGGGCATCTGCCGGCCACCGCTGCTGCTGTCCGCCTTGGCGAAGAAATCATGAGCCAATTCGCGAACCGTGACGCCGCGGGCGAGCATCATGGCTCGGTCGCGATAATACGGAAAGAGAAAATCCTCGTCGTGCATGAGCAGGCCGAGAATCGCCAGCGCTTCGTGCCCCATGCTGCCGATCTGGAACCAGCCACGACCTTGGCGAAAGAGAATCCCCTCGCGGCGATCCGCTTCGCGGCTCAAGTACATCAGCTTGAGCAAGTCTAGCTGGCGATAGGTCAGCTGCGCCGACGTGCCGCTCATCGCATCCCTTCCTCATCCTTGGGGCGAAACGCTCCTGCCTTCCGTGGCAGGTCCTAGCGGAGAGACTGTTCACCAATGCAGAGATCACGACCTTCGCTGCAAGCGCTCGCCTCCTTCAGCCTTGGGTACCAATTCTCGCGTCTGCTGTCAAAACCGGTTTACCGATGCACCCGGGATTTTACGTGGCTCTAACGTGTCGGATTCATCCCGCAAACAAAGAGCCCGACAACCATTCCCCAGGCATTCCGACCCTCGATCTCTATCGGTCGCCCTACCTTCCACCCATCGACTCCCACACGACACCGTTGAGCAGGTTTCCGATCTGCTAGCAGGCCCGGCCGCGCCGGCTCGCGGACTCCGAGGCTTGCTGCCACGGGACGTACGCGATGGCTGGGGAGTCACTTTGGGGACGACGAGGGGGAGTCGTCATCAAAAAGAATGCGCACCGCCGGAGTCTCGAGGTCCTCGTACTGACCACCTCGGATGCACCAAACGCACGCGGCCAAAGCGCCGGCGGCGAACACCAGCGCCACGGGAAGAGCAATGTAGATCACCGACATGCCGAGTGTTCCTTATTACGAATTGGCGGGAGCTGGCCCAAGACTCGCCGCTGGTTCAGCCGCAAGGGTTGGCCCCTCCATCGTGCCCGACTTGAACGCTCGGCCACCCACCGCGATCGCGAGGACGGTGAGCGAACTGACCGGCATCAGCGCGGCGGCCACGAGGGGATTGATTTGCCCGGCGGCGGCCAAGATGACCGCCAAGGCGTTGTACATCAAACTCACGCCAAGGCCGAGCTGAATAGTGTGGACCGTCCGCCGAGCTCCTTGCAGCAAGCCCAACAGCGGCAGCAAACCCGACCGCCCGAAGTAGACGTCGGCCGATCGCAGACTGATCTCCGCCCCCGACTGCACCGAGATCCCCACATCGGCCGCCGCGAGCGCCGCGCTGTCGTTCATGCCGTCTCCGACCATGACACAGGGACCGGTTCCCTGGTGACGGTGGTCGTTGAGCACTTCGACCTTTTGTTCGGGAGAGAGACTTCCCAGCGCCCGCCGAGACTCGATGCCTAACTCGCGAGCGACTCCCGCGACGACTCGTGGGTGGTCACCCGACAAGACTCCGACTTGCCAGCCGAGTTGCTTGAGTCGAGCGATCACACTCGCGGTCTCGCCACGCAGCGCGTCGCCCACACTCACGCCGGCGACGACCGCTCCATCCACCGCCGCCAGAATCGGCGTGCAGCCTTGCCGAGCCACCCAGTCGCTCCACCGATCCCATCGCGGGTCGATCGATGCCTTGTCACCCACGAATCGACTCGTTCCCACGCGCACGTCGCGTCCCGCCACGACGCCAGCGATTCCGCCGGTCTCGCCTTGTTGGACTTGTTCGACCGATAACGACGAGGCCCCGTCATGACCGGTCGTGCCGCTGGCACCTCCGAGCGACCAACGGCTCGAATCACGCGTGATGGCTCGCGCGGCCTGATGGTTGGATAGCGACTCGAGTGCCACGACGTATTCGATCACGCTTCGATCGCCGACCCACGAGCGGACGGAAGTCCGTCCTTCGGTCAACGTTCCCGTCTTATCGAACCAGATCGTTCCGGGATGAACCAAGCGTTCGAGAGCGTCACCACCCTTTACCAGCAGCCGCTGCCGAGCGGCTCGTCCCACGGCGACGGCGATCGCCAAGGGAGTCGCCAATCCAAGAGCACAGGGACAAGCCACGATCGCCAGCGCGATCGCATGATCCCAGGCGTGAGGATCGCGGACCCACGACCAACCAAGAGCGGTCGCCAAGGTCGCCACGACGATCACCACGACGAACCAGCCTCCGAGCGCGTCGGCTCGCTGCACCAGACGAGTCCGTTTGAGCGCGGCGTTCTCGACGAGATCGATCAGTCGCCCGAGACGCGAGACGCCACCGACCGCCGTGACCTCGAGCTCGATCGGACTCTCGATATTGTTCATGCCGCCATGCACGGCATCGCCGGGAGCGATCTCCACCGGAGTCGACTCTCCGGTGAGCAACGATCGGTCGATCGAGGTTCTCCCCGAGACGACGATTCCATCCGCTGGAATCGTCTCGTTCCCCAGCACGCGAACACGATCACCAACGGTGAGCGCCGACGCGGGAACCCACCGCGCCTCGCCTTCGGCCGAGACGCGCCGAGCGCGGCTTGGCGTGAGTTCATAGAGCCGGCGAATGTCGTCCGAGGCGCGGCGAGTCTGGCGGTATTGGATCCAGCGCCCGACGAGCAACAGAAATACCAGCATTCCGAGCGAATCAAAGTAGATCGCGCCGGTGTCGCGAAACGTGTTGATCCAGCCAACGGTCGTCCCGAGGCCCAAGCCGAGCGCGATCGGCAGATCCATATTGGGGACACCGGCCCGTAGGCCCGCCCAGGCCTGACGAAAGAAGGTCCGCCCTGGTCCGGCCAAGGCGATGGCCCCGAGTCCCGCGCTGACCCAACGCAAGTACCGTTCGATGTTGGCGTCCATGCCGCTCACCCAACCGGCATAGAGCGCGATGGCGATCAACATCAAGTTCCCCGCGACCGCCGCCGCGATGGCGATCTCGACCAACCTTCGACGCGTTTCACGCAGCGCCGATTCCTCGGCGTCATTGCGCTGGTAGGGATAAGGGCGGTAGCCAAGTTGATCGAGTCTCCGCGCGACCTGCGAGAGTTTCGTTTGCTCGGCATCCCACGTCACGGTCAGCACGCCGCGATGCAGATTGAGTCGGGCTTCACTGACGCCCGGCATCAACCGGGGCAATCGTTCGAGCAACCACACACAAGCCCGGCAATGGATTCCATCGAGTCGCAAATCAACGCTCAGGGAGTTGGGCCCCATCGATCGCGCATGATCCGCGAGAAAGCTCGGATCATCGAACTCCTCGTAGCTCTCGCCCGAGTCGCCGGGGTGTCCCGCCGCTCCTGGTTCATGGGCCCGATATTGATAGAAGTCATCGAGGCCCGAGGCATGGAGCAGTTCGTAAGCCGCCTCGCAGCCGTTGCAGCAGAACACGACGCCGGCCGCGGCCGCTTCGGCGTTGGCTCCGCGCGCGATGAGCAGCTTGGTTTGAGCCTCTTGATAGGCCCGCGGGATCGGCAACTGGCAATGCCGACAGACTCCGCTCGGGCCGGTGGCGCAGGCTTGCCCTTGAGAATCGGCCTCGCCGGCGCTCATGGCCCCTGGCTCCCATCAGCCTCGGCGGTCGCTGATTCCTCGGCTTCGCGGAGTGCGTTTGCGGCCGCCTCGCAGCACGGCTTCTTTTCATTCGTCAGAGTCTCGATGCCGCCGCCATCCAGAACGACGGGATGTTGGCTCAGGTTGCCGAGCCATTCCTCCCACGCCGCGCTGGCTCGGCTACGAATCGTCGTGACGCCAATCGCGATCACAAGCACGGCGGTCGCCCAAGTGGCGTGTCGGCCCCAGCGACCGGCGATCCACCGCGCGCTGATGCCGAGCGAAACCAGGACCGGGAGTGCTCCGGCCCACAACAATCCCATCACCGCAGCGCCAGCCCAGGGCGAACCGGTACCGGCGGCGACGAGCACGAATGTGTAGAGCCAGCCGCAGGGGAGCAAACCGGTCACCAATCCCAGAGTCGTCGCGCGGGCCCGAGGGCTCCAGCCCGCGCTCGCCTTGCGCACGCGCACGATGAAGTTCATGAGCCCCTTGGGAAGCGGCAAATGCCAGAATCGGCCTAGCCAATGTTTGACCAGCACCGCCACGCCAATCCCGATGCTCGTGATGCCAGCCAGCCAAGCCGCGCCAACCTGCCAACCGACCCAATCGCCTCCCAGATCCAAGGCCGCGCCGAGGGCTCCGGCCGCGAGTCCGATCGCGAGGTAGGTCGTTAGGCGTCCCGCTTGGTAGCAAAGCGTCGTACCGGAGCTTCGACGCGGCGCGGCGCATCCGCCTTGCGAGTCACAGCCTTCGCGCGAACCACTCCGCCCCGTTCCGCCCGCCAATGCCGCGATCGGTCCGCACATGCCGGCGCAATGCAGCGAACCGACAAGGCTGGCGATGGCGACGGCGGTCCAAAAGGTGACATTCATGAGCGAGGCTCTCTCTGGGTTCTAGGGACCCGCCATGCGGAAACTAATGACTCGTTCATCCCCTTGGTCGCTGCGGAAGGTCACTTTCACGGGCAACCAATGATCCTTGAACAGGGACGCCGGTGCCACGGCTCGAAGTCCAGCGGTCACGCTTTTCTCGCCCTCGATCGGAATCTCATCGCTCGTCGTTTTCACATCGACCTCCGCCGGTTCGACGCCGACAAGCGTGAGGACCGCATCGTCCCGAGAGCGATTGACCAAGTGCATGGTGAAGGTGTTGGCGATCCGATCGCTCTCCACCTTCTGGTAAGGCAATCCTCGCTCACGATTGATCGCGACATCGAAGCTCTTGCGTCCCATCACGAGTGTCACGATTCCGGTGACCAAGGCGAGCAAGACGATGGGATAGATCAAAATCCGTGGGCGGAACAACGAGAAACGCTGGCCCTCGTCTTCCATTTGCGAACTGTAGTGGATCAACCCCTGGGGACGACCAATCTTCTCCATCACGTCATCACAAGCGTCGATGCACTGAGCGCAGTTGATGCACTCGAGTTGCAGGCCGTCTCGTATGTCGATGCCCGTGGGACAAGTCGTCACGCATTTACGACAATCCACGCAGTCTCCGACGATGGGCAAGTCGGGAGACATCTCCTTGCGTCGCCCCTTGTGGCGAGGCTCGCCACGAGCCTTGTCATAGGACACCACGCGCGAACTTCGGTCGAGCAACACCGACTGAAATCGGCCATAGGGACAGGCGATGATGCAGAGCTGTTCGCGGAAGAAACCGAAATCGAACAACATCGCGATCGTGACGAGCGTCACGATGCCGAACGCCCATGGGTGCTCGAACGGCGTGCTCCGCCAAACCCACTTGATCAGATTGTCCATCCCCACGAAGTACGCGAGAAAGGTGTGGGCCAGGTAGAAACTGATCACGAAGTACAGGCCGTACTTCACCACCTGCCGCCAAGGAACTGCCGCCCCCTTGGCCTTACCTCCCTTGCCCCACGTTCCGTCGGCCCATCGTTCGATCGGCCGAAACACGAATTCCATGTACACGGTTTGAGGACAAGCCCAACCACACCAGACCCGTCCGAAGACGGCGGTGAACCAAAAGATCGAGAGAAAGACAAAGACCATGCCGAGCGCCATGATCGCGGTGTCGGTCGGCAAGATGCGCAGGCCGAACACGAAGAACTCGCGATTCATGATGTCGAGCAGCAACAGCGGGCGGCCGTCGTACTTGAGGAATGGCAGCAGCGTGAACACGAAGATCAAGAGGGCCGCCACGATGCGACGGCGGCGAAGATAGCGACCGTCGGAAACCTTGGGTTTGAGCCAGCGACGTGAACCGTCGCTCTCCATGGTGGAGAGGATCTGCCCAGGTGGCTTGAGCAGATGGGGAACCGCTTCTTGACCTTGCTCCGGTTGCTCTGACGCTGACTGAACCATCACACACCTTCTCCGACTGAAGCTTCAGCCGGAAACATGAAGTCGATGGGTTCACGACGAGCCCACCCCACAACAAACGCTCCCGACACGCAAGTCGAGGAGCACCCCTGTCGCACGTTGGTACGGCCACCAAGGGCCTCGCGACGACAGCGGTTCAAGGCGAGAAACTCCGGCTCGGGCGATTGACTCCCAACCGAGGTCGGGACGCCGTTGCCATGGAGATTCGTGCCACGTTGCGAGACATGGCACTCGGCCCCTCGAGCCCCCGCTATTCTCCACCGCCGCCTGGGGCGACGAGCGGAGGCTCACTGTTGGTGGTTTCCTCGGTGGAGCCCTCGGCCGCCCCGTCACCCGCGCCGGCCTCGGCGGTACCGTCACCGGCAGCGCCGTTTTCGATCGCACCTTCGTTGGACGATTCGGGCGTTTCGGAGCTTACGTCGGGGGTTGTTGTTTCGCTGGAATCCTGGCCATCTTCTGGCGATTCCTCGAGGCTGGTGGGCCACGGAGGAATCACATTGCCCTCGGCTTCCTTGGGCTGGGCCGGGCTGGTGCCACGAAGACTCGCGACGTAGCACGCGACGAGCACCACTTCATTCGGATGGAGACGCGTCCGCCAAGCGGGCATCGCCCCGTTGTTGGCCCCGTCGGCCACGACCTTGGCGAGATCCTCGATCTGCTTCACGTTCTTATAAGCGTCGTCGGTCAGGTTGGGCCCCTGCAAACCACCGCCATCGGGAGCGTGGCAGGTAATGCAGTTCGCTTGATAGACAACCTTGCCAACGTCGAGCCACTTGGTGTCCTGATAGAACTTGATCATCTCGGCCCGAGTTCCCTGCAATTCACCAATCTCGGAGAATTGCTGGCGAAGATTCGCGGCGTTGGCCCGTTCGTATTGATCGATGACGCCGCGTCCGGATACGCCGGAGTGGAAGTAAATGAAATAGAACAGGCTATGGACCGCGGTCGCGAAGAACAGCCAGTTCCACCAACCTGGAGTCGGGTTGTCGTACTCTTGAATCCCGTCATAGACGTGACCCGACAACTCATGGTTATCCGATGTTTCTGACACGATCCGCTGCTCCTTGATTATCGCTGTTCAAATGCGATGCATTCGCGAGGCGTGTGCGATCACCCGCCCGGCCGTTACCGATGTGGCGTCTAGTCCTCGAGGGGAAGCCGAGAAACCACACTCACTTCCTTGCGCCGCTGGAGCAACGCCTGAGTCGTCGCGATGGCGAAGGCCGCGAGGAACAGCACCAGGCCGCCCTCCGCCCAGAACTGATAGTCCATGTGCTTGAGTACTTCTTTGATCATCCGAATGGCCTTTATGGTTGCCGCGCCCAAGGCGCTCGAGATTTCTGGTTGAGTGGGATGGGAATGAAGTCAAGCGTTTCACGAGCTGGGCCCGTGGTCTCGCCAGGCATATTCCATGGAGCCGAACCGCGGACGAGATCGGAGGAGTCGATGATGCTCACTTTCGACTCCTCCGATCCCAGTTCCGAGGGCTAGCGAGGCGTCGCGAGCGTTTCCTCATCACTACTTGAGCGATCGGTCGTCGCGCCGCTGGCCGTGGATTCCGTTCCTGCCCCATCGGGAGTCTCGTTCGACTCCGTCGCCGCCGTGCTTTCAGCTTCCGGCTCCGTTTCCGAGGTGGGTTCCTCGGCTTCCGCGGCCGGTTCTTCGGTGTTGTAGATATCGGTGCCCAGACGCTGGAGATAAGCGATCAAGGCGACCACCTTCTTGTCATGCAATCCCTCGGGACCGTCTTGTCGAGCGATTTCCTCCGCGATCTCTCGCGCTTGTCGCTCGGCATCGGCGGCCGGGTTGTTCATGATCTCGTCCGAGTACTCGGCGCCAAGGAACGACGCCGCGCGAACGCGTGGTTGCACGTCGGCGAAGTTGATCGTCTCTTGCTCGAGCCATGCATAGGCCGGCATGATCGACCCTTCCACTTGGCTCGCGGGATCACGGAAGTGAGTCACGTGCCAGAGGTGCGATTGGCGACCTCCGACTCGAGCCAAGTCGGGACCGATGCGCCGTGAGCCCCATTGGAATGGCCGGTCATACACGAACTCCCCGGCTCGCGAGTAATCACCGAATCGCTTCTTGTCCGCCAACAATGGACGAATCATCTGCGAGTGGCAGTTGTAACAACCTTCCGCCACGTAGATGTCGCGACCATAGAGCTCAAGCGGCGTGTACGGCTTGACCGAGGCGATCGTTGGTACGTTGCTGCGGATCAGGAACGTTGGCACCATTTCAAAGGCACTGGCCAGCAAGACACTCGCCGTGACCCACAGGGTGAGCCGGACCGGGAGACGTTCGAGGCGACGGTGCCAGAACGCCTTGCTCCACACATCGACCTTCTTGCCGATCTCGAGCACGCCATCGAGTTGCGACTTGGGAGGCACCGGATCGTGGAATCCGCCTCGCAGCGGAGCCGCGCGATGGACCGGCACTTCGTAAACCGCGGGACGAGCCGCCCAGGTCATGATGAGGTTGACCATCATCATCACCACGCCCCCCACATACAGCAGTCCGGCACAGATACGGATGATGTAGGGAATCTGCAGAACGCGAGTCGTTTCAATCCAGTTCGGATACTCAAGAGCACCGTTCTCGGGATTGATCGCCGACCACATCAGGCCTTGCGTGATGCCGGCCCAGTAAATCGGGATGATGTAGAGCAGGATCGCGAGCGTGCCAGTCCAGAAGTGAGTCGAAGCCCAGCTCTTGCTCCACAGTGGCGTCTGGAAGACTCGAGGAGCCAACCAGTAGAGCATGCCGAACGCCATGAAGCCGTTCCAACCGAGTGCGCCCGAGTGCACGTGGGCGATCGTCCAGTCGGTAAAGTGGCTGAGCTTGTTGACGCTCTTGATGGACAACAACGGACCTTCGAACGTCGACATGCCGTAGAAGGTAATACCGACGACGAAGAACTTCAGAATCGGATCGTCCGCCACCTTCTTCCAGGCGCCTCGCAACGTCAACAGACCGTTGATCATGCCGCCCCATGAAGGCATCCACAGCATGACCGAGAAGATCATGCCGAGCGTCGACATCCAGTCGGGCACCGCCGAGTAATGCAAGTGGTGCGGACCGGCCCAGATGTAGATAAACACAAGCGACCAGAAGTGAATGATGCTCAAGCGGTACGAGAAGACCGGTCGATCCGCCGCCTTCGGCAGGAAGTAATACATCAATCCAAGGAAGGGCGTGGTGAGGAAGAACGCCACCGCGTTGTGGCCGTACCACCACTGCATGAAGGCGTCTTGCACACCCGCGTAGATCGGATAGCTGGTGAGGATGCCCGTCGGCACGACCAAGTTATTGAAGACGTGCAGGACCGCCACGGTCACGATCGTCGCGATGTAGAACCAGAGAGCCACATACAAGTGACGCTCGCGACGATGGAGCAACGTCATCAGGAAGTTGCCGCCGAAGATCACCAACCATACGACCGCGATCAGCAAGTCGACGGGCCACGGCAACTCGGCATACTCCTTACCCTGGCTGAAGCCCAACGGAATCGTCAGAGCCGCCAGGACGATGATCAGCTGCCAACCCCAGAAATGCAGACGGCTCAGCAAGTCGCTGTACATGCGACACTTGCAGAGCCGTTGGGTGGAGTAGTAGACGGCCGCGAAGATCGCGTTGCCGGCGAACGCGAAGATCGCCGCGTTCGTATGCAACGGCCGCAGGCGACCGAACGTGAGGAAGTCGAGCCCGAAGCTGGCCTGGGGGACGACCAACATCAGGGCGACGTAGACTCCCGCCAAGGTTCCCACCAGAGCCCACAACACCGTTGCCGCCACAAACAGCCGGACGATGCCATCGTCGTAGGTGAACTCTTCAAGATTCCCATCCTTGCCGACTCCCGCCGGATTGGCGATGTCGAGCTTGGAAGCGTCATCGCTTCCGGCCAACGCTTCGGTCTGACTCATGCTGTGGGTCGTCCGCCTGCAACGGTCACTGAACCTGCGATCCGCCAACATCGGCTCGATCGCGCACTGAATGCAACGCGTCGCACTGACGCAACCACTGTGCCAGTGCAAACTGCGCCGATTCGTCGCACCCCGATCCAAAGGGTTCCCGCATCGCTTCAAGCCGGCCCAAGTGTCGAGAAGCTCGCCTACTTGCGGCTCAAGGTAGCGCCAAGCTCCCCTCACGCTTGGTCCGCACATTCCGGCACACCGACCCGTCATCAGCGCGCCGCTAGCTGTGCGGCGCGCTTTTCCAGCGTGCACGTGTGCGGCCATGCACACTTGTCGGTCGACTGTGAGGAGCCAGCGGGTCGAGGCGGTAGGCAACTCCTCGCGTCCGTCGCGATGGTCATTGCTCGAGCGAAAGATTGCGAACCCCTAGAAGCCTCCGCTAGGCTGATCTCGGTTACCAACGATCGAGCTGATCCATTCCTCCCGGTCCGCGGACCGACGATCACCCAGCCTCGGTCCGCGCGCCTTCCCACTGACGCTTTCCGCCACATCTTGCCAGGAGACCCGCACGATGCCTCAATCGCCACGCCCCACCCCCACGCGCCGCGCGATGCTGCAGGCTTCCGCCGCCGCCTCCGTCGCGCTCACGACTCGTTCCGCTTGGGCGACTCCGCGCGCCACCGCCAATGACCGCATCAACCTCGGGTTCATCGGCATTGGCATGATGGGGCGTGGGCATCTTGGTGGGTTCCTGAATCACGGCGATGTGCAGGTCGTCGCCGTATGCGACGTCGAACAGACTCGCCTGAAGAACGCTCAAGAACAGGTCGAAGCCAAGTACGCCCAGGCGACTCGCGACGGCAACTACAGTGGCTGCGCCGCCTACGGCGACTTTCGTGAGCTGCTTGCCCGCGACGATATTGACGCGGTCGTGATCGCCACCCCCGACCACTGGCATGTCCTCAACTGCATGCACGCCATCAAGGCGGGCAAGGACATCTACTGCGAGAAGCCGCTGACTCACCACATCGGCGAAGGCCGGAAACTCGTCGACATGGTTCGAGCGCACGACACCGTGTTTCAAACGGGAAGCCAACAGCGCAGTGAGTTCGGCGGCAAGTTCCGCACGGCGGTCGACGCGATTCGAGCCGGAAGAATCGGCGAGCTGCGTACCGTGCGAGTCGGAGTCGGCGGCCCCCCCGTCGCATGCGATCTCCCCGAGCAAGAAGCGCCGGCGGATGTCGATTGGGAGATGTGGGTTGGCCCCGCGCCCTATCGCGGCTACAGCGAGGTTCTCTGTCCCAAGGGAATGCACGGACACTTCCCCGCGTTCCGCAACTATCGCGAGTACGCCGGAGGGGGACTCGCCGACATGGGAGCTCACCACTTTGACATCGCCCAGTGGGCCATGGACCGAGACGCCAGCGGACCGACTCGCATCATTCCTCCGGGCCCCGACGCCACGACCGGCTTGCGATTCGTGTACGACGATGGGGTGGAGATGTTCCACGGAGGCCCGAGCGGCTGCACCTTCGAAGGGACCGAGGGCATGATCTATGTCGATCGCGGCGAGCTACGAAGTGAGCCCGCGGCGGCCCTTGAACAACCGCTCCCCGACACCGCCCCTCGCGTCTACCTTTCCGAAGACCACAAGCGCAACTGGCTCGATTGCATTCGCAGCCGCAAACGCCCCATCTGCGACGTCGAGATCGGCCACCGCTCGGCCTCGATCTGTCACTTGGCCAACATCGGATATCGACTCGGTCGCGAGCTTGCTTGGGATCCTCGGGCGGAACGCTTCGATGACGATGAAGCCAACCAACTCCTGAATCGCGATCCGCGTGGTCCTTGGACGTACGACGTCTAGGACGCCGGAACGCCTCGCCGTGAACATCGTGACACGGTCGACGAGCGCGCATGCTCGTGACCGGGTTCACGCCCGTCCTGTTGGTTCTTGTTTTTTCAACGCTTGGGAGTCGCCGCGTGATGACCCTCCTTGATTCTCCGACTCGCCTTCGGCGTCGCCCGACTCGGTTGGTTCGAGCCTTTGTTTGTCAGGTGGCACTGATGCTCGCTCTGTTCTCTTTCGATGGCGAAGCCGAGGCTCAGCCGGCAGGCTTCAACTATGACGAATCCAAGGTGCCGGAGTACGTATTGCCCGACCCGCTGGTGTTCGCTTCGGGCGATCCCGTGACCTCCGCCGATGACTGGGCCAAGCGACGCGTGGAGCTGTACGACTTGTTCGCGCGCGAGATGTTCGGAGTGACTCCCGACAAGCCGGTCGACGTCAGCGTCGTCGAGGCCGAACGCAAGAACGATGCGCTCGGCGGCAAGGCGACTCGGCGACAACTCACCGTGACACTCTCGCGCGGCGATCGTCGACTGGTCGTTTCACTTCTGCTTTACACACCCAATGACCAAACCGGCCCCGTGCCGACGTTCCTCGGTCTCAACTTCAACGGCAACCACACCGTGGAAACCGATCCGGCGATTCCACTGCCGATGGGCTGGGTGCCGAACAACCCAAAGGCCGCGGCGGAGAACAATCGAGCGAGCGCCGAGGGTCGTGGCTCGTTCGCGCATCGCTGGCCGGTGGAAGCGATTGTCGACGAGGGATTCGGAGTCGCGACGGCGTACTATGGCGATCTCGATCCCGACTTCGATGACGGCTTCGCCAACGGCATGCATCCGCTCTTGGACGACTCGCCCGAGAGTCGAACCGAGGAATCCTGGGGAAGTATCGCTGGTTGGGCTTGGGGCCTGAGCCGTTTATTGGATGCGTTGGAAACGGTCGAGCAAGTCGACTCTCGGCGCGTGATGGTCGTGGGCCATTCGCGGCTAGGAAAGACGTCGCTGTGGGCGGGAGCCAGTGATCCGCGTTTCGCCATGGTCGTGTCGAACGACAGCGGCTGCGGTGGTGCGGCGATTTCACGTCGGCGGTTTGGCGAAACCGTTGCCCGTATCAATACGTCGTTCCCGCACTGGTTCTGCGACAACTATTTGAAATACAACGACCACGAGGACCGGGCGGCGTTCGATCAACACGAACTCATCGCGCTCATCGCGCCTCGACCGGTTTTCATCACCAGCGCGACCGACGATCAGTGGGCCGATCCGCGCGGTGAGTTCCTGTCGGGCGTTGGCGCGGATGCGGTCTACCGACTGCTGGGCACGGACGGAATCGCGACCGACCAATGGCCGCCGGCCGGTGAAGCCATTCACTCGCGGATTGGCTACCGCCTGCGAACCGGTTCGCACGATCTGTTGCTGGAGGATTGGCAAGCGTTCATGGAACAGGCCCGTCGCCATGTCCTTGCCGACTAGGAAAGCCTCGCCACGACCCTCGAGAGGGGAGCCATTTCATTTTTTCACGTTCACGTAAGCGCCGCCTCGGGAGTGTCGTCCAAACGGTGTTGAAGCCAATGAGCATGGTTGACTCAGGCTCGACAGACGCTCAACGAGGAGAGATTCCATGAAAGCGGCGACCGTGAACGATACCCAATTTCGTCAAGAAGTCCTGGAATCCGATCAAGTCGTATTGATCGACTTCTGGGCTCCTTGGTGTGGCCCGTGTCGAGCCATGTCGCCGGTTGTGGATCAGCTGGCGGGTGACTTGGCCGGAGTCGCCAAAGTCGTCAAGGTCAACGTCGATGAATCGCCGGTGACCGCACAGCAATTCGGAATTCGAGCCATCCCTTCGTTCTTCGTCATGAAGCAGGGTCAAGTCGTTGAATCGCTCGCCGGCACTCAGTCCGCCGGGAGGTTGACGAATGCCGTGCAACATGCGATCAACGCATAACTGGCTCGAACGAAGCGTGGCTGCGACGATTGAGTCATACGGCCGCCGCGCGACAAGGCCGCGGCGGCTTGGGACTTTCGCTCGGAGACACGGATGAGCGATCTTGAATCCAACGAACTGGTTCCCACGACTGGGACCACGGAGCCGTCGGGCGATGCGGCCCGCATCGCCGAAATGGCGGACGAGTCGGCGCGCAAATGGGTCCAGCGGCTTTACGGCGGCCGGAATGAGCGGGCCAAGGCTCTGGAGGAACTGCGTTCGATCTTGCTGCGCGGATTGCGAGCCGCGTTCGCCGGCGACAATGTGTCGGACGACCTGTTCGAGGATGCCGTGCAGGATTCGCTCATGAAGATCCTCCGCAACCTCGACTCGTTCGAGGGGCGGAGTCGATTCGAGAGCTGGGCGACTTCGATCGCGCTGCGCACCTTGCTATCCGAACTCCGACACCGGCGTTACCAAGACATTCCGCTCGCGAGCCTCAGTGATCCCAACCGAGGCGTATCCAGCGCTCAGCCCGATCGGAGCGAAACGTCACCCGACGTACAAATGATGAAGCAACAAGTCGTCGCGGTGATGCATCGTCTCATCGACGAACATCTTTCCGAGCACCAACGATCGGCTCTGCGAGGCGTGCTGGCTGGCATCCCGAGTGATGTCCTGGCCAATCGACTGCACTTGCAACGCAACGCACTTTACAAATTGCTGCACGATGCTCGGCAAAAACTCAAACAAGGGTTGGCCCAAGAAGGCTACGAAGGCGCCGACCTGCTCTCTCTCTTTGAATAATTCGGAGTCGCGAACATGAGTGAACCTTGGCGAGATCTCGTTCGACTCGTCGCGCAAACTCGCGACGACGAAGGCGCGGGGTGCGAGTGTTGTCATGAGAACCTAGCGGAATTCGCCGAGCGCGAACTCCAAGGACTCAGTCGCTGCGAAACGCTCATGCGCATCGCGGCGCACTTGCAAGACTGCCCTTGCTGCCAGGACGAATACCAACGCCTCACCACCGCGCTCAAGGCGGTCTGGTGCCCACCCGGGTCGTGAGAGAGCAACAAGTGTTCTTTTTCGATTGAACAGTGAGTGGGATTCGTGACCGGGCCTAGTTGCTCCCACAGGAACCTCGGTCCTTGCCCGATATCGCGTTACTCATGCTTCGCCCCGGTCGACCAAGCCAATGGCGTGGAAAACCCAAGGAAACCCGAAGCGTCAGCGAGGGATTCTTCGACTTCCCAAACAAGCCAACAACCCCTTGCGACATTAACACTTCCGTCTAGCCCCATCCCTGAAAGCGCAACACCTTAGAGCGTGAGCGAGGGATTCTTCATGGTTAACCACGAAGATCTCGGAGAGCACGGAGAAGGAGTGGCGGGCCGGTCGCGTCCGTTGTCGCTTAAGCGTCCGTCGGCAACAAATCGAAATGCCGATGAGGCCGCTCGCTCCGGCGGACCAACCAAGCGGGACGCGCCGCGAACTCCGATGCGATTCCATTGGCGCGTTCCGAGTCCAACTCTCCCTCGTGCACGTCAAGCAAGTACCGCACGCGGAGCGGATGTTCGGCATCGATGACGATGCCATTGGGCTGGCTCGTCGAGGCGGTCATCCATCCGTCGCTTCGGACATGCCAGCGACTCGGGTAGGACGGATTGCTGGGGTGATCGAAGTAGGTCACCCCCTCGGTCACTTGGCGCGGCTGGCTCGCCTCCCAAACCTCGACGGGCCCGGAGTAGTCGACCCAGCGAGCGGTCTGCTCGAAGATTCGCGGCTCTCCCTCTCGCCCCTCGCTGCAACGGAGTCGGCCTCCACCGAAGGCGACACTGAGGCTCTTCGCGAGCCGGACGGCGAAGATCCCGAAGTTGGAAGCGGCGAGTTCGATCGCTCCGTTGCGTGCCTCGAAGTCCGATTGAATCTCGAGCTGCCACTGTCGTTGCTCGTCGGGATACATGATCGCGACGAGCGTTTGGTGGAGTAGCGGCGCCGGGTTGTGGCCGTCGAGCCACTCCAGCTCGACCGCCATCCCGCCCCACTCGTCTCCATCCTCGATCGCCAGCCAGCGCCGCTGCACGACCCGCGCGCCGGTACCATCGGCCCAGAAGTTCACTCCCATCACCAAGTTGTGGGCGAACCAGACGGAGCGATGATGATCGTGGTCCGGCGCGCCGGGATGCCCCATCCGCGTCAAGCTGACGGAACTCGGACCTATCAGCGGATAAAAGCAAGGACGCGGATCGCTCGGTGCCGAGCACCACTGAGTCACTCGACGGCCGTCGATCGTCCAGTCCCAGCGATGCCCCACCTCGGGCGTGATTTGACAACGCGGCATTGCACCAAGCCTCCCTCGAATCGCGCGACACCGGGACCGGCCGACTAGTTGGCGGCCTCCAACAAGTGGGCATCCATCCAGTCGGCGAGCGCCTGCAGGGCTCGTTCGTTGTCATCGCCCGCGAAGCCGTGGGCCGCGCCTTCGATCACGATCAACTCGCATTCGACTCCGGCTTCGTCCATCGCCTCCTTGATCTTCTCGCTATGGAACAACGGCACGAGTTCGTCGCGGTCGCCGTGCACGAGCAAGGTCGGCGCGTCGTCGGCGGTCACGTGTCGCAGTGGCGAGACGCTCTCGACTTGGGACTGAGGAAAATCGAGCGCGGGAAACTGTTTGACGATTGGCTTGTCCGGCCCGACATACGGCTCGAGATCGGTCGGTGGGAAATACGCGACCACGCAGCGCACGCGGCTCGAGGCCCGCTGTGCCGGATCCGATTGGCTCGCGTCACCATCGTCGCCTCGCGTTCCCATCATCAGCGAGAGGTGCCCACCCGCGCTGCCGCCGCAGACGCCCAATCGGTCCGGGTCGACGCCAAACTCCTCGGCGTGGGCGTGGATGTGTCGAATCGCGAGCTCCACGTCACTCCAAGCCTCGGGCACCTTGAATCGTGGACTACTTCCGTGCCGCACCATGAATACGGTGTAGCCGCGATCGACGAGTCGCTCCCAAAGATTCAGACCCGCGGGCTTGGGCTCGCGCACGACTCCCTCGGGAGCGAACCATGTCGAAACCCAACCGCCGCTAACCATGAACAACACGCCGGCTCCATTGGCGTTCTCGGTCGGCGTGATGACATCGTAGGTCAGTGCCATTCCAGCCTTGTGGCCATAAACGACATCCGGCTTGATCGTTCTCCAGCCGTCGTCCGCGATCAACGAAGCCATGGGCGACATCACCCACGCGACAACCAAACTCATGAGGGCAAAAGTGCGCATCGATCGGAACTCCAGGGATGCGAGCCAGTCGGGATCGGCACGAGAATCGACACAAGGTTCAAGCACCAACGGCGACGAGCTCGACCGAGACAACAAGCTGGGAGCTAGACGTCGTTGATCAACGGGCCCAAGTGTACTCGATCGCGCGCGGCATCGCTGCTCTTCACCACGAGCGTCGGCCTGGTTCGAGCCATCGATCGAGCGCCGTTAGGTCCTCAGCCGCAACGCGTTGCCAATCACGCTCACGCTGCTGAAGCTCATGGCCGCGGCGGCGACCATGGGACTCAATGTCCAACCGAGCCAGGGATACAGCACGCCAGCGGCGATCGGAATGCCGATCGCGTTGTAGGCGAAGGCGAAGAAGAGATTCTGCCGAATGTTGGTCATCACGCGACGCGACAACCGAATGGCCTCCGCCAAGGCACGAGGGTCTCCGGCGACGAGTGACACGTCGGCGGTTTCGATCGCGACGTCGGTCCCGGTCCCCATCGCGATGCCAACATCCGCGGCCGCGAGACTCGGGGCGTCATTGATGCCGTCGCCGACCATCGCCACGACTTGGCCCGTTTGCTGCAACGATCGAATCAGCCGTTGCTTGTCCTCGGGCAGGGCGTCGGGCAATACTTGCTCGATGCCGACTTGAGCCGCGACGCTCCGCGCGACCGCCGCGCGATCACCGCTGGCGAGATGCACGGTGCAGCCCAGTTCGCGCAGCGAGCGAACCGCTTCCACCGCGTTCGGCTTGATGGCATCGGCCAGGACGATCGCTCCGATCACGTTCGTGTCCCTCGCCACCCAAACCACGGTCCCGGTAACGGAATCGACGCGCTTTCGCAAACCCTCGGGAATCCGTCCACCCACTTCTTCCAACCACGGGGCGCGCCCCAATCGCCAAACGTGGCCGTCGATCCGCCCCCGCACGCCGGATCCCGCTTGAATGCTGATCTCCGCCGCCGTGGGCAATGACAATTCGCGCCGCTGGGCTTCGAGAACGATCGCGGCCGCGAGTGGGTGTTCGCTCCCTCGCTCCACCGCCGCCGCCGAGGCCAACACGCGAGCCTCATCAAAACCCTCGGCCGAATCCTCGGCTAGTTCAATCCGATCGACTCGCGCCTTCCCCTCGGTCAACGTGCCGGTCTTGTCGAACACGATCGTCCGCACTTGGGCCAGTCGCTGCAGCGCCGCGCCTTGCTTGATCAGAATCCCGCCTCGAGCGGCTCGTCCCACACCGACCATGATCGATACGGGAGTCGCCAAGCCCAGCGCGCAGGGACAGGCGATCAACAGCACCGAGATGGCGGCGAGCGCGGCACTGGAAAGTCGCTCGTCGGCCGGCCCCCAAATCCACCAGGCGAGCGCGGCGGCGAGCGCGCAAACGATCACGATCGGAACAAACACGCTCGCGACTTGATCGGCGAGTTTCTGAATCGGAGCTCGCGTGCGCTGCGCTTCGGTGACCGCGTGAATGATCCGAGCCAACAACGAATCACGAGTCGTCGCGCGGACTTCAATGAGCAGCGCGCCTTCACCGTTGATCGTGCCTCCGACGACATCGTCTCCCGACTCGCGCGCCACCGGCAAGGACTCGCCCGTCACCATCGCTTCGTCCAGGTGCGACGCGCCTTCCAGGACGTGACCATCGATCGGCACGCGCTCGCCCGGCTTCACCCGCACACGATCGCCAACCTTTAGTTGCTCGATCGGTACCGATTGTTCTTGGCCCTCGGTCAGTAGAGTCGCGTGCGTCGGATTGAGCGCGAGGAGTTGGCCGAGCGCCGACTGTACCTTGAGTCGAGCCCCGATCTCGAGCCACTGACCGAGCAGGACGAGCGTGATGATCACCGCGGCGGATTCAAAGTACCAACCGCCGTGATCTTGATTGGCCCAAGTCGGCAATAGTCCCGGTGTGATCAACGCGACCAAACTCAGTCCCAAGGCCGCCCAAGTTCCCAGCGCGATGAGCGTGAACATGTTGGGCGAGCGATGGATCACGCTATTGACCGCTCGAGTCCACAGAGGCCATGCGGACCAGGTGACGACCGGCAAAGCCAAGGCGAACTGCAGCCAACCGGCGACTTGATGAGAGACACCTGGGAGCCTCAACCCGATCATCGGTCCCATGGCGATGAGGAACAATGGAGTCGTCAATGTGGCCGCGACGACCAGCCGCCGGGAAATGTCGGCTCGCCCCATATCGTCGGCCGTGGCCGTGGGACGTGTCGGTTCGAGGTCCATGCCACAGATCGGACAGGCTCCGGGTTCCGCGCGTCTCACCTCCGGATGCATGGGGCAGACATATTCCACGTCGCGCCGGGCCGCGGGGTTGGCCTGCAAGGGCATCCCACAGTGCGGACAGTCACCCGGCGAATCGGACTCGACCGTTGGACAACAAGGACAGAAGTAAGCGGATTGGACGACACGATTCGCCTTGCTCCCCGCGCTGCTGGCGCCCCCACAGCAACTCGGCGGTTCACTCGCCGGGGCCGCACAACAACCTCCGACCGAGTCTTCACCGTCCGAAACTGGCGGGCCCATTTGTATTTGGAAAACGCCGGCATTGGCCGGTTGAGGCGCGCGGTCAGGGACCGAAAGTCCGTGCCGCCGTGCGTATTGGCTCTGGCACCCCGCCGAACAGAAGTAGACCGGTTCCCCATCATGCTCGAGGGAGAATCGTGCGGTGCCGGGGTCAACCTGCATGCCGCATATGGGGTCGATGGCCATGGTGAATCCAAACGATTGTCGTGTCGACGCGCGGCGCCACTCCCGGGGCACGGTCCATGGCCCCGTTTGGTCCGCCGTTCTTCGACGTAGATTGGGTCGTCGTTTCTTACGCGAGAGCTCAACGCTCTAGCGGAAAACGGAAGGCGAGCGATCTGGATCGGCATTCGCGATGCCTGTCCGCTCGATTCAGTCGCGAGGGAACGGGCGAACTCGTGATTTCCAACGGGTTTGCATCGCGGCCAGTCCCGGTTAAGCCCGACACCTTTTTTCTAGAGACTGTCCCGGCGGAAGTCGATGGTTTCTCTCACGCCATTCCATTCGTGAGTCGACCCAGGAAGTCGAAACGCTCGATCGCCGTGAGCGAGACGAAAGGCGGGGCGAATCGCGGCCGGATGAGCGACGAGTCCTCTTTCCTTCGCGGCCTCGTTCGACCACGATGTGGAGTCATGGGCGTTTCGGCCCACCGTTTGCGGACTCGTTGGTGCCCTCGGCGTGGGTGCGAGGCTTGCCCCGCGATCGAAACAGCCTCCGTGCTGGTTCGGTAAAGGGTGTTAGGGTGGACAAGCCAGACAAGGCAGCCGCTGACGCCCGTCCTGTCGAGGGAGCCCCACAGCTGGGCCTAGGGCTCAAGCCGTGCGAACCGCGATTGCCTGGAAACCCGTGTGATTGTCCCCATGTCGCTTGATGGGCATGGTTAGCCAGTCACTTGGTGGTTGAGCGAAGATTTTGGCTCTCTCGCGAGGCGATGGAGCATGCTTCGCCCTTTTGCAACGTTACTCATTTTCCTCAGTGGAGCCGCAAGGCCATGTTGGACGCGAAGAAAGTTGAGCTGGGATTGATTGGCTTGTTGGTCGTTGCCGGGATGACGATTGTCGGCATCGCGGTCACCTGCTCGGAATTCATCTGGAAGTAACTCACGGCTACCGTTGGTCTTGGGTCGTCCCCTCGAAAGTCTCGCTCGGCTTGCGAAACTCTTGGATTGTCGACTAGACTACGGAGCTCCCCTGCGAAGGCGTAGGCGGACGCTGTGAATAGTCAATCAGTAATCGATGGGAGTCGCACGAGGTGGGAACGAAGAAGACTGGTAAGGGGCGTCGCAAGATTGGCCGTAAGAAGCGAAAGATGCGGGCGAAGATCCGCCACCGCAAATAAGCGGATTCGCCGCGGCTAGTCCGGGCCTCACTCGTTGCGACTTCGTCTATGCTGCTGGCTGCTTCTCTTAAATCGCAGCCAGCAGAGTGTCGCGCGCGGCCAACGGCCTCAGTGTCCACAAGACGACTGAGTAGCGCGTGGAACATCCCCTCCACCATCACACGTCTCCGGACCCCAGTATCGACTGGGTCGCTAAGTAGCGCGCGGCCCGACTTCGTCCTTCATTCCTCCGGCTTCCGCCTTCATCCTTCATCCTTCCCCCCTCGGCCCCCGTGACTCGTGATGCCGATGATTCTCGAGCAAGCACCTGGCTGGGCCGGGGCCTGATCGTTTTTTCGACGGTGCTGTGGAGTTCGAGCGGTCTCTTCGTGAAGGCGCCGTTGTTCGATTGGCCGGCGGAGGAGCGTGGAGCCGTGCTGGCCTTTTGGCGAGCTCTCTTCGCGTCGCTGATTTTGGCGACGATGGTTCGTCGCCCGCGTTGGCACTGGCGCATGCTGCCGATGGCGGCCTGCTTCGTGTTGATGAACTACACGTTCCTGACGGCGATGGCACGAGCCGAAGCGTCGGTCGTGATCTGGCTCCAGCATCTCGCTCCCGCTTGGGTCGCGATTGGCGGAGCCATGTTCTTTGGTGAGTCGCTACGGCGGGAGGACCTGCTGCTCGTCGTGCTCGCGGTCTGCGGCGTGTCGGTCATTCTCGCCGATCAATTACGCGGCGAGGATCCGATCGCGATCATCCTCGGCATCGTCTCGGGTATCACGTACGCCGGAGTCGTGCTGAGCCTGCGGTTTCTCCGTAATGAGGACCCCGCTTGGCTCGCCACGTTCAATCACGTCGTCACGGCGGTCGTGTTCTTGCCCGCCGCCCTGACGGCCAGCTCGATGCCGCACGGACGACAATGGTTCATCCTCGCGGCGTTTGGCGCTTTCCAAATGGGGATTCCCTACGTGCTCTTCAGCCTGGGGCTGCGGCGGATCACCGGGAATCAGGCGGCGGGGCTGGCCTTGCTCGAACCATTGCTCGTGCCGATCTGGGTCTTCCTCGCGCTCCATGGCTCGGCCGACTACGAATCACCTCGTTGGTCGACCTATGTGGGCGCCGGATTCATCCTGACCGGACTGCTACTGAGGTTTGTCGTACTGAAGCCCCGGGACCCGCCAATGCCGGAACCCGAACTCGCGCCGCCCGACGAGTCGCCCCTCGCGTCGACGGTGCCTGCCGCGTCCGCCGCGGGAGCAACCGCCCCGAGCGCGGATGGTCCCGGTTAGGAAAACAACTAAAGTAGAAAGGAGTCGCGTGGGGTTCGGCGACGCAGGAACCTCTCGAGCCGCTCCGTGAATCGCTAGATCGTTTCGCCACAATCCTTCGCGGTCGCATGCGTGCCCCGCCGCGACGATGTTCCGAGGAACCCCCGTGCCGGCCTCGCCTGAAACTACTCCGAGTGCTTCCGAATCGCCGTCGTACTGGCGCGTGCTGCTAACCTTCGCGCGCAATTCGCTGATCCGCGACATGACGTTTCGCACCAACTTTCTGGTGCAAGCCGTATCGAGCGTCTCGTGGACACTCATGAACCTCGGCTTCTACATCATCGTGTTCAAACACACGTCGATGATCGGGCCGAACACAGGTTGGGGGCGCGAGGAGTTCTTTGTGTTCCTCGGTACGACCTGGATCGTGAACAGCATCGTCCAGGCGTTCTTCATGCCGAATGCGAACGAGTTCAGCGAGTTGATTCGCACGGGCAATCTGGATTTCGCGTTGCTGAAGCCAATCGACACGCAGTTTCTTATTTCGTTCACGCGCATCGAGTGGTCGAGCCTCGCGAATTTGGCGATGGGAATTGGGCTGCTGATCCACGCGCTGATTCAATTGGCGGGAGACCCGATCGATCCCAGCGTGCCGACGGTCTGGGCGGTGCTGCTCTATCCGTTCTACATCGCGTGCGGAGTCGCCATTCTTTACGGCAGCATGATCTCGCTCGCGGCGACGAGCGTCTGGCTTGGACGGAACCAGTCGCTCTATGACTTCTGGTTCTACCTCACCAACTTCTATCGACACCCGATGGAGATCTTCCAACGAGGCCGCTTTGGTTGGTCGCTCTTCGTCGCGGTGCTACCGATCCTCGTGGTGGCGAACGTGCCGGCTCGCTTGCTGGCTCGTCCCCTCTTCCCCGAGCACGATCCGTGGCTCTGGACGCTCGCGCCTCTCACCGCTCTCGCGGCGGTGGTGGCTCTGGTCGTGAGCCGCTGGGTCTTTCAACGCGCGCTGCTCTCCTACCGCAGCGCCAGCAGCTGAGGCCAACGTCACCAACGACAGAAACCCACCGATGAATCGGTGGTCTATTGTCGGACACGTCCTTCGCGTGCCTCGGACGACCGCGGATTGACGAGGTATTCCATCACGAGAAGCGCAAGTGCGAGGCTCGGCAACACTCGCTTCTCATTCGAGCCTGCCGGCTCAAACCCTAAACGCGTTTGAGTCACCGTCCTTGTCCAGCTCGGTCGATCCGCCCACTTAGACCTTGAGAACCCACACCTCGATCGCTTCCCACGAATCGCCCGTGACACTGGTTCGGATAGAATTGAGAGAATCCAAACTCGATTCGAATCCCGCTCCGCCGATATGCTATTCAACGGCAAGGAGTACGAAGCATGTGGTGCATTAAAGTCAGACAGTTCAAGGCCCGGCTGGGCACCATGCTCGGCCTGGGTTCGCTCCTTGTGGCTTCGATGGTCATGCCCCGCTTTTGTCGGGCGCAGCCCTCACGCGAACAAGCACGATTCGCCCAACAACTCGAGCAACACATTCTCTCGTGCGCCCGACCTTCGGGCAGCGCGAACATTGTTCGTTTCGTCGAACATCCGCAAGGCGCGGGGTTGCGATTCTACTTCGTTTCGGTTGGCCTTTTCCCGTTGGCCGACAATCCCCGATTTCGAAATGAGGTGGAAGGCTATCTGAACTGGTGTCTGAGTTTGGCGCATCGCGATGACCGGACCTGGAATGACCTGTCGAATATCAATCCAATCGATGAACGACGAAGCGATGCCGACGACTCCAACGCGGCAATGTTCATTCGGCTCGCCGTTCGCTATGGCTCTAGCCGGCAAGGCGCTCGCTGGTGGCGCCAAAATGAATCGCAGGTCATCTCAATCGCCCAGGAGGTGCTGCTCGAGAACCAGCAAACCGAGAGTGGCCTTGTGACGACGCATTCGAGCTCGAGACTTCGGGGCGTCGATCAGCAAGACCCTGGGCTTTTAGCGACGACTTCGTCGAGCTATCTCATGGACAATTGCGAGGTCTACTCCGCATTGAAGATGCTGGCGGAAAAGCTCGCGCGGGATAATCACGCCGACGCCGACGAGTTCGCGAAAGCCGCCACTCACGTGGCGTCCGGTATTGACTCGTTGTTCAACGCGGATGCCGGAGCGTTTTACATCCTGGACACGCAAAAGACGGCCATTCCCAATTTCTATCCCGAGGACGAACTCGACTTTTATCCCCATCGCGCCGCTCAGATCTTTCCTGAATTGTTCGATGTCCCACTCGGCGACGAAGAAGAGACTCGCATGAAGTACGACCAAGCGTGGGCGTTCGCGACCGCTAATGGAGATTGGGCGCAAGGTCCGATCACCGACGAGGAGTTTCCCTGGACGGTTCGCGCCCTGATCGCCGCGAAACGTGGGGACCATCAAACGGCAACGCGGATACTTGCGTGGTATCAAGCCGACATGACGGGGAAACACATGTATATCCACGAGATGGCGATGGCACTGCAGGCTTTGGAATCGCTGAAAACGACGCGCGACCATCAGGCTCGTTAAGAGCGTTCGCGGGAATTCGACGAGCGGGCAGCGACGGAAATCGGCCCGCGAATCCGTTGCTAGGAACGATAGAAGGCTCGGCTGACGCAGCCGCGGTGGGCTTGGTCGACCGTCGCGCTGAAGTCGGCGAGGTAGCCTCGCGCGTAGGTGCGGCTCGGTGGCTGCCAACGCGACCGGCGCGACTCCACCTCCGCCTCGCTCACTTCCCACTCGAGCGTGCCGTTCAATAGATCGAACGTGATCGAGTCTCCGTCCTCGACCAACGCGATTGGTCCGCCCACTTCGGCCTCGGGACTGCAATGCACTCCGATCGCTCCGTGCGAAACGCCGGAGACTCGGGTGTCGGAAATCAGAGCGACCTTGCCATCGAGTTCCGGCACGCTCAGCGCCGCGCTGGCGACCAAGACCTCGGGCATGCCGCTGGCGACCGGACCAAGGTAACGCAGCACGATGATATGGCCCGGCTTGATCTTGCCCGCTTCCACCGCGTCCTGCACCTGCTTCGCATCGTCGAAGCAAATCGCTTGCCCGGTGAAGCGTGACGACTTCATGCTCGAGACTTTGAACACGATCCCATCGGGAGCCAGGTTGCCGAAGCAAACCTGCATGTCGGCATATTCCTTGAACGGTTGATCGACCGGTGCGATCAGATCCTGCCCCTCGGGCACATCCGGGACGTCCGCCAGGTTCTCGGCCATCGTGCGGCCCGTGACGGTCAGACAATCCCCGTGCAGCAGACCCATTTGCAGCAGCCGCTTGAGCAACACCGGCGTGCCACCGATCTTGTGCAGATCGACCATCGTGCGACGCCCACGTGGAGCGAAACTGCAGATGACCGGCGTGCGACGGAGAATCGGTTGCAGGTCGGCCAGACTAAAGTCGACTCCCGCCTCGACGGCTAGCGCCATCATGTGCAGGACTCCGTTGGTCGAACCGCCCGCCGCCGCGATCGTTACCGCCGCGTTCTCGAAGGCCTTACGAGTCAGAATGTCGCGCGGCCGCAGTCCGAGCGCGAGCAGGTTCTTGACCGCGGTTCCCACGTGCCTGCACTCGTTTCGCTTCCCTGGATCCTCGGCCGGAATCGAGCTGCTCGAGGGCAACATCAAACCGACCGCCTCGAGAAAGAGGCCCCAGGTGTTGAACGACGCCGCGATGCCGCAGCCTCCCGGACCCGGGCATGCGGTACGCAGAATCTGATCCGCCTCGGCACGAGTCCCCGAGCCCACCATCGCGGCCGCCTGCGAGTCGTACACGTCGAGAATCGAGATGTCCCTGCCCGCGTGACAGCCCGGCCGAATGCTCCCTCCGCTCACGATCAGACCGGGATAATTCATGCGAGCCAAAGCCATCGCGAAGCCGGGACCATTCTTGTCGCAATGGTGCAGACCGATCATCGCGTCGTAGCAGTGCGCGGTCACCACGCACTCGGCGCTGTTGGCGATCAGATTGCGCGAGACGAGGCTCGCGTTGCCTCCCTCAAGCCCCTGCGTGATGTTGTCGCTCACCCCCGGCACGCCGAAAGGAAAGCCCATCAAGCCCGCTTCCTGACAACCGGCCGCGATCTCCCGTCCCAGCTCATAGGCGTGAACGTTGCAAAGATTGCCCTCGAGTAACGGAACGCCGATGCCGACCTGAGGACGATCGAAATCCCCCTCGGCGAAACCCAGCCCATAGAAGAAGGCCTTCACACCCTGTTGCCAGCCATGAGTGACTTGGCGGCTATTCCAGTTCTCGGCGGAGTTCATGGTCGCTCGTCAATCGCAGGAGACAGGTTCCGCACTCGTGCCCCCCAAGGCCGATCGAGAGTGCCGAACAAGCCGCTCATCTTGACGCTTGGACCACTCGCGGTCAAAGGCAGCAAACCAAGGAACTCAGCCGGAGCGATGGAATTCGGCCATGCTCGTCGCGGCGCTCGCGATCGATTCCCTCATGCAGCCCCGCCACATGGCACTCTTGGCACGATCGACCTTCCATTTGCCCGGCGCCTCGATGGCCTCGCAACTCCCTCATCGGTCCCAACTCGTGACAGTCCTGGCAATTCGCCCCCCAATGCTTCGTTGGCAAACCCCGCCCGCAGACATCGTCCGACAACTGGTGACAAGCCGTACAGCTCGCCACGACCGCCATCACCCGCGGAGCATCGCGGTCGGACGCGGGAGTCTCATGAGGCGAATCGGCGCCCCTCGCGGAGCCAGACAACTCCGGCATCACACTCCGCTCACCACCGAAATCCGCGCGATGGCACTTGGTGCAACATTGAAATTGTAGAGCGGTCAACTCGTGCACCGACGCCGCGGCTCCGGGGCGTGCGGCATCCGCGCCGCCACCCAACGCCTCGTCGGTCGCCAATACGTCGGCCACGCCGCGACAAGCCGCCGGGATCGCCAAGGCGGAAAGCTGCGCGAGCCCCGCATCGCTAGGACGCCCCCATTCGCCGGCGGCGGCGATACGCGGGGACCGAGCCTGCCAACCGCTCCGCCATCCCTCGCTACGCCCCCAAGTGAACGACACGACAATCAGTGTCAAAGCCGCCACCACGGCCAGCACGCTCGTGGGCAATCCCAGCCCCTCCCGGCTTTCGCCTCGTGCCACGCGCCCGGCCAGCTGAACCTTGCCGTTGCCACCGGCCACCGTTCTGGCCGACTGATCAGGATCAACCACACCATCGACAGGAATCGCACAAGGCTTGGGACAAGAACACTCCGCGACTTCATCGGACGTGGCCAAGGGCCAACCGAGCGATTGCCATTGAGCCCGTGCCTCGGCGACCGGTAACGGCCGCTCACCCGATTCCCAGGGTCGAGGCGTCTGTTCGCGCGGCGCTGATCGGCCGACCGCTGAACCGCCGCTCCAGTCCTCGCGACAAGTCGACAAACCCGCGAGAGCCGCTTGCCAAACTTGCCATTGAGCTCGGCACGACGCGCACGCCTCGAGGTGCCGATGCAGCGAGTCGCTCGCGATCGAGCCGCTCTCATCGCTGTTGCTTGGACGCGCGATCGATAGCAACTCCGCCGGTTCTCGAGTGAGCAAGAACTCGCAGTCGCCCTCCGAGGCTTGCTGTCGTGCGGGATGGTCATTCATCTGCATTTCTCCCACGTTCGTCCCTACGCTCGTCCGTGTCTTTGGTATCACGAGGCCGAAAGAAGTTGCCCAGCAAGTCCAATCCGGCACGCACGCGATTCTTGGCCGTTGCCAGACAACACCCTTGGGTTTGTGCGATCTCCGGATAAGTCGCTTCACCGAAGTAGCGCAATCGCACCGCGTCGGCGATGGCTTCGGGGAGCGTCGGCAGGGCCCGCGCGATCGCTCCTTGCAACTCGCTTCGCTCCGCCGCGCTCACCGGATCCTCGGTCCCAGCGAACGACGCCCACTCGATCGCCTCGGCCGGCAACCGACTGGGCTGGCGAGACTCGAGCGTTTGTCGTCGACGACACTGATTGAATAGGATCGTCCACAACCAAGTACGAAACCCATACCGCTCGTCGTAACCCGCCAGATATCGGAACGCCGCGAGGAAGGTCTCTTGCACGACCTCATCGGCCGAATCAGTTGTCAGGCCACGGCTGATGGCCAGTCGCCGAAGAGCTCCCTCGTACCGCCGCACCAACTCTCCAAACCGCTCGCTCTCGCCCGAGAGCACCTCGCGCACGAGCGCCTGATCGGGTGTCGAATCGAACGATGACCGTGGATCATCATTCGCTCCCGATTCAGCGGGCGTGCGGTGGCTAGAAGCTGGCGGCGTCATGCGGCGATTCGCGAAAGGCGTTCCTTAATCCGTTTCAGACCTTATAGATCGATCCGGCCGCGATCGGCTAAGCCGAAATGCCCAGTTCTGCTCGAACTGGGCATCCTTGGGGGTCGGCGACGAACCTGGGTTGAGTCGTTAGGTCTCGCGATTACTCGGTCGCCCAGCAAGACGAGGGGAGCACCAGGGGCTCGAGCAACTGGTCGATGTGCCGCAGCTCGTCGTCACTGAAATCGCGATTGGCCAGAGCCTGGCAGTTCTCGCGAATCTGCTCGGGTCGACTCGCCCCCGCCAACACGCTCGTGATGCGTGGGTCGCGGAGGATCCAAGCGACGGCCATCTGAGCCAGAGACTGGCCCCGTTGCTGGGCCAGCTCGTTGAGCCCTCGCACGATCGCGAGCACTTCGGGCCGCAACTCCGCCTCACGCAACAAACTCCCCGGGATGCTGGCTCGCGACCCCTCGGGGACCTGGCCACTGAGATACTTGCCGGTGAGCAAGCCTTGAAAGAGCGGACAAAACGCGATCACGCCCATCCCCTCATCCTCGGTCGCGCCGAGCAACTTCTTCTCGATCCAACGATTGAACATCGAGTAGTTGGGCTGGTGAATCAACAAACGGGGATAGCCCATCTCACGGCAGATCGCTGCGGCTTGGCGAGTTTGCTCGCTGGTGTAGCTCGAGATGCCGACATAGAGCGCCTTGCCTTGCCGCACCGCCGTATCCAAGGCTCCGAGCGTTTCCTCGAGCGGCGTGTCGGGATCGAAACGGTGGCTGTAGAAGATGTCGACGTAGTCTAGCCCGAGGCGCTTGAGCGACTGATCGAGGCTCGCGAGCATGTATTTCCGTGAGCCCCATTCGCCGTAAGGCCCTGGCCACATGTCGTAGCCCGCCTTGCTCGAGATGATCAACTCGTCGCGCGGGAACTCCCCCAAACACTTGCCGACATTCTCCTCGGCCGATCCATACGGAGGGCCGTAGTTGTTGGCGAGATCAAAATGAGTGATCCCGCAATCAAAGGCCGTCCGCAGCATCATTCGCTGATTCTCGGTCGGAGTCGGTCCGCCGAAGTTATGCCAACAACCGAGACTGATTTCCGGCAACAACAAGCCGCTGCGTCCACAGCGGCGATATCCCATGCGTCCGTCGTAGCGTTGGGGATCGGGCGAATACATCAAACAGTTCTTTCAGCAAGGAGTGCGTTTTCGAGCCCGGCGGTCATCCGCGAGGGGTTGGCGTCGAATAGACTTCGTTAGTGTCGTCATCCGAACGCGGTGTGGCAACACAAGCCCCCGCGCGGACGAATCCCAACCGACGCCGCTACCACAATGACTCTCTCGTTCTCGACCGGATCGCTTCTCCATGAATTGGCTCCATCCCGATCACCGCGCTGATCGACTCGCCCAAGCCGCCGCGGACTGGCGGTTTCCGGCCGATACGATTTATCTCAATCACGGGTCCTTCGGCCCGGCTCCCCGATCGGTTCGTCAGGCTCGGCAACAGTGGCAGGAGCGGCAAGACGAACAGCCGATGCAGTTCTATGTCCGTGAGTTGGAACCGGCTTGGTTGAGCGCCCGCGAGAAGCTGGCGACCTGGATTGGCGCTCGAGCCGATGATGTCGCGTTCGTCGAGAACGCGACGTATGGCATGAATGTCGTGGCTCAAAGCGTAGCGCTCGAACCGGGCGACGAAGTCTTGCTCAACAATCATGAGTACGGCGCGGTGCGACGCATTTGGCGGCGGGCCTGTGATCAGCAAGGGGCTCGGCTGGTCGAGGCGACGTTGCCGCTTCAGGTCGAGACGGCCGACGATTTGCTCGCTCCCCTTTGGTCGGCGGTCACCGAGCGCACGCGGGTGATCGTGATCAGCCACATCACTTCGGCGACAGCGATCACGATGCCGGTCGAAGCGATCGTTCGCCAAGCCCACGAACGAGGCATCTTGGTTTGCATCGATGGGCCTCACGCCGTGGCCCAGCTGTCGTTGAATCTCTCGGCGCTCGACGCGGACTTTTATACGGCCAGTTGTCATAAGTGGCTCTGTGCTCCCTTGGGCACGGGCTTCCTACATGTCGCCGCGCGGCACCATGCGACCATCCGCCCGGCGCTCCTGAGCTGGGGACGTTTGTTGCCCAACATGCCGGAGCGTTGGGACGAGCAGTTCCGCTGGACCGGCACGCGCGACTACAGTCCGTACCTCGCCGTGCCCGCGGCGATCGAGTTCCTCGAATCGTTTGGAGTCGAGGCTTTTCGTGAAGCGACTCACGCGATGGCCCGCGCGACTCGGCGGGAGTTGATTTCATTGCTTCAGCAACCAGCGCTCGTGCCGGACGATCCCGCTTGGTACGGTTGCATGACCGAGGTCTGGTTGCCATCAGGCGATTGGAGTGATCTGCAGCAGTGGTTGCGTCACGAGGAAGGGATCGAAGTCCCGATCATCGCGCTCGAGGATCGTTGGGCGGTGAGAGTCTCGTGTCACTTGTACACACGGCCCTTGCATGTCGAACGACTGCTGCGCGGATTGCGTCGGGCGTTGGATCGCGTGAGCCGAATGGTGTAGCGCGGGTGCGTCGCGATGTGTCGCCGGGAGCGATCGCGCGACGTGAATTAGCGAGGCACGAATCGGCGCGGCCCCCCTGCTCCGCCGCGGACACGAGCCTTGAGACCTTTGAGACCTTCGCGGAACAGGTGTTGATCGGTGAATTATCTCAGCCACACCTGGGTCTTGCTCGGCTCTTACGGACACGACGCCGACTCGCCTCGCCCCTGCGACTACGAGGTGGCGGGAACAAGTCTACCGGACTGGCTTTCGGTCGTTGATCGAAAGGTCCGGGTGCGTTCCCAAGCCGCCGCCGAGTGGCTCGAGGATACGGACCCCGCGCACAGCGGCTTGGCGCGTGGCGTCATGCGCCACCATGCCGACGACGCTTGGTTTCACAATTCGGAAGCCTTCCTGCGGCTGAGCATCGACTTTGCTCGCCAGCTGCGCGATCGCTGGGGTGACGAGACCGGAATGAGGAGCGGCTTCGTCGGCCATATCCTGGTCGAGATCTTGCTCGATGCGCGACTGTCGGTCGATCACCCCTGGTTGCTCGACTATTACTACGAAGCGGTCGGGCGAGTCGACGCTGGAAAGATCGAGACCTGGGTCAACCAGACATCGCGCCAGCGGAGCGACCGCATTGCTGGCCTCATTCCGCGGCTCGTTTCGGAAGGGTTCCTGCGGGACTATGTCGACGATGAAAAACTGCT
>JAGQPS010000210.1 GCA_020426595.1 Planctomycetales bacterium
CGATGGGCGTCTCCCGGCCGCACGATGCGGCGCGTCTGTTTAAATCAACAGCCCGTCACGCTTCGGGTTTCCTTTGGCTTTTCAAGCTGTTGCACTCCCGGCTTGAGCCGAGCCGTGAAGCTCGCACCATAAAACAATGGAGCGTCAAAAACCAAAACCCGGTCACATTCTCACTACGCGCTTCCAGTGATCTAAAGCGACCAACACGTCATCCAAAACCTCTCTCCTCCCCTCCGTGCTCTCCGAGTTCTCTGTGGTAATCACTCCGCTCTTCAACCCTCGGTGGTGCCCGATCAGCGAATGCTGAACCAAGCCATGCCGCGAGCCGGCACGTTGACTTCCAACTCCACCTCGAACCTTCGATCGAGCGGGTATTCCCGTTCGTCGGCTCCTTCGTGCGAGATGCGAGCGATCTCGGTCAGGCCGGTGTAGTACAAGTCGACGCGAAGCGTCTTGGTCACCGGCTCGGACGCCGGGTTGAACACGACCAGCATCCCTTTCTCTTCCAACTGGGGATTCACGTGGAGCATCCAGTCGAGATCGCGGCCGTCGGCTCGCCGGCCGTGGATTAGGTCGCTTTCGAGAATTTCTCGATGAGCGTGATACCAATCGGTGCAACGCTTGACGACTTCGCGAGTTTCCGGCGAGTCATAGAGTCGCGGGCCTCGGTAGCAGGCCTGCACTCCCAAGGCCAGATTCGACATGAGCATCCGCTCATAGTGATCGAGGTGCTCGTGAAGCGGCTCGATGGTCGCCGCCGCGCCGCCACCGTGATATTGGGCGAGAGGGACAAACATCCAGCCCATCGACGGTGTCTTATCCCAAGTTCCGTCATAGATGTTTTGACGTGTGTGAATCACCTGCATATCACGCGGCAACGACCAATTCACTTCTCGGTAGCCCATGCCACATTTGTTGCTGCCGGAGAGGAAATAGTAGTCCGGCACGTTCAGATAAATACCTCGTTCACGACACCAGCGGTAGTACTCGGTAATGACTCGCCATTGAGCCCAGCGCGAATCGAGTTCCCCTTGCTGCAACGGAGGACGAGGCGTGACGTCGACATCTCCTGGATACGATCCATCATGCTCGAGCAGGTCGAATCCCGTCTGGTCGTAGAAAGCGCGAAGACGCGCGAAATACTCCTGTCCCCAGGGGCTCGTAAGCGCGGGGCATTGTCCGTGTCGAGGCGACTGTCCCGGCGGAGACACGATCATGTTTCCATCCGGAGCTCGCCGGCTCGATAACAGACTGTACGAACCGATTTCGATCCCCTGCCGCTCGGCATGGTCGGCCACATCGCGCCAAGTCGCGAGGTAACTCGGATCGGTGTTGTCCATGTCGAAGCCGCTACCAAACGACATGATGATCATTTCAAAGCCAACGTCCTTGGCTTGATCGATCGCCGCTCGCACCGCGTCGGGGCGAGCCACGAGCATGTGGTGCATGAGCGGATTCTCGGTCACCCACGGAGCGACCGTGCGGTACATGCGGCGGAGCGTGAGCCCACGACGTTCTCGCTCCGTGCTGTCGAACAACACTTCAAACGCTCGGCAGCTTTCGAACGATTCGCCTGGTTCGACGCGTTGGGCCGGTCCGTAGGTCGGTTCGACCATGAGCAGACAGGGAGTCACCTTGCGATAGTTGACTTGCGAGGTGTACTGAGGGTCACTCCGCCAATGGACGATGTGCTCGTTGGCCGAGGCGGAGTTCATGCCTCCGAACGCGAAATCGGTTTCGACATGGATCGATTGTGGTACGGGAGGAGGCGAGTCCTCGCCCGCGTCAACCCAACTCTCTTGCTCGACGATCGCGAGTAGCTCGCTCACGAAGTGGTCGACGAGCAACGGAGCTTCGGAGCGGTTGTCGACGGTGAGCCACTTACAGAATACGGGGACTCCGTCGTAAAGCTCGTAATGAACCGACACGCGAAAGGACGCGGGCGACGAATCACCGGCTTGTGGTTCAAAGTCCAAGCGGAGGTGAGTGCCATGTGGCGGCCAAGCGGCTTGGGGCGCGTGATGACGGGGCGACTTCCAGTCGAGCCTCGCCTCTATCGGCAGGACCTCGTAGCCAACACACAGAAGCGAGTTGGCATCGGATCCCATTTCGTCCAACCACTCGGGCAACAAGTACGCGTAGTTGGGTTGTCCGGTGAGTCCGCCGACCGCGTATTCGCGACCGTCGATGGAGATGGTTGCTTCCGGCTTGACGCCACGCAGGAGCGACTCTTCCGCTGAGAGTTGATCCAATCCTACGGTCGCCGCGTTAGGGGAAATTCGGAACGTTCGCCGCACCAGTCCATTGTCGAGCGCGATCTCATCGGGATGTTCCGTGGCGAAGACACCGGCCGTGTAGGGAGCGGGATCGATCAGCCAATCGACGTCGGATGTCGATCGTTCCGTCAGGCGCGGCAGCTCTTCCGCCTTGGCGGTGGCCGAGCCCAAACGCGGGCAGCAGACGGCAAGGAACGCGAGTCCGATGGTGGTTGGGAGGAACATGCGCGACATGGGATACCCCTGGCTCGATTCGAGTGACGCGGCCATCGGCCCCGCCCGCTTCCCTCGCTCGTAAACGATTGGAGCGAAGCGATGGGACCAATACGACGAAGAGGGCGACCGCCGTAGCGACCGCCCTCTCGTGAAATCATCGATCACGGATTCCGCTGTACGGAATCGATCGAGACTACGGCTTGTGGTTTTGATGGCAAGGCATGCAGGAAGCCTTGATCATGCCATGAGCCTCGCCAGCGGCGGCGGCGTCTTGAGCGTCAACCGCGGCCTTCAACGCATCGGCGGCCGCGACGAAGGCAGCCGTTTGCTCGGCCCACGAATCAGCCTCGCCCTTCGGCGGAGTCAATTCGCCCAATCGCGAGGCAATGCGGTGCAACTCGGCGACATCGGTACCAAGGGTGGCCCAGTCAACCGGGTCGGCTCCAAGGCCCATTCCGATCTTGCCATTCAAAGCCACCGGAGGCTTGGCCAAGGTTTCCATGAGGCTCTCGAGCTCCTCGTGGTCACCTTCCTCCATCGGCTCGGTCGTTTCGGGTTCCGTGGTCCCGGGGTCAGTAGTCTCAGGCTCGGTCGTCTCAGGTTCGGTGGTTTCGGGTTCGGTGGTCTCACCTTCGCCCTCTTCGCCTTCACCCTCGGCCATTCCCATGGGAGTGCTGGGCGAGCCGCCGAGATTGGTCGGTTGCCCCGGATCTTCCTTCGGCTTTTCACCGCAACCGACGCTGAACGTCATCATGCCGACGCTCAAAGCAAACACACTCAATACTTGCCAACGCAACTTCATAACCCTCTCCCGTGTCTCAAAATCCGGTCAATCAACGCGAATTACCAGGTCGTCAATGATGATGCCCAACGGCCCAATGCTAAGACCCGGTGCTGGTGCACGCGATTCTAAAGGTGCGGAAGCCACCGTAACAGTGGCGGGTGCGAGAAACCCCAAAATCTCGGCATCCCAAGAGCCGATCGGGAACGGATAACGTCCCACACGTCAACACATTTCACGTCAACGAGCCTCACGTCGAATGACGAGCTTCAAGCCCGACCAAACATCGCTCACGGCACAAACTTTGATGTCGACCCAATCCATTGGCAGGGCGACCTCGCGAATCACGTCCTCCGTGATGTCGGTCGCGACTCGCGACGACTTCTTGGGCCAGGAGACCCAAACGAAACCGTCCGATGCGACTTGCTTGCGAAGCGAGGCGAGACGCTTGGTCAGCTTGGCTCGCTCGGTGGCGAACAAATGAACGGCCGCCGCGCCGGACGGGACACGTGAGTAGCGAATGGTCGCGCCGCTCGGCAATGGATCGAGCCACTCCCCGTACCCATCGGGCGCGTCGATCACGTACCAAACCTGATCGGGTTTCAAACCCAACTTGGCCGAAAGCGGTTTTCCCGAGTAGCCCGGCATAGAGGTTTCTCCGTGGTGACCGAGTTCGGTCCGTACAAGCGCGTTGAAAGTCAACCGCTCTTGCTCCGCGGAAGCAGTTCACGCGCATCCACTCACTGCTTGGCAACCAACATAGTTACTCCAAGACCGCGGAACTTGTTGGGAGTCAACCTCGCGCGAGCGCTTCCTCGCACAAACGAATCAGCGGTTCGCTTGCCTCGATTTCCTCGCTCACTACTGAATTGGCTCCCGCTCGTTCGAGAGCCGCCATGCTGGCTCGGTAGCGGCAGCGAACCACGATGGACATTTCAGGCTGGAGCTGGCGAAGGGATCGCACGACTTCCAGTGCCACGTCGTCCGCGGGCACGCAGACGACCGCTAGTTTCTTCCGCGTCGCGTCGATGCGGCGCAGCGTATTGGGATCGCGCGCGTCACCCGCGCAAGTCGTGAAGCCGAGTTGGGCGAATGGGTGTAGGTTGATCGGACTGAGATCGAGCAACGAAACATCGACTCCATGCAACTCCAGTCGCTGAGCGATTTGACTCCCAATCGGACCGAGCCCAATCACCAGCGCGTTGCGGCGACTCGAATCCGCGAGATTGGGAGTGCGTCCCGACTCACGGTCGTCCGCGTCACCCACCCAGCGCAGCCCGAGTCTCAGAAGTCCCGGCGTGATCAGCAAAGTCGCCATGCCGATGAACAACATGCGATTGTAATCCGTGGCGCTGATCAGCCCCGCCGCGGCTCCGCGCGACACCAGCAGGAACGAAAACTCGCCCACCTGACTCAGCACGAGCCCCATCCCCACGGCCTTGGACCAGGCGAGCCCGACGAAACGCAAGGCGACGGCCGCCGCGATCGTCTTGAGCGAGATAATGCCGATGAACCCCGCGGTTAGCAGGATCGGCTCGGACAGGAACGCCTTCGGGTCGAGCAGCATGCCAAGCGAAACAAAGAAGACCGCCGCGAAGGTTTCGCGAAACGGCAACAACACCGAGTCGATTTGCTTACTGATTCGATTGCCGCTCAAGACGATACCCGCGGCCAGAGCGCCGATGGCGGGTGGCATTTCGAGCTTGTAGGCGGCGAGAGCCATGAGTCCCAACAGGCTGACGGAAAACAACACGACCAACTCGACGCTGCGCATCCGTACGATCACTGGCACGATCCAGCGGCTTACCACGAAGTGAGTCACGATGACCGCGGCCACGTACAGCACCGAGTTCAGCGCGAGCGACGCGTAAGCGGTCAGATCCGGAGCCTGGCCGTCTCCGGTAAGGAGCGGCACGAGCATCAACAGAGGCACGAGCGCGACGTCTTGAAACAGCAAGACGGCGATCGCGCGTCGACCATGCCCCGACTCCAGCTCTCCCTGCTCCGCCAGCGCCCGAAAGACCAACACGGTCGAGCTGAGCGCGCCGGCACAACCCGCGAGCAACGCGGCTTGTGGGCCGAGTCCCAAGAGCCGCGCGGTCACGGTCAACGGAGCGGCCACCATCACCATTTGCACGGCGCCGGCGATCAAGAAGAAGCGTCCCAGCTTACGAAGCTCGCCGAAGCTGAACTCGATGCCCACCGAGAAGAGCAAGAACAACGCTCCCGCCTCGGCCACCAACTCGACCTCATGCTGGGGATGCACCAGCAGATTCAGTCCCCCCTGGCCCACGATCGCTCCGACCACCAGATAGCCGGCCAGCAGCGATAGGCCAAAGCGCCGACAGATCGTGGCCGAAACGGCTCCCGCCGTGACGACCACCATGAGCTCCCAAATCAGATTTGCCACATCCATGCGACGACTTAATCGTTAAAGGCTTTCCGTATTCGAGCGGAAACGTGTTGTGTCGACACTCTTCATTCTAAAGCAACATCGCCCAGAGGAACTCGATCGCGAGGAAGCTCGGTCGATTCCGACCACTGTCCGCGGCGGTAGACAAATCCCGTCGCGATCAACACCTACTTGTCGATTGTCCTTTGATCGATCAATCATCCCCGTGGCTTGTCACTCACGACGTTCCGCTTGGTTTCGTCCATCGCTCGATTCGGCGCCGACGTCCACGAGCCTCATCATTTCTTGAGCGAGCTCGGCACCAAACGCCCGCTCCATCTCGGTCCTCAGGAGATCGAAATCAGCTACCGCGTCGACCGACCCCATCAAATACGCGTGGCCCGAGGATGCCTCATGAACCGTGACCTTGGTGTACTTCTCCGAGTGCTGATCCAGAAATGATTCGATGGTCGCCATCTGCCGCGCGGCGATGCGATGGTAGGTACTTGATTCGCCAATCAACGTCCCGGCAAGCCAGGAAGTGGCCGCCGTGATGAGTATCAATAGGAAAACGGCAAGTGAGACACCGATGTAAATCAGTCGTTGGGACGACATGAACCGCGTCCGCGAGCCAGCGGGGGTCTCGGAGGCGACTTCGTATGGACTCGAGTCAATGGGCATGTTCGTTGGGGCGTAAATCAATGCCGCGAGCCGAGTCATTGGATCGTGCCAACACCGTTTGTTGGGGCTACCAGAGCATCGCGTCGGCCCCATCGCCGCCACGTTGGTAAGCCGAGTCGCGGATAGCCACTTACCCTATCGCATCAGTCTTGCGACGCCCAGGGCGAGTCGGCCGGCTAAGCCGATTCCTCACCTGCCCCTTGATCCGGCCCCGCCGCGAGGGATGTGAGCTCCGCGCCGTGAGGCGCTAGTTGCTCCGAGGAACTCGATTCGCCCGGATTCGAGATTGGAAGGTCCCCCTCATCCTCGACGGCGTCTTCGATTTCCGCATCCTCGGGCACATAGAGGGCCGGAGGCATTTCGTCATCGAAGCGTGGGCCTTGACCATTCATTTCAGCGAGCGCGTTTCCCGCGGCTCGTTGCTCCGCCTCTTTCTTGTTCCGCCCCCAGGCGGCCGAATAATCTTGGTCACCGACCTGAGCCGCCACTTGAAACGTCTTGCAATGATCGGGGCCCACCTGTTGCAGCAACAGGTAGACCGGCGGCTTGCCATGCAGCCTCTGGGCCAAATGCTGCAACTGACTCTTGTAGTTGATGATCGCCTCGCCAGCGGCCGCGTCCTCGATCTCCTGCGTCAAGTGCTCACGCAGAAATCGCAGAGCGACTTCGATGCCACCGTCGAGATAGATCGCGGCGGTAAGCGCCTCGAACACATCGGCATGGAGACTCGACGGAACGGGCTGCGGGCCGCTCATCCCCTTGCCGAGAATTAGGAACTGGTCGAGACCCATTCGCTTCGCGACCTTAGCGCAAGTCCTCCGGCTCACCACGCTCGATTTCAGTTTGGTGAGCTCGCCCTCTTGCTGGCTTGGATAACGTTGGAACAGCTCCTCGCAGACGAAGAAGCCAAGAATCGAATCACCGAGGAACTCCAGCCTCTCGTTGGAGGCGAGTCGATGATCGGCTCCCGACGCATGGGTCAACGCGGAAACCAGCAAATCGCGGTTGCGAAAGAAATAGCCAAGCTTGAGCTGGCACTGAAGGAGCGCATCGGGTTCTTGTCCCGATACGAATTCGGACGGATCCATGGAGTCGATTCCCTGCGAAGCCTGGCTTCCACATCGCCGGCGCCACGTCATCGGCGCCACGTCACCGAGGCGCCGTCGAGCGGCCTACCGTGTTAACAAGACGCGGAAGAATAAGGCCATGAAGCCTCGCGCAGGGTTCGCCAAAGCAATTGAATCAAACGCTCGATCAGGTGGAACCTCGGCACCGACCACAAGCCATGCGGCTCATGTCCGGCCACCGCGAGACCCAATCGCCCGCGTCCCAACTCAACTACCGGCCACCATGCGGCACATCACGGTCGTTTCCCGATCGGATTGGCTATCCAATTCCAGACAGGAACGACCGACCTTCATCCACCGCGTCGACCACGGGATCGACATCGTCCGCGTCGGGGTGGAATTTGCTTCAACCCCGACGCGGTCGAGCAGCCGAGTGGCTGCGCGATCCCAAGTTGTACGTTAGGTGAGGCCATGCTTACTGTCAATCAGAACCACGTTCGCGGTAGGCACTCAGCCCGAGGGTGGGTGGATCTCCACACCGTAGTTGGGCGCGATCCGCATCAGTTTCTCGATTTCCTCGGGCGATGGAGGGAGAGCCTCGGTCGCCCCCGATGGAAGTGGTGTGCCGACCTCGAAGAACATTCGCTCGAGTCCAGCGGGGGCCACGGAGATGATCATCCGGGCCGGTTGATTCGATTCGTTCTTGAAGCAGTGGAGGCTTCCTACCGGCAGCCCAACAAAGCCTCCCGGTCCCACCGTGAAACGCCGTCCATCGGCCCAAAACGTCACCTCACCCTCGAGCACGATGAACGACTCCTCCTCGCGCCGATGGATGTGGGGAGGAGGCCCACCGCCAGGAGGCACGATCGCTTCCCAGGTGGAGTACTTCCCATCGGTCTCCTCGCCCGTCGCGAGAAAACGATACACATCGCCGACGATCGACACGGCGGCGCCGGTAGCCGCGGTACGCGAGACGGGAGGACGCGGTGGAGTCATGGAGCCTGCCTTTCGTGAAACTCGTGATGGGCCGTATCGTTACGATTCGATCGCCTCGAGACAAGCCATTTCTGGAGAACGGCAGACCGGAGGCTTTATCGGCAGCCAGCGACATTCACCCGGAGGATCGTCGTTTTTGCCCGGCTTGGATTTGTCGCACGGTGCGGTGGTGGTCTCCGCGCTCTTCGTGGTGACCCAGTACGGATCCTACGTCCGCGATTTTAGAACCCTGCTTTTGCGGAGCAAAAGCCGACACTCTTGCGGCTCCGTCCTGGGGGCCGCGATTTGCCCGATTGCCGGCGTACGACAGAGTCGGCTCTTGCTCCGCGAAAGCAAGCTCCGCACCATCCCTCGCTGCTAGACAACGGACGCGGTCGCTCGTTGGACGAGCGGGAAGGCTCCCTCGCTCACCGGGCTTAGATGTTCCGATTTCTTGGTTGGGGCGAAGCGGAAGTGTTCGTGTCGCGACGAGTTAG
>JAGQPS010000211.1 GCA_020426595.1 Planctomycetales bacterium
CCAGGTACAGTTCGCAACGCTCCATTTGGTTGCTGAGGCAGTCACGCAGCTTGCCGGGAAGACCGCTGCCGCCGAGCGCGCTCTTGCGTCGCACGAGATCACGGGCCTTGCGGGCGGCTTCGCGAGCTTCCGCGGCTTGGATCCCCTTGCGCAGAATCGTCTTCGCGGCGTTGGGGTTTTCCTCCAGATACTTACTGAGGAACTCGCCAACGACGGTTTGCACCACGCTCTCGACGTCGCTGTTACCGAGCTTCGTCTTGGTCTGACCCTCGAACTGCGGATGCGGGACTCGCACGCTAATCACCACGGTCAAGCCTTCACGGAAATCCTCGCCCGTGACCGTGATGTTCTTGAACAGGTTGTTGGCTCGACCGTAGTTGTTCAAGCAGCGGGTGAGAGCCGCGCGAAAGCCGGACAAGTGAGTACCGCCTTCGTGCGTGTGGATGTTGTTGGCGTAGGTGTGGAAGTTCTCGGTCAGCTCGGTCGTGTATTGCAAGGCGATCTCGTAACCGATCTCATCCTGCTCGCCCGTCATGTAAATGACTTCCTTGTGAATCGCATCGCTCGATCGATTCAGATACTCGACGAACTCGATGATGCCTCGCTCGTAGCGGTACTCGGCGCTTTCACCGTTACGCTCATCCTTGAAGACGATCCGCACGCCGCTGTTGAGGAACGCGAGTTCCTGCAACCGCTTGTTGAGCGTGCCGTAATCGAACTTGGTCATCGGGAAGATCGTCGGGTCCGGCTTGAAGGTGGTCTTCGTGCCGTTCTTGTCGCTGTTGCCACTCCGCACGACTTGTCCGGTCGGAATGCCTCGTTCGTATTCCTGCTGCCAGACGCCTCCCTCGCGCCGCACTTCGACTTCGGCCCATTCGGACAGGAAGTTCACGACGGTAACACCGACGCCGTGCAGACCACCCGACGTTTGGTACGCTCCCTTCTGGAACTTGCCTCCGAACTTCAGCACGGTCATCACGCCTTCGAGCGTCGAGACCTCTCGGTCCATCTCTTGGCTGAGTTGATCGTGCTTGTCGACGGGAATACCTCGACCATCATCCTCGACGGTCACCGAACCATCATTGTTGATCGTGACTCGCACCGTCGTGGCGAAGCCAGCCATCGCCTCGTCGATCGAGTTATCGACGACTTCGTAGACCAAATGGTGCAGACCACGAGCGGTGGTGTCACCGATGTACATACCGGGACGTTCCCGCACGTGATCCAAGTCGGACAGATGCTGGAGGTCCTTGCCCTCGTAGTCATCCTTGCCCTTGGATCGTTCGAAATTGTTGGGCGTTCCACCTTCTTCAGGCGTATTCATGGTCGTGGGTTTCCTGTGCGAATCGATCAACTCGGCGTGATCACGCCGGTGCTGAATCTCAAGTTCTTGATCTCGGCCGTGGCCTCGATCTGTTTGAGCTTCTTAAGCAGTCCTTGCTTTTCGAAGGTCAGTTGCATGAGCGTGGACGAATCGCCCACGATCACCTCGAGCGTGCCACGAACGAGCCGGCCGCAACGCGTGCGGCTTGCAAGTTCCTGGCCAGCCGCCTGGAGCCAAGCGGCTTCTAGTTCCTGTCTTTGCCCGACCTGGATGTAATCCTTGCGGGCCAAAAGTTTGCGAATGACGTTGGAGGCATGGGGGAGTGGCCGGGGACGACGACGCTTACGCTCCAGGTCCTGGACCGCGTTCTTAAAGTCTTGTTCGTCGTACGAATCGGTCATGCCGGTCTCCTCATCGCCACGCATCCCGCCGCGAAGGCCGCTTAACGTCGGTCTCGCGAGAGAGGCATGATGACGTAGCCATAGCCGTCATCGGTGGAACACAACGCGGCCTTCTCGGGCGACTCGATTTCCATCGTGAAGGTCGAGGACGAATCGAGCACGCGGAGGAAGTCGGTGAAGAAGCGGTAGTCGAGGGTAATCGCGATTTCGGCTCCCTCGTAAGCGACCGGAATCTCGATGTGCGATTCGCCGATGTTGGCGCAGGCCAGGTTGAGCTTGAGGGTCCCTTGAGCGAACTCAAAATCGAGACCTCGAGATTCGGTATCCGCCACGACCGTCGCGAGACGAATCGCCGACATCGTCGCTTCGACGGGCAGCTGGACCCGCAATGCCTCGGGACGATGTCCTGGGAACGCGTCACGCCAGCGCGGGAAGCGTCCTTCCACCAATCGCGAATAAACGACCGTTCGCCCGTTACGCACGAGGATGTCGTTGGAGCGAGGCGCGACCTCCACCGGGCTATCGTCATCCGGCAAGCACTTCTCGAGCAGACTCACCGCCGCCGTCGGCACGATCGTCATCGCCTCGAGCTGCAACTGTCCCTTGATCTCGGCTCCACCTTGCATGCGAGCGAGCCGACGACCATCGGTCGCCACCGCGGTCAGCTGATCGTCGCCATACTCCAACAACACACCGCCCAACGCGAAACGACTCGATTCGTTGTCGGTCGCGAACGCGGTGCGATGAAGCATCCGTCGGAAGATCGACGACTTAATGGTAAAGAACGATGTCTCGGTGAAGTCGGCGACCGGCGGGAATTCCTCGGGATCGCGAGCCTGCAATTTCACCTTGGTTTGGCGACCGGTGATCAGGATGTGATCTTGATTGACCTCGATCCCCAGCTTCTCGTCCGAAGACTCGCGGAGCAGGGGAAGGACTCGCGAAACCGGCAACAACGCGACGCCCGCCGTCTTCACCTCGACCCCTTCCGCCTCGAGGCGCATGCCGATTTCGTTGTTGACCGCGAACATGACGACTCGCCCTGGAGCCGCCTCGATGCGTACGTTCTCAAGTACCGGCTTGGTGGTCCGAGACGGTACGACGCTGCCGGCGATGGCGAAGGACTGCAGAAACAGCTCGCGTTGGATTTCGATGTTCACTCTTTTAGGCCTCAAAGGTTTCCGAAGCCGCAATGGCTCCGCGATGTTCACTCTTGACAGTCTTTGAATGGTGAGGATTGGCTGTGGCAGCTCGAGTCTTGTGCGTGTTGGCTGCTGGGTCGCCAATCGGTTTGGTGGTGTCGGCGGCTTGGAAGTGGGTCTTCTTCTATTCTTGTTTTTCAAATGGTGGTAGTAGCAGGATGTCGACGCGGGCGAGAGCGTTTTGAACCGCCATGACGCTCGTTAACTCGTGGTCTCCATTCGTCTTGAGCCAACCAACACGTTCGTGGAAAACCCGTAGCGCGAGTGTCGCGCCGAGTGTCGGTCGCGTGACGTTGACGGACGACGATTGTTCGTGGTTTTTGAGTCGCTTTTTCGCAGTAGGCATTTCGCCGACACGATCGTCATTGGAACAACAGGTTTTCCACCGGGAGGGCATTGGGTCGTTGGCGTGTCACTGCGAGTCATGATGTCGAACCTCGATGTTCCGAGGCTGGTGGATCGACGTTGAGCTCTCGGCAAACTCGATCGATTAGGCGTTCGGTATCGAAGTCGGTCGCGCGACCTTCGGTGATCTTGCGGACGGCGTGCAGTACGGTCGTGTGATCTCGATTTCCGAGCAACTTGCCGATGGCTTCGAGACTCAGTGAGGTCAGGTGTCGAAGCAGGTAAATGGCGACCGATCGAGCCAGCACCATCGAACGCCGACGACTGGTTCCCTTGAGATCGGCGACTCGCAGTTCGGATAGCTTGGCGACCACCCGTAACAATTGCTTGGGGTCGATCTCCGCAGGCACGTTGGAGGCTTCAAACGAAGTGGCTCCCAGCGAGTCGATATCGAACGACTCCTCGGAAAGCGAAGCGACGATCTGATCGAGCCGCTGGTCCCATTCCGCGAGAGTGGCACAGGGAGTCACGAGCCATTGCTCGAGTACCTCGGCGGGAATCTCGGCGATCCAGGGCTGGAGCCGCCTCTTGAGACGGGCCTCGCGGAGACGACGGGGTGGCGTGCCAATCGAGACCGACAACCCTTGCAGCAATCGGCTCGAAAGGGAACTCGGCCAACCGGCGGTTTGATTGGGAAGGCGCAATGTCGTGAGCACCACGCAGCGAGCCGGCGTGGGAATGCCCTCGGCTTCTGGAACCTGCGTCTTCTCACCCACGACTTGCGACATCGCTCGATCCAACAAACTCGACAGTTCGCGACACGTGGCGGAGTCATCCGCGACCGGCTCGACCATCTCCAGAATCAAGACATCCGCTCGGTCGATTCGTTCACGAAAATCGATCAACGTATCGGTCGTGGTCGCGAGACCAACGGAACGAGCAAAGTCCTTGCCGCTCACGACCAAGACGTCGAGCGATTTGGAGTCTCGTGTTCGTTCGGATATGGCCAGTGAGATCCATTCCGAGAGACCAGCGGCGTTAGGGCCGACGATGACGAAAGGCGAAAACGTATTGTCCGCCTGAGCCAACGCTTGGAACGCCACTTCGATCAGCGGTGATTCGTCGCCGACCGGTGGTGTGGGGAGCGAAAGCATGGGGCGAGGCTCGATCATCGTTGGCAGGCGAAGGAGAGGCACGACGTCGGCTGCGCTCCAATTTGCGACGCGACAACTCGCGATTCGGCGAGCCCAGAAAATGGGCGTACGTCACCCTTGAATTCCATTTCCGGCGTCAAGGGAACTCCATCTCTTCGTCGCACAAGAGAGAAGGGGCCGCTGACCAAAAAACCCGGCCGAATTATACCGATTTCGGGCGTTTCAAGCGAGAGGAGAGAGCCGGTCGAGAGGCCCAAAAACCGAGTCACTTCCAGCGACTCAAGTTGTTGACTGCGTTGAGGATGAGGCGAGCGGCCTCGTCGCCTTCCGTCGGCTCCTGCAACGCACCAAAACTGAACCGAACGGCCGAGCCAATCAAGGTTGGTGCAACCCCCATCGCGAGCAGGGTGGGGGAGGGTTCACTTGACCCGCTCGCACACGCGGACCCCGAGGAACAAGCGACTCCGGCCATCCCAGCCGCCATGACGAGCGCTTGGCGGTCGAGGCCTGGAAAAGCGACCAGCGACGTGTTGGGCAGCCGATCACGATCCGCTCCCAGAAAAACCGCCTCGGGGCATCCTGCCCGCAGCGTGGACTCGAACGAGTCGCGCAACTGGCGGAGTCGAGCGACGTGCGGAGCCTGGTGTTCCAGATACCAACCAAGGGCCGCGTGCATCCCCGCCAACAACGGCAGGGGCTCGGTTCCCGGGCGGACTCCCTGCTGCTGAAACCCACCAAACCAAGTCGGTTTCAGGGAACGCCCCGACTCGATCAGGAGTCCGCCAATGCCAAGCGGACCATGGAACTTGTGAGCCGCGAACGAAAGTGCCGTGACGGATAACTCGCGAAAGGAAAACGCGATCTTGCCGACCGCTTGCGCGGCGTCACAGTGCACCGGAATGCCACGTGCCCGACACGCGTCGGCGACCTCCTTGACCGGCTGGATCACACCGGTCTCGTTATGAGCCAGCATGAGCGAAACGAGCCGGGTTCGGTCGTCGACCGCCCGCAACAATTCAGCTGCTTCAATCCGCCCCGCTCGATCTGGTTTGACCAGTCGCAACTCCAATCCGAATCGCTCGGCCAGGGCGGCCGCTGAACGGCCAACGCTCGGGTGCTCCATCGCGGAGAGAACCAAGTTGTCGGGCGAGACGTCGCGCGAGCCGAGTGTGAGGGCATGCCAATCGACCAGTCCCCACAGAGCCAGGTGGTTGGACTCGGTACCGCCGCTCGTCACGATCAACTGGTCGGCGGGAAAGCAATCCGTCCGGCCGCCGAGCCAACCGATGATTTCGTCTCGCCACCGCCGCCAGTCTTGAGCCGCTTGTTGCCCAGGGCCGTGCTGACTGGAGGCATTTCCCAGGCCAGCCGACCAGGCTTCGTTCATCGCGGCGAGCGCCCTTGGGGCGAGCGGAGTCGTCGCGTTGTGGTCGAGGTAGTAGGTCGGCATGGAAACCGTTTTCAGCTCGTGAATAGGTCCTTCGTTCACGAGTCGACTCGCATTGATGGAACCGCGAACCAGTCGAATCGCCGAGTGATGGAAGGGTCGCTACGGAGCGACGAAGTTGCGAGTAGAAAAAGCTTGGCCAGCCAGATTCTCGTAACGAGCCCGCTGAGTGTCGCTCGACGCGAATTGACTCGCCCGTTGATACGCCTCCTGCAAGTGCTGATCCGCGATCCGAGCCGGATTCACAATCTTGTTTTGTGAGAACTTCTCGAGTAACGGCGCGATGTCCCCGTAGCATCCCTCATTGGCCAACTCGACGACCGCTGGCCACAGCACGGCGGACTCCTTCGGATGGTTTTGGGTCCACGCAGTCCAGCGATCGTTGAAGCCCACGTCCCTGAGTTGGATGACCAGCGGAAGCGCGATGCCCTCACGCAGGTTCTCGATTTGATCGTGTTCGGCCAGGTCCCACTGCTGGGCATTCCTTGGGGGCAGGTACTTCAATTGTCTCAGTAGAGCCGACAGTTTCGTGGTACTGACCACGCGATTGAGGTTGGCCCGCTGATTCCCCGTGATGATGCCCGAGCGATAGTCGTAGCGACGAATCTCGAAGGTGGTCGGGTTGAACTCGGTCCCCTCATGCCTCACGCCCCACCACTCATACATGCCCAAGAACAGTCCAACCATTCCCAACACGACCAACGAGATCACCGCCCCGATGATGATGAGTCCTGTCCAGGAACTTTTCTTTCGAGCGAAAGTTGGAGGCGCGGCAGACATGGCGAGGAGGTTCGTTTAGGGATGAAGGAGGAACGCCGACGCGAAGGCCGAGATCGAGAGCCTCATTGTAGTTTCACTTACCGACGGTAGGGGGCCGTCTGACTTAGGATCGAGTTTTTGGCGGTCACCACGTGCCAAGTGTCTTGCCAAGGCTGTCCACGAACCTGGCTCGTCCCGCGGTTTCTTACCAGGATCATCCCCAACCGAGACCGAGCGACCGAGGACGCCGAAACGGTTCTCGGACCTCGGATTCCTGGCCGAGCCGGCCTCGCTGCTGGCCGAAGTCGGCCATGCCCGCTCGAGCTCCGAGGAGAACCGCTCTCCGTGCCGATTCGACACAGCGATGAGTCGAGAGCTCGCTATTGTGGTCCTCGTGAGCCAGTTGGTCCGGAGCGGCACATGCCGCGTTCTTTTCCGAGCGAGGCATGCCAGCCCAAGTCGGTTGGGGTCGAAAAGCCCCGCTGTCCGCACGAAAGTTGCCGATTCCTCGAGGCCGAAAGTGAAGAAGTTTCGGCCGGTTGCCGATGACGCCCCTGCCTGGATGAAACTTGACGTTGGAGCCTGGCTTGCCAACGGGTAGGCTGCCGCCCTACTTTCGATGGTGACAGGATGGGGCGCTACCAACGGATGGAAACGATTCGATGCTGGGCGGTTCGGTGAATAGAACGACTTTTGGTCGCGGGATGGGTGGAGGATCCACCCATGTTTTGCCGACCAATTCGTCGACGCGATTCACCGGGCGGACTCCAAAACCGCCAGGCTGGACTTGGCGGTGGAGAGCGACCCCACGGCAAGCCGATCAAGCCGCGGCGGATCGAATTGCAAAAACTCGGATTCGACGGCTCGAGGCCATCTTGTTCCTAGCGCGGGAGCCCCTAAACTCCCGGCGTCTGGCACAACTTGCCGAGTTGCGAGATGCCGCCGAGACGAGGACGCTGATACGACGATTGAACGAGCACTATCAACGAGTCAACCGGGCGTTTCGAATCGAACAAATCGCCGCCGGTTATCGCCTGATGTCTCGACCTCAGTACGCCGGTTGGCTAAGAAGACTGAATGACGAGACGACTCCTCAACGCCTCTCCGCTCCGGCGCTCGAGACGCTGGCCGTGGTGGCTTATCGCCAACCCGTCCTGCGGGCCGAGATCGAAGCGATCCGCGGGGTGAGCTGTGGGGAATTGTTGAGACAATTAATGGACCGTAACTTGGTACGGATTTCGGGTCGGAGCGAAGAGCTCGGACGACCCTTTCTGTACTCAACGACCAGGACGTTTCTTTCCGCTTTCGGCTTGAACTCACTGGATGACTTGCCGCGGGCCTCGATCGATCGTAGATCGATTTCGGGGTCGGACCCACAGCCGGAAGTCTCCGCGAGAGCCGACGACGCGCAAGCAGTTGCCATCCCATCGCAGGAGGACGCAGACGTGACCGTGACCGCCAAGCGCCAAGAGCTTACGGCTGAAGACATCGAGCAAAAGAAGTGGAATGTCGTACCCGCGCCCGTCGCGGCCGAGGACGATGACGACTTCGGCTATGACGACGATGAAGAAGATGACGACGACGATGAAGACGAAGAGGAAGAGCTCGAGGAAGAAGACTTCGATGAAGAAGAATTCGAGGACGATGACGAGGATGAAGACGACGAGGACGAGGACGTAGAGTACGAGGACGAAGAGGACGGCGACTGGGAAGAAGTCGAGGACGACGAAGAGGAAGAAGAGGGCGAGGACGCGGACGACGCCGAAGAAGAGTTTGAAGACGAAGAAGAAGAGGAATGGGAAGAGGAAGAAGAGGAATGGGACGACGACGAGGAAGAGGATGAAGACGAAGAAGAAGAGGACGAGGACTGGGAATAGTCCGTCGCATCTTCCTGGGGTCGGCACACTCCGCTGAACCGCTTGCCCCAAGAGTCTGTGGGTTTACCCGCGCCTTCGTGCGCGGGTTTTTTCATGCGCGGAGAGAGCGATCGCGAACAACGACTCGTCCGACATGTCGCACGACGCGCGGCGAAATATCCCGCGTCGGCGCGGTTTCGTTTCGCGACCTCATGGAATGTCGCTCGCCGGAGAGCTGGCGGTGAAACGAGCCAAGGGTTCGTAGGTGAAAGTGAAGAACCCCTCGCTCACCGGGCCGTTGATCTAAGCCCGACGGATGCGATTCGTGCCCAACCAAAAGGCGATTTGTGTGCAAAAAAGCCGAACCACGGTTTGCTAAGCCCCCA
>JAGQPS010000212.1 GCA_020426595.1 Planctomycetales bacterium
TCCCTCGCTCACGCTTCGGGTTTCCTTTGGTTTTTCCCGCTTTTGGCGTGGTCGACTGGGGCGAAGCGTGAACAACGCGACATCAATACCGACGCCGCGGATTCTCCTTGGTTAGGCCGCGTTTGAAATGAGTTCTCAAAGGAAAGACGTGGGGATGGACGATCGCATCACGCCACCCGAACTGTACTTCAATCGAAGACAGATCATGCGCGGAGCCTTGGTGGGGAGTGCCTTGGCGACCGCCGGACTCTACCGCTGGTTCAATCCGGTTTCGATACCCATGGCGGAAACGGCCAAGCTGGATGGGATCGAGCCTTCGTCGCTGTCCGAGTCGGAACAACGAGCCCGTGGGTTCGCATTGGACGAACCTTGGACTCCTGAGATGAGCGTGGTGACCTACAACAACTTTTACGAGTTCACCACCAACAAGGAACGCGTCGCCACGGAGGCCATGCATTTCTCGACCGCTGATTGGTCTCTCGAGGTGGGAGGCTTGGTCGAACGGCCCCAAACGTTCAATCTCGAGCAACTTCGCTCGATCAGTCCGCTCGAGGAACGCGTTTATCGAATGCGGTGCGTGGAAGCATGGTCCATGGTCATTCCATGGATCGGGTACCCCGTCTCTCGCCTCCTTGAGCTCGTGCGACCCACGTCCGAAGCCAAGTACGTCGCGTTTGAAACGCTCCATGATCCCGAACGGATGCCGGGCCAACGGACCGGAGTGTTGCAGTGGCCGTATGTCGAGGGCCTGCGACTTGATGAAGCGATGCACCCCTTGGCGATTCTTGCCGTCGGTTTATACGGCAAGGAACTACCGCCCCAGGATGGAGCGCCGATTCGTTTGGTCGTCCCGTGGAAGTATGGGTTCAAGGGAATCAAGTCGATCGTCAAGATCACGTTGACCGCGATGGAACCGCCCACGAGTTGGAATCGCCAAGGTCCTCGCGAATATGGGTTCTATGCCAACGTCAATCCCTCGGTCGATCACCCTCGTTGGAGTCAGGCCACCGAACAACGCATCGGTGAGGCGGGACGTCGCCCGACGTTGATGTTCAACGGCTACGAGGATCAGGTGGCTGACCTCTACCAAGGCATGGATCTGAGAGCCAATTTCTAATGAGTCATTCCTCGGGAAATCAATCGAAACTTCAGCGATCGTACAACGCTAATCCTGGATGGAGGGACGACCGGCGACCGCTGTCGACGGACACCACCTTTCTCAAGCGATTGGCGATCGTCAACGGCGCGGTCCCGGTTCTCGTGTTGTCGTGGGACGCGTGGTACTCGCAACTCGGCGCTAATGCGGTCAATCATGCGTTGCACATCACTGGCATCTTGTCATTGGTGTTCCTGCTACTGAGTCTCGTGGTGACACCCGTTCGGCGATTAACGGGCTGGAATCAAGTCGTGGCGGTGCGGCGAGCCATGGGGCTTTACGGGTTCTTCTACGCGCTGCTTCATTTTGGAATCTATGTCGTTTGGGACCGAGCATTGAGCCTTGGAAGCACGATCGAGGAGATCGTCAGTCGTCGGTTTCTACTCATTGGATTCGTCGCGGTGACCGTGATGGTGCCATTGGCGGTCACCTCCACCAACCGCATGATCCAATGGATGGGAGCGGCTCGTTGGAAGCGACTACACCGCCTTTCCTACCTCGTCGCGATTCTTGGAGTCACGCACTATTACCTGCTCGTGAAATCCGATCTGCGCCAGCCGATTGCCTTTGGTTTCATCTTGGCGAGCCTGCTCGTGTTCCGCGCGGTGGATCACTACTGGGATTTGAGGACTCGCGCGGCCGGCGCGAGCCGAATCTCCCAGAAGGAGCCGCGCCGCTCGCCAGCGCGTCCGAAGATGTGGCGAGGCGAGCTTCGAGTCGCGTCGATCGTGGCTGAAACTCCCTCGGTCAAGACGTTTCGATTTCGGTCGCCCAACGGAGAGCCACTTCCGTTTCAACATCGAGCTGGTCAGTACCTGACCGTGACACTTCCCATCGGTGATCGAACGGTGAGACGCTGTTACACGATCTCCTCCGCGCCGACACGGTCGGACCATGTCGAGATCACGGTGAAGCGGGAGGAGAACGGACTGGCATCCCGCTATCTCCATGACCAAGTGCGTGAGGGAGACGTGCTGACCATTGGTGCGCCGGGAGGGAGATTCGTATTCGATGGTGACGCGCACTCCGGAGTGACATTGATTGCCGGGGGAGTTGGAATCACTCCCATGATGTCGATCGCGCGTGACCTGGTCGCTCGCGATTGGAGCGGCGAGATCCATTTCGTCTTCGCCACGCGAACCGAGGCGGACATCATTTTTCGTCAGGAACTCCAGGAACTCGCCGATCGCAACCCGCGGTTTCACTTGTTGATCGCCCTGACCGATTTGCCGCCCGATCATCCCTGGACGGGGCCTCGAGAGCGGCTGAATGAGCCGCTCCTGCGAAGCCATGTGCCAACCTTGATCGAGCAGCCAGCTTTCGTCTGCGGTCCCAAAGGAATGATGACGGCGACATGTGAGCTACTGCGCCGCATCGGATTGCGTGAGTCCTGGATCTTCACCGAGGAATTTGTTTCACCTGGCATCGCTCCATCCGCGAAGGGAGCGACCGCCTCGTTCGAGGAAACGGATCCGGTGCCCGAGCTGGAGGTCTCGCTGCGATTCATCAAGTCAGGAGTGGAAATCGCGACGTCGTCGGACGTGAGCGTACTCGACGCGGCCGACGAGGCGGGCGTCAATCTGGCCTGGGAATGCCGAGCCGGAATTTGCGGACAGTGCAAGGTGAGATGCCTGACGGGGACGGTCGCGATGGAATCGCGCGACGCGCTTAGTGGCGATGAGGAAGCGCGAGGCTTGATCCTCGCGTGTCAGGCACTGCCACGCTCCGAGACGATCGAAATCGATGCGTGAACCGAGCCGATCGGGCAAGTCCCTCGAGGCTTGCCCACTCATGAGACAGGCGTTTGTGGAACTCGACTCTTCGATACGTGAGCTTGTCACGACCGCCCCGACTTCATAGCGTATCGGTTGCTCGTCGCATCGCGGAGACAACCTCGCCGTGCCGTTGGTTTCCGCCACCCTTGCTGCCTGGTGGGATCTCCGCCCGCTCACCGTGTTCCGCAAATCCCAAGGTTTCGCGTGTCCGGATCGCTCTCCGTTCCGTTCTCTGCCGCCGTCGAGGAGATTCGGCATCACCAACCGTGTTCCGCGATCGGGTTTCACGGACCGGGCGAACCGTCTCGCGAGGCAAACGATCCGACCGTCAACGACGGGACTCGATCCAAGCCTTGTGGCTGGCGGGAATGGCGCCTTTGTCTTGAGTTGCTCGGCGATCAACCGCGCGAGTTGAGTGAACGAATCCTCCGGTGGCTCGTTGAGGTGTCGCCCACTTGGCTAAGTGCGTGGTGGGAAGCCTGCCAGTTGGGGCTGCGCGCGGAACCAACGCGCGAGCCTCCCACTCGTGAACGCTCCCACGATTCGATGTCGGACCGTGGTCGCTCTCCAGTTTCCGCGGTCGAGCGTTGGTGGAGTCGAACCGCTCCGCGCCGCCGAGAACAGCTTGGTATCTATCACACGCCCGCCGAGCTAAGGCGGTGGATCTGGCGGTCGCTCGATCCGGCGAAATGGTCGGACCCGCAAACGGGATTGATCTTGGATCCAGCCGCGGGTACGGGGGAATTCGGTCGGACCGCGATCGAAATGGCTTGGCGGGAGACTCGTGATCCGCATCGAATCAACGAGTTGTTGGGCCGTTTTCATTCGGTGGAAATCACGCTCGCCTCCTATCTCGCCGGCTGGATTGAGTGGGGGCGACTCTTGCTTTCGTTGTCGGGGGACGACCGGGTCTTTCGGACGCCCCATTGGCATTGGGCCGATGCGACTCGAGTCGCGGGTTTGTGCGTTGACGATGCAGCGAGACGGAGCGAGGCGAGTCACGAATCGACCTGGTTTGAATCGGGCAGTCGGCAAGACTTTGGTTGGGTGGTGGGAAATCCGCCGTATAGCTCACGAGTCGAATCGAGTTGGCCCGGCATCGAACGATTGCTGAAAGGCGAGATTCGTGGACCAGGAGGAGACGACAGCTATTTTCGTTTCCGAGATCGCCCACTCGGTGAAAGAAAGACTTGGCTCCATGACCTTTACGTGCGGTTCTTCCGAATGTCCCAGTGGTGGACTCATGCCAATCCAAACGCATCGGTGGCGTTGATCACCAATCGCGGTTGGCTGACTCACAAGACCTTTCGTGGCATGCGCGAAAGCCTCACGAGTTCCTTTGCTTCGATCCGCATTGATCTGCCATCGAGTCAGGATGATGTTTGGTTTGACATCGCGACTCCGGTGGCGATCGCGTTTCTTAGTCGTCGCGGCAAGGAGACAACGGCCACCGATCCAGCCGCCCAGCACGGCCCTCGAATCGAGTATCGACTTCTCGGTCAAGAGGCGGTGGCGCGGTCGTTCGACCCCGATGAGAACGAGGCGGAAACCGGGAGCCAGCTATCGGTGGCACGTGTCACTCGGTCCACACCACTCGAGCCTTGGTGGGAGTTCATGGCGCCCGTTTCCGAGGGCGCGAACACTGAGTCCCACCTCGACGAGAACCAGCGGCGGGGCGCTTGGCTACGCGAGCAGGGTTGGTCCCTGACTGAGATCTTTCAACGATCCGGCAGCGTGATCGTCACGGCTCGCGATGCGTTGGTGATTGCCACGAGTCGGCGCGAGCTGCGCGACCGAGTCGAACGGCTACTCGATCCCAATGTGTCCGACGCCGAGATCCGCGCGGACTATTTCGCGCGGGCCCGGAGTCGCCGTTACGCGCCCGGCGACACACGAGGTTGGAAGCTCGACGAAGTCCGTACACGATTGCGGCGGCGGTGGGATCGGCACGACTGGAAACGAGCGCTGACGCGTTGTCGTTATCGAGGGCTCGACGATCGCTGGATACTCTGGGATCGCGACTTGGTTGATTGGCCGAGATGGGAGTCTCAAGCAACGATGGCCCACGGCGATTGGGCGCTCGTCGCGCGTCGCCAAAGCCCCGTTGATCGGCCCGCCAACTACGTGCTCGTCTCGAATCGACTGGTTGTCGACGGAGTGCTGCGAAGCGACAACCGCGGCAACGAATCCGTTTTCTCGCTGCACTACGCGGCGAACGATGAAACCGCCGAGTTGGGCGGCGCCCCGTGGCGGCTGAATTTGCATGCGGCTTGGCTCGAGCCATTTGAGAAGGCGATATGCGAAGCTTGGTCACTCGACGATCACGAGGCGAAGGAATGCGTCGGCCTCGCGACACTCGCCTATCTGTATGGCATCTTGCGCACCCCGAGTTTTCAGACCTACTTTCAATCGGAACTCGTGCGGGACTTTCCCCGCGTTCCCCTCGTCCAAGACGCGGAGCTCTTGAGACGGTTCGTGAGTCTCGGCTGGAGTTTGATGCGGCTTCACCGCGATCCGGTCCGGGCTTGGAATGTCTCGGAAGAGTCCTCGCATGAACCGACGATCTCGATGCCGGCGAGTCGGCGGTTGAACCAGTGGGTGGGTACCATCGAGCCAATGATGAAGTGCTTGCCGTCGCTCGAATGGGGCGAATCCGATTCCGCTGACGACTGGCGAGTCGGGGCTCATCGCGTCGTGTCTCGGTGGCTCCGCGAGCGGACGAGTTCAAAACCACGGCGGCCAGGGGAACTGAACGCCGTCGCGAGGCGTCGTTTGCAGAATCTGCGAATCCGAGTTGCGTTGAGTCAACAATTGGAACGGCGGCTGGACGAGGAGGTCGGCAAGTTTGGTGGTTGGGGGGAAATTCGCGTGACTTTGCGATGAGGGAGCTTGCCGGACAGGGATCGAAGTGATCGTGCAGGATAATGCCTTGGCCGGCAACACTCTGTTGAAGGGCGACAGATGACTCGTTCCCGGAAGTTTGGCGAACCTGCGAGGTCATCGTTTGTGCTCGACCCGATCAGCAATCGACGGCTATGATTACGGGTACCGAATGAGCGGGCGCCCCATCGAACCGAGGCGGGAGAAGCAAAGGTGACGGAGCAACCAAGAAACCGCGAACACGTCACGTCAAGACATGCGAAACGGCAACGATCCGTAGTTGCGATGCGTGTTACGGACGGCCTGCCACCGCGGCTCCGACGTCGGCTCGTCCAATGGGGACTGGGTTGTCTCGGCTTGGGAACCGGTCTCGGATTTCCGCTTGGGGCTCACGCTCAAGAGCCCCCATCGATTGGTCCGGTCGAGGCTCGTGTCGTGGGAACGCGCGAGACGCTTTCGCCGCGAGAGGTCGCGCGCGAGGACAAGTCGATCGCCGAATGGGTGGGTGATCTGTCCTCTCCCGATTACGAGGCCCGCATCGAGGCTCAGCGGCAGCTTGAATCTCGGACGAGCGAAGCCGTTCCCGCCTTGCTCGAACAACTGGCGATGTCCGACGATCTGGAGACGATTTGGCGTCTCCGCGAGCTGCTCTTCGATCTGGCGGTCCAAGCGGATGATCCGCGTGTGGCCGCGAATATCTCTCAAGCGTTCGCGCGGAATCGCGGAGTGTGTCAGCGAGATCTGGCGATCGCCGCCGCGCTGCTGGGAACGCGCCTCGAGACCATCCGCAATGACCTGGCGCTCGAGCGCCTACGGCAGATCGGCGCCAACATAGTCGTGACTCGCTCGGGCGGCATGGTCAACGGTGGGCGTCCGTTCGTGGGCTGGGGCGAGGAGCCCGTGTTGCTCGCGGATGAAGCGGAATTGGTTGACGCGATCGATTGGGTTGCGATCGCCCCTGATAACCCGTTCGCCGATGCGCCGCCGGCCGAGGATCCGCCGCGCGAGGATTGGATCGTCGAGCGAAACGGGTTGATGTTGGACCGTCTCGAGCAAGTCGAGGTGATGGAGCTCGAATCGGTGCTCGACATGCTGGACGAAGTCCAACCTCCACGGGATGACGCTGGTCCAGACGACTTGCGTGGGCTTCCGCTCGAGGAGCCGCTCAAGCCAGCGGTCGAACCCGAAGGAGGGCAAGTTCCCAGGGCTGATGCACTACCCAGAAACGTCGTACCGGCGGAGCCTTTTCGCGAGGAATTCCAAGAGCCGATCCTGGTCGAGCCCCCGGGGTTTGGCGGCATCGAGGCGCCGGGAGTTGTTATTGGACCGATCGTCCTGGACGAACCGATCGTGGTGCCGCCGCAAATCCAAATCTGGAATCCACCGATTCCTGGTCCTCCCGCCGATGCCGCGATCGGTCAAGTGCCGGCCGCCATCGACGACCTTGACCTCGGATTCGGGCCAGGGCAGCCCATCGATGAGTTGCCAATCGAGGTCCAGCCAGCGATCGATCTTCCCGTTCAACAAATGGAGATCGTGGTCCGAGGCGGTTTTGCTCCAATGCGTGTCAGGCCCGCCCAAGGAGCCGCGCCCTACGGTGGCGAGGCTCAGGCACCGACGCAAGTCGAGTCGGGAAAAGAGATCGTCGTGAAGCCCTATCCATGGATCGGCGGCACGACGAACTCGGCCATCGATCGATGGTTGGGAATCCCTCAAAAGCCGCCGGCCGCGATTCGACCAAGCCCGTACGGATACGGCGAAGCACCGATGGTGATGGGAGGACGGCAAGTCATCATTATCAACAACGGCATCGTGCAAGTGATGGGGCAGGAGACCCAAAGTGAGCCACGGGAAGATCGGCGTTCCGCGTTTGGGCCGTTCGACGAATCGGTCAAGACGGCCGACCCCTACTCGTCTCCCGCCAGCTTCAATAGTCGGATGATCACGATTGACGAGAGTTGGCGCGGCACGGACGAGGATTGGGCTCTGCTGGCCCATGTCGAGCAACTTGAGAATCTGCAGATCAACGGAATCGAGCTGACGGAGTCCGTGCTTAACGCGATCAAGAGTTGCCCGCGGCTCACTCACCTTTCCATCAATCGGTGTCGTGGCGACTACGCCGCGCTAATGCGGGTGCTCGACGGCAAACAAGGTCTTACCGTGGCGGCGACCGGTTTGGGACGCATGGGAATCTACGGTGGAGATCAACTCGACTTCGACGGGTGCCTCGTGGGGCAGGTGATCGAGGGAAGTCCGGCTGACAGCGTCGGGCTTCAGACTGGAGATCGCATCGAGTGCATCGACGAAATGGCGACCCCCGACTTTGTCCATCTCGCGATACTGGTCTCGTTTAAACAGCCGGGCGACATCTTGAGGCTGCAAGTCCGGCGGGGTGACCGACGTGCCTTGGTCGATCTCAAGTTGGAGCCTCGTTAGTCGCCAAGCGAGGCGGCCCGCCGCCTCTGCTATTCGTCGGCAGGGTCGTCGTCGCCTTCGTTGAGCTCGAGCACGACGAAGAAACTCGGAGCGTAATCCCCGTCGGGCAGTGCCGCCGGATAGACGATCTTGAGGTCGCTCGGGTAGCCCCCTTGGGCCCGCAAAAACATCTGGTACCGAGTGACCACGAGATAGCGCGCTCCGTATTTTCGCCCCAGCTCGCGTAGCGTTTCATCGGTGTAGATCATGAGGCCGAGGCCGACACCCGCGGCGCGATTCTGATCGAACGCCTCTTGATAAATCGCGGCATTGCGCTGCAGCCACCGCACCAACCCGTCGGCATCCTGCGGAACGTCCTTCCAACTCACCACCTCGGGACGCTGAGCGTACCACTTGAAGGTTTGTTGTTCGCGCGGCGTGATGACCAAGGTTCCCGCCGGAGTCTCGTCCTGGAACCACTGCCCGACTTGCCGCCAATCGTCGAGGATTTCCCGCGAGTTGGTTTGGTCGGGTGATGTTGGTAGCGTTTGCTGGTCGGCACGCGGCCGACCGTCGCCTCGTTGCTCAAGAACCGTTCCGCAAACGATCAACACGCCCAACGCGCCGAAGGGTAGCGCGGC
>JAGQPS010000213.1 GCA_020426595.1 Planctomycetales bacterium
AAATTGAACACTGGATAAGAAATCGCAGTCCAGTTGCCCAATTTGACACGAAGTCAAGGAGTTGACGCAATACTAGGGGAGCTTGGCTTCGACTTCTTGGCCCTGCCGAGTCGATAGAGCGCGCCAAGTCGCCAGCGAGATCGAGTTGTTCACGAAGTGGACGCTCCCGTCCATCATCACCACGTTGATTCCGGTCGGGTGATACGAACGAGCGGTCACCGCCGCGTACGTGCGAACCGTGTCCGACTTACCCTCCTGCATGTTGGTCCAGTCGACATCGAACACACCATTGGACTGTTGGCAGAGCACTTGGGTATTGGGCGTGAACCACGAGGTGAAGGCTGTCTGGTGGACTCGACCATCGACCCACTCCGTGTGCCCCGAATCGGTCTTGAAGTCGCCCCCCAATTGGCACACCTGGTCGACCGAGGGTCCTGGCAAACTGCCCGATATTCCGGCGTTGCGAAAATAGGGAGTCCAGCCCTTCACTTCCGCGGCCATCAAGGTGTTGCTGTGACCGTCGGTGTAGGAGCCGTGCGTGAGCCCCGCGATGGGACCAAAAGCACCATCACCGAGGCGCTGGGTGGTGGGATCAAACACCATCCAGGTGCCGGCATTGACCGCGTAATTGAGAGGGTAATGCACGGCGACACCACCGCTCGTTCGTACCATGTCCCGCTGTTCGTTGGGACAGAGGTAGGTGGGAACTCGAGCGCTGCTGAGCTTCTGGGCGCGACCACCGATCAGGATGTTGCTGACAAGCCCATAGGACTGTGAGAAGTCGATATAGCCTTCCAAGGGACCTTGCTCGAGATACGGTAGGATCCGCGCCTGGGCACTCCAACCATCGATGCCGCCGGACGCATTGGGCTCGGTCAGCGACCAGCTCGGCGGAAAGACTTGGTGAGTCCCTTCGAAGTTCATCATCGCCAAACCGATTTGGCGGAGGTTATTGCCGCAACTGGTGCGTCGCGCGGCCTCGCGAGCCATTTGCACGGCGGGAAGTAGGAGAGCGACGAGGACCCCGATGATCGCGATCACGACGAGTAGTTCGACGAGCGTGAATCCGTGGGAACGGCGGCGGGAGGGAGCGAGCAGGTTCATCGGCACAATGACCTTCTTGCATATCGGCGGAGGATCGTTCGAACCGGCTCGAGGCCGGCCGCGGAGCTCAGTCGGGCCACCGGCGACCCATCGAATGCTACTGAGACTCAGTTTCATTAGCGAAACTAGAAAATGTCAGCTTGAGACGATTAATGCAAGGGAGAGGCCCTCTTATTCCGCAAGTATCTCTGTGAAAAGTCTTCTCTAGCCGGATTGAATCCGCCAACAAGAGCCGCCAAACAACCCTTTGGGACGGTTTCCTAGCCGGTCTGCTGCCCTCGCTTGAGGTCGGTTGGCTGGATGCCAAGGTCGTTGAGCATCGCTGCGAGAGAAGAAATCGAATTAACTGCAGCCGGCTATCCAGAAGTCTCGCCACCCGCGCGAGGCGGTCGCTCGGAACCACCACTGGCGAGCACGAACCGGCTCGCGCTGGAGGGCCGCGTGGCGGACGGCGATTGGAGCCGCGTTGGAGTTTACAAGCTTGTCGAGCCAGATAACCGAGCTGGCCGTTCGCCTCGGAATGGCTTGGCCGATCGTCGGGCGACGGCCTTTCTAGAACTCCGATCAAAACCGATCGACCCGATCGACCTGGAGCGGTTAGCCGGTTTGCGCTTTCTTCGCGGATGACTACAATCGGGCCTGTTGAACGCGTGGGGTCGGACTTGGTTGCCGCCTCAGCTTCGCTGTTGCTCGAGTCGACCCAAGGTGCGAGATCCGTTTGCCGGGTCTCCTGTCGGCTCGCCTTTCATTGTCGTTTCGGTCAGCTGACGACCAGGGAGATCCTGCGGTGGCCTCGGGTAAGTATTTGTTCACGAGCGAATCGGTTAGCATGGGCCATCCGGACAAGCTGGCCGACCAAATCTCAGACGGCGTCCTCGACGCCCTGCTGGCCCAAGATCCCAAGAGCCGAGTGGCTTGCGAGACGATGGTGACGACCGGCATCGCGATCATCGCGGGTGAGATCACCACCAACGCCCAAGTCGACTATTCGACGGTCGTCCGAGACGTCATTCGTGACGTGGGTTACACCGATGACCACATGGGCATCTGTGCCGACACCTGCGCCGTGATGGTGAGCCTCGATAAGCAGAGCCCGGACATCGCTCAAGGCGTGAACGAGGACGCGGGATCGGGCAAGGACATTGGCGCTGGCGACCAGGGCCTGATGTTCGGCTATGCGTGCGACGATACGCCGGAACTGATGCCTCTGCCGATCGCCCTCAGCCACCGTATTCTCAATCGCTTGACCGAAGCGCGTCAGAGCGGCGAAGTCAATTGGCTCCGCCCGGACAGCAAGAGCCAAGTGACGGTCGAGTTCGACGGCTTCACGCCGGTCCGCATCGACACGATCGTCGTCTCGACTCAACATTGCCCCGAGGTCGAGCAAAAGGAGATCGCCGACTACGTCCGTTCGATCGTGAAGCCGCTCCTGCCGGCCGAACTGATCAAGGACGAGCCGAAGTGGCACATCAATCCGACCGGCAAGTTTGTCGTCGGTGGTCCTCACGGCGACTGCGGTCTCACCGGTCGTAAGATCATCGTCGACACCTATGGTGGTTGGGGTCGCCACGGCGGTGGAGCGTTCAGTGGCAAGGACCCGACGAAGGTCGATCGCTCGGCCGCCTACATGGCTCGCCACGTCGCCAAGAACATCGTCGCCGCGGGCCTCGCCAAGCGCTGTGAAGTGCAATTGGCTTATGCGATCGGCGTGACCGATCCCGTCAGCGTGCACGTTGACACGCAGGGCACGGGAGTCGTGGACGACGCGCAAATCTGTGACGCCGTGCGTCAGATTTTCTCGCTCAGCCCGAGCGGCATCATCAAGTCGCTCGACCTGCTTCGCCCGATCTATCGCAAGACCGCCTGGGGTGGTCACTTCGGTCGCGATGACAAGGACTTCACCTGGGAGTCGACTCATCGCGCCAAGGAATTGGCGGCTGCCTTTGGCCAGACGGCCTCGGCCTAGTCGCGCCGCAGGTCCCCACGGCCACACTCGCCGTTAGTTGGGATGCTCGCCATGAGTCTCGTGCCATCGCCCGGTCGGTCCGACATGACACCCACCGGGCGATGGTCGTTTCTTGACAGTGCCCTGGTGTCTCGGCACTTCGATTCGCTCCGTTGGTTCGCGACGGCTTGCTTGTTGCTAACCGCCCTCTGGCTGGCGCTGCGTCCGCGCGACTGGCCCGTCGTATCCGTCGCCGACTGGGGTGGACTCGGGCTCGTCGGACTCGCGCTAGTGGTCTCCGCCGGAGGTGTTCTCCGCCACGGCGTGTTCGGCGGCCATGTCGCCCTCCCCTGCACGATCGCCTTGCTGCTGATCGGCCACGTGGGCGGAGCTTCGGCCGTGCTGCTGATCCTACTCGCGCTGCTCGTCACGGCGTCGCTCTTGCTGTGGCACTTCGCCCAGGAAGCCCCCGCGGCTCAAGACAACAGGGCCCAGAACAGCGTGACCGAGCCCAACACATTCCCCACGCCGCGAGGGCTTGAGCCATGCGAGTCGGCTCCTAGCGATCCTCCGCCCGCCCCCGCGCGTGACGCGAATCGCACCGGCGCTCACGTGGAAACGGATGCCGGGGACGATGCGGACGAGGAACTTGAACCGAGTGACGAACACGGCCGCGACCTCGAGCCGATGTCGGAACTCGAACGACGCTTGTTGTCGCAACTACGGGAGCCGAATGTTGCTTCATCGGAAGGAGATCCATCCGACGAAGCCGAGGCGATCGATGAAGCCGAAGAGGAAGTCGAGCTCGCATCGACCTCGCAACAGTGGCGACGGTGGAGCGACGACGAGCGAGAGTACTTGGAAGGGTTTACGCGAGTCGAACTCCCTCGCGGCGCGCAGCTGGCCTGGGTTCACGTCCCGATCTGGCCTCCGCTGGCCGACGCGCCCGACGTGGAGGTCTGGCTCGAAAGCGAATCGAGCGACGGCGAGGTGGCGGCCGAGCCAACCATCGAGCCGCGCTCCAAAGTCACTCAAGTGCTTCCGCATGGACTTCGCATCGAAATTCGCCTCCCGAGCGCGACTCCGGTCGCACTGCGCGTGACGGCGTTCGTGAATCTCTCGGCTCGCGGTGAAGTCGCGCGGCTCTAGCCGTTCACTCGCCACCATCGCCAAGCCGCGACGCGGAGACGGTGGGGAGCCCTCTTTTCGCTTTGAACTCGGAACGGCGGGCCAGTAGATTACAGGGACTCCCCGCTCCCCGCCCACGCGACCTGGAGGCCGCCGGATGCTTTCGTTCTTTGACCGCCATCGACGCATCGGCCGCCGTGATTTTTTGACGGTCGGCTCCTTGGGACTAGGCGGGCTCTCCCTGCCGGGCCTGTTACGAGCCGCCGACGCGGACCAGGGAATCGTGCGGGACAAGGCCGTGATCTTCGTGTTCTTGCATGGAGGTCCGAGCCAATACGAGACCTTTGATCCCAAGATGTCGGCCCCGGTCGAGGTGCGCAGCACGACCGGTGAGATCGCGACGTCGGTCCCCGGACTCACTTTCGGCGGCACCTTTCCACGGCTCGCGAGCTTGGCGGATCGCCTATCGATCGTCCGTAGTTTTCGCTCGGGCGATGGCAACCACGACATCAAGCCGATCGTCGCCCGCTCCACGGCCAACGCCAATCTCGGCTCGCTCTACGCACGACTCGCCGGCGTCAATCATCCGCGAACCAACTTGCCGCGGAACGTCGCGATCTTTCCTCGCGCGGTCGACGACCGAGCTCAAGGTCCAGTCACGTCGTTTGGCAATTTCGCCTCGACCGGTCACTTGGGCGGAGCCTACGCGCCGTTCATTCCCGGTGGCTCGGGCGAGGCTCAGCAAAACATGATCCTGCAGCTCGAGCGAGATCGCTTCGACGACCGGCGCGGTTTGCTCTCGGGACTCGACCGGCTGCAACGTGAAGTCGACGCGCTCGGCTCGATCAATGGACTCGACCGATTTCAAGAGCAGGCGTTCACGACGATTCTCGGCGGAGTCGCCGAGGCTTTTGACTTGGGACAAGAAGAGCGCGCGACGGTCGAGGCGTATGACACCGAGTCGCGAATCAACGTGAGCGAGATCAGCCGGCGCTGGAACAACTACGACAACTATGTCGACAACGCACGCTCGCTCGGCAAGCTGTTGTTGCTCGCGCGACGGTTGTGCGAACGGGGCTGTGGTTTCGCGATGGTCACGACCAACTTCGTGTGGGACATGCACTCGGATGTCAACAACGCGGGCGTCGAGGAAGGCATGCAGTACATGGGCTGGCCACTCGATCACGCTCTTGGCACGTTGATCGAGGATCTCGAACAGCGCGGACTCAGCGACAAGATCCAAGTGGTCGTCACCGGCGAGATGGGTCGCACTCCTCGGATCAACGGCAATGGAGGGCGAGATCATTGGGGCGGTTTGACTCCGCTGCTCGTGTACGGCGGAGGCACGCCCGGCGGCCAAGTGATTGGCCATAGTTCGGTCGATGGCGGTTCTCCCGCCTCCGAACCCATCGAGCTGCCTCATCTCGTCGCGACCGTCATGCATCAACTGCTCGATGTCTCGAAACTGCGCACGTTGACCGGCGTGCCCGACGAGGTGTTGCGGGCGGTCACCGCGGCCGCTCCGATTCCTGAATTGGTCGGTTAACTCGTCCCGGTTCTCCTCGTTAGGAAAGTGATCGTCCGTGGAGCCAGAATCCGCGCCGCTGGTTGGCTGCGAAACGTTGATCGCCGTCCCCACGCCTCTCGAACGGAAATGTCTCGAGCGGCATTTGCTGGACCGTCATGAGCCGCTTCGCCAAGCCGCGCTCGAGGGGCGGCATCGCTGGATCGGCTGCGGAGTCGGGCCGGTGGTCAGTGGAATCACGCTCGGTCACGCACTGGCGACCTACCGTCCACGACGAGTGCTGCTGTTGGGAATCGCGGGCGGATTCGCCGGGCGCTGCGAAATCGGCGAGGCATGGGTGGCCGATTCGTTCTCCCTTGACGGAGTCGGAGCATGGCATGAGCGCCGCGTGCTGCCTCCCGCCGAGTTGTCTTGGTCGATGTACGAACCCACCGGCGCGAACGATCCGTCTTGGGAGCTTGAGTCTCCGATCGTCGCCGCTCCCTGGCTATCGCTTCCGTCGAATGCCAACGCTCCCGCACGGCTCGCCGGGTCGCTCACCGTCTGTGCCGCGGCTGGGTCGGCCGATCAAGCGGCCGAGCGTGCCGAGCGGCATCCGACTTGCGTGGCCGAGGAAATGGAGGGCTTCGCCGCGGCGGTCGCGTGTCGCTGTCACGATGTTCCATTCACCATGGTGCGTGCCGCCTCGAACACGGCGGGCGATCGCGATTTCGCTCGTTGGGAAATCGAGCCGGCGCTCGCGTCGGTCGCGCGACTCGTGGCCGAGGTCCTGCTCGAAAGCGCCATGGTCGAGTAGCCTTCACGCTGATCGCCGCGCCGCCAAGTCATCCATCAGCGGCCGTTTGTTTCCCTCGCTAAAGTGTTGTGTTCATGCCTCCGATCCATCTCGGCATATCCACCTGCCCGAACGACACGTTCGCCTTCCACGCGCTGCTCAACCGTCGAGTCGACTGGCGCGGCTTGGATTTCCACGTCGAGCTACTCGACGTCCAAGAGCTCAACGAGCGACTCGCGCGAGGCGAATTCGACGTGGCGAAGGCGAGCTTCTTCGCGGCTCTGCGGATGACCGATCGGCTCGGCGTTTTTCGGTCGGGGTCGGCGCTCGGATACTCCGTGGGCCCCTTGTTACTGGCCGCCGCGAACACCGGTCCTCCGAGCGATGCCTGGCGAGACGCCCAGGGAACGATGCGCGAACCGCGCGTGCTCTGTCCGGGCGAGGCCACGACGGCTCACTTGCTCTACCGATTGTTTCATGGTCAGGGGCAAGTGGAATATGCGGTGTTCAGCGACATCATGCCGAGTCTTCAAGCGGGTACCGCCGACTATGGTGTCTGCATTCATGAGGGTCGTTTCACTTGGCAAGAACAAGGCCTGCACCGGGTCGAGGATTTGGGAGAGCGTTGGGAACAAGCGACGAATTCGCCGCTTCCACTAGGAGGCATCCTCGGGCGACTCTCGCTCGATCGCGACACGCTCGATCGCGTACAGCAAGTCATCCATGAGAGCGTTCGCTATGGACTCGATCATCGCGACGAAACCTTGCCGACGATGAGGCACTACGCCCAGGAGTTCAACGACGACGTGTTGTTCGCGCATGTCGATCTGTATGTCAACGATTGGACCGTCGACTTGGGCGAATCGGGTGAGCGCGCCCTCGCCGAACTCCGCGCACGAGCCATCGCGGTTGGCCTCGTCCCCGAAACCTCCCCCGCCCTTCAGCTGCTGGGCCAAGCCGCATCCTGAGCCCCGCGACCGCCCTTCAGGACGGGACCGGGCTCACGCAAAGTCGCTAAGACGCAAAGGAAGACGGAAGAGCCGCGCCATCCGCCGCACTTCTCACTCGAGTCCCTGGAAAGCGACTCCAAATTCCCACGCTACGGTGGTGGCGAACGGCCATGGAGCTTACCTAACCCCCTGGTTCGGCGAGAAACAGGCGCCCGGGGGAACGTTTTTCGGAGCCAGACATCTATAATGAGAAGATGTCGACGTGGAGGGACGGAGAGGATGCCGACTTCACGTGCATGACGCCAGCGAGTGAGGCACGAATACATGTCCAGCAGCCCATCGGTCGAATCCTTGCGCAGCGCCCCCACGATGCCCAGCGCTTCGTCGGCCGGGCCCGATCAGGCTCAAGGGTTCATCGACCGACAACTCGCTCGGGCCGCCGCGCAAATTCGCCTGTTTGATTTGCTCGGCGGAGTCTTGCTCTGGTGTACGGCGGTACTCGGACTGCTCATCGCCATCGCGGTCATCGATGCTTGGATCCTTCCCTTGGGAATGGTCGCGCGCTGGTTGGTGCTTCTGGGCCTCGTGACGGGAAGCATCGGATTTCTCGGTTACCGCCTCGCTCCGCTTCTCATGCGTCGCATCAATCCGATGTACGCCGCGCGAATGCTCGACGAAGGACATCCCGAACTTAAGGATGGACTCATCAACGTGCTTTCGCTGCGCGGACAACCAGGCCTAGTGCGGCAGCGGATCATGGCGCTGTTGACTCGGCGTACCGCCAGCGACTTGTCTCAACTGCGCATCGACAACGCCATTGATCGAAGTTACGTGATTCGTGTCGGCTACGTCCTGGCGTCACTCATGGCGCTAGCGGCTGGCTACAAGATTCTCTCGCCCAAGGACCCGCTGACCACACTGAAACGCATCGCCGTACCGAGCGCCGATGTGCCTCCTCCCTCGCGCGTGCGCATCAACGAAGTGACTCCAGGCGACGCGACGGTGCGGTTTGGCGAGACTCTCGCGGTCGAAGCCGAGATCGACGGGCTGTCCGATCAATCGACGGCGGTCATTCGTTACTCCACCGACGATCAACAAGCGATCGAAGCCACTCAAACCATGACCTGGGATGAAGCGTCGCGGCGTTATCGAGCGACCCTATCTCCCTCGCCTACCGGAATCGAGGGTTCCCTTAGCTACACGATCGAGGCGGGCGATGCTCGTAGCCCGAGCTATCGAGTCGAAGTCGCGTCGCGTCCTACGTCCAGTATCGAACGAGTGACCCTGCGGCCTCAGTCGTACACCGAATTGCCAGAACGCACTTGGACCGATCGAGGTGACTTCGAAGGTCTCGAGGGGACCGAGGT
>JAGQPS010000214.1 GCA_020426595.1 Planctomycetales bacterium
GAAATCAGTTCCGTCGAGTTGGTATCCCAGGACGGAGTCGTGCGGGCATCGAGTCGAGATGAAGGGACGCCCGCCGAGAGCATTAAGCAGGCGGCCGACGAAATCTCGATTCCGTTTTTCGAGGACGGCCAGCCTTGGGGCACGCTTGAGTTTCGCTTTCCTCCCCTCGGCAAGAACGATCCGAGTCTCAGTTCCTGGGGACGAACACGGGCTTTCCTCGCCGTCTTCTGCACTCTCGCGATCCTGTACTACACGTACCTGAATCGCATGCTGAAGTTTCTCAATCCTTCCCGAGTCATTCCTGGCCGAGTCCGTTCGGCGCTCGACGCGCTCGCCGAGGGAGTGGTCGTACTCGACGACCAAAAACGGATCGCCCTCGCCAATGCTACTTTCGCTCGCAACGTGGGACTGCCTCGCGAGTCTCTTCTTGGCCAGCCGATTGATTCACTGCCCTGGCTCCAAGGAGAGCACGAGGGCGGGGCCGACCGTCCCTGGTCCGAGAATATCGAGATCAAGGATGACGAGCACTGGATGATGCGCCTCCAGGGCAAGCAGCAGGTGCTCGACCTCAAAGTCTCGGCCGCGTTGATCCGGGACGACGCCGGTGAAGTCCGAGGCATTTTGGCAAGTTTCGATGACGTGACGTTGCTGGAAGAGCAGAAACATGAGCTGCGTCGATCGCGCGAGTCCATCGCGCGGCAAAATGCCGAACTGCGGCTCCTGGCGACTCGAGACCCGCTCACCAACTGCCACAATCGCCGTAGCTTCTTCGAGGAATTCGAACCGCACTGGGAACGGGCCCTCCAACATCGAACCGCGTTGGGCATGGCGATCATCGACATCGATTTCTTCAAGTCGATCAACGACAACCATGGCCACCAGATGGGTGACACCGTTCTTCGTGGCACCGGCGGCCTGTTGCTCGAGCTCTACGACGATGAAGCGATCGTCTGCCGATACGGCGGCGAGGAGTTTTGCATTCTGTTCCCCGAGCGCGACATCGAAGCGACGCGAGAGGCGGGAGAACGGATTCGAGTCGCCTTGTCTCAAATTGACTTTGAAGGGTTGAGCGTCACCGCCAGTATCGGTGTTTCGAGTATCGAGTTCGGGGCCGAGACGCCACAGGACTTGATCGAGCAGGCCGATCGAAGCCTCTACTGCGCCAAGCGTACGGGGCGCAACCGTGTCGTGCGATTCGACGAAGTACCGGTCGACATGGACACTTCGGAAGAGGTTTCCAGAACGAAGCCAACGGAAGCAGCCGTGCAGGCTCGGATTCCGCAAAGCGCGGTTTCCAGCCTCTTCTCGGCACTCGCCTATCGCGACCCCGAAACGGCGGCTCACTGCATTCGAGTCTCGAACCTCACCGCCATGCTGTCGCGGCAAAACATGAGCCTGAGTGATTCCTATCTGGCCGAGATTGGCGCGCTGCTGCATGACATTGGCAAGATTGGCGTGCCCGATCAGATTCTGCTCAAGCCTGGCCCATTGACCGACGCGGAGTGGTCCGTGCTGCGGATGCATGACCGTTTTGGCGTCGAAATGGTCGCGGCCTCGTTCAAGTGCGACCCCTTATCGGCCGTCATCCGACATCATCACACGCCGTTTCAAGGTCACGAGGACCACAGTGGGCCAAGAGGCGAGCAAATCCCATTGGGCGCGCGGATCGTCACCATCGCCGACGCCTATGACGCGATGGTCAGTGACCGCCCCTATCGCAAGGGGCGCGATCACGAAGCCGCGGTCGCGGAACTTCGTCGCTGCGCCGGGAAGCAATTCGATCCCCGACTCGTCGAGCAGTTCGCCGACATTCCGCCCTCGTTGCTGCGACGCGAAGTCGGCACCAACGAGTTGCTGGACATTGAATCCGTTCGCTGCATGAGCGAGACATGCGAGCTCCTCTGCACGGCGATGGATGCCAATCAAAACGACTCGGTCCGCGATCTCACGACGCGTCTCGAGTCGCTCGCCTTGGCATCGGGTGCCACCGCGGTGGCCCATTCAACCCGCCGGCTCTTGGACCAAATCGCGGAACCCAAGCCCGATGCGACTCGCATGCTCGCCGCCTTGTGCCGCATCGTGGACGATTGCCGCAATGCCTATGCCCATGTCATTGAGCGTCGACGACGCATGCTGAACGCCAACCAACCGGGAGCGTTGCATGTCGCGGACGACTTGGAACAGACGCTCGCCGCGCAGGTCGAGGATTTGCGTATCGAGCTGAGTCACGCATTGGCGCCCAAGAATGCTGAGCCCGCCGCGTCACGAACCACGGATTCAGCAACGCCGTGACCAATGGGGCGGACGCGTCCCACCGATGACGATGCGTCTTGCGCCCCACCGATGAATCGGTGGGCTATTATCGGGGCGTCCCTGGCGGGACTGCTCGCGGCGGGGAAGCTCCGCCGGGTTCAAGGGATGCTCCGTCGTCCCACCGATGAATCGGTGGGCTATTATCGGGGCGTCCCTGGCGGGACTGCTGGCGGCGGGGAAGCTCCGCCGGGTTCAAGGGATGCACCGTCGTCCCACCGATGAATCGGTGGGCTATTGTCGGGGCGTCCCTTGCGGGACTGCTTGTGGCGGCAGTCTTGGTTAGGCGATGATCTCGCGGATGGGGTCGACCGGTACGACTCCGACGAGCTTCTGATCCAAGCCGCCGTAGAAGTACGAAAGTCGGTTGGGGTCGAAGCCAAGCTGGTGCAACACGGTGGCATGCAAGTGCTTGACGTGCAGTGGGTTCTCGACGGCCGCCGAGCCCAGTTCATCGGTCGAACCGTAACTCACGCCACCCTTGATGCCGCCGCCCGCCATCCACATCGTGAACCCATAGGAATTATGATCGCGGCCCGATCCCTCCGCGTATTCGGCCGTGGGTTGGCGACCGAATTCGCCTCCCCAAACCACCAGCGTCTCGTCGAGCATGTCACGCTGCTTGAGGTCCTTGAGCAATGCGGCGATCGGTTGATCGGTCGCTCCCGCGTGATGATTGTGATTGCGTTCCAAATCTCCGTGGGCATCCCAATTGTCGTCGTTATGGGCGCCACCGCTGTAGACCTGGATGTAACGCACACCACGTTCCACGAGACGCCTGGCCATGAGACACTTGCGGCCGAAATCGGACGTTCGGTCGTTGTCCAAACCGTAGAGCCGCTGCGTGGCTTCGGTCTCTTGTTCGAGATCGACCGCCTCGGGCGCGAACTCTTGCATCTTGTAGGCCAACTCGTAACTGGCGATTCGAGCCGCGAGGTCCGTGTTGTTCTCGCGTGGCTCTTGATGCGCGTGATTGCGTTCCAACAACCGATCGAGGATGCGACGCTGGGTTTGGCGTGTCATCCCCTCGGGAGGATTGAGATCGAGAATCGGAGCGCCATTGGACCGCATGACGACTCCCTGATAGGAAGCCGGCATGTAGCCGCTCGACCAATTCTTCGCGCCACTGATCGGGCCCCCCGTGCGGTCAAGCATCACGACATAGCCGGGGAGGTTCTCGTTCTCACTCCCCAAGCCGTAAGTGATCCAAGAGCCAAGTGACGGACTCCCACTGAGCACCTTGCCCGAGTTCATCATGAGCATCGCCGATCCGTGAATCGGTGAATCGGCGGTCATCGAATGCAGAAACGCGATGTCGTCGACGCAAGTGCCCAAGTTGGGAAACAGATCGCTGACCCACTTTCCGCTCTCGCCGTACTGCTTGAATTTCCAACGAGGCTCGACGATGCGACCCTGGTTGCGTTTGCCGCCTCGACCAAAGGTCTTCACGTCGACCGTCTGCCCATCCATGCCATACATCGTCGGCTTGTAGTCAAACGTATCGATATGGCTCGGCCCACCGTACATGAACAAGAAGATGACCGACTTCGCCTTGCCCGGAAAATGCGGTTCCTTGGGCGCGAGGGGGTTGATGAGTTCGGGCGTCCCCTCGTCGGCGGCCGCCGAGGTAAAGAAACCGTCGCCGCCCAGCATGGAGACCAACGGCAACGCCGCGAATCCACCACCGGCTTGCCAAAGAAACTCGCGTCGCGTCCGACCGCAGAATTGAGAACTAGGTCGCTTGCTCATTGTGATCGCCTTCTACTATTCGCTGCGCGCCCAATCCGTCGGAACGACGAGGCACGAGTCTGATTGATTTGTTGGTGGTTTGAGGCCGTGGCCCCGATGATTCTTGATGACGTGCTTCTTGGAATCAAACAGCGCGGATGAATTGGCCGCTTAACTATTTGACGTCTGTAAACGTGAAGAAGCCCTCGCTCACGCTCTTTGATGCTGCATTTTCAGGGTTGGAGTTGGACGGAAGTTTTGGTTGTGTATCGAGTTGATGGCTGGTTTGAGATTTCGAAGAATCCCTCGCTTACGCTTCGGGTTTCCTTTGATTTGCCACGCTTTTGGCATGGCCGACCGGGGCAATGCGTGAAAAGCGCAACATCAAAACTCACGCTTCGGGTTTCCTTGGTTTCCGGACTCCTGACTTGGCCGCTTGGGCCAGGGCATGTGTACCGCGACATCGCTCGGCTTATGCCAACTCGGCGAATCGTGAGCCATCGCTCGGCTGGCTCACCCAATCCTCCGTTGCCTAGTCCAAGTAAATGAACTCGTTGGTGTTGAGCATCATCAGCCCATAGGCTTGCCATACTTGCTCTTCCGACAGTTGCTCCTCGGTGCGCAGCGTCTCGAGGAACCGCAAGTCGCCCGCGATCTCTTGGTCCGTCGCTTCCCGCCCCATCACCAATCGGACGGCAAGCGCCACGCGCTGGCGCGGGTCATCACCCGCTTCTCGCGCTAGTCGCTCGGCGAGCAGAGTCGCTTGGTCGATCATGAAATGGTTATTCAGCATGCCGAGCGATTGTGTCGGCACGGTGGTGACCATGCGCACGGGACACGTCGTATCGGATTCTGGAGCGTCGAAGTTGGTCAGCATCGGCGGACGCAGGCTTCGCTTCACGTGGACATAAATCGTGCGGCGAGCCGCTTGTTCCACCGAGGATCGGCCCCAGGCGGCATCCGGACGCGATGCGGTCGCCAACACTTCGGGCGATAGCGGCGGGAAGATCGGTGGACCGTACATTTCGAGATTGAGCGTACCAGTGACGGCGAGAATGGCATCTCGAATCTCCTCGGCCGTCAACCGTCGCATGTCGTATCGCCAAAAGTAGTCATTCGTCGGATCGATGGCATAGGCGTCGGCGTTGTCGGTCGATGCCATTTGATAGGCGTTCGACATCATGATCAGCTTGTGGAGCCGCTTGACGCGCCAGCCACTCTCGCGGAAGTCCACGGCAAGCCAATCGAGCAACTCGGGATGGGTCGGCGGAGCGCCTTGCAGACCAAAGTCGCTCGTCGTACGAGCCAATCCGCGACCAAAGTGATGTTGCCAAATTCGATTGACCATCACCCGAGACACGAGTGGATTCTCGTCGGAAACGAGCCAACGCGCGAGCGCGAGACGCTTGCCCGAAGTTCCGGTCGCATCCGACGCGACAATGTCGGGATCCGACGGATTGAGAATTCCGGGGAAGGCGGGCGTAACCTCGTCTCCCTTCATCGCGGGCAAGCCACGCTGCAGGATCCAAGTCTTCTGCGGTCCCCGTTCGGCCACCGCCATCGCCAACTCGGGCTCGAATACGAGGCTCACGGTTTGGCTCGCCGCGAGTTCCGCATGAGCCTCCTTCCACCGCGCGATCGTTTCTTCTCCCAGCAGATCGGGGCCGAACCGCTCGATCCAGTTGGCCACGGGATTCTGATAGTCGAGAGTCAAACCAGCGTCGATGTACTGGCCTCCTCCCGTCTGTCGGCATTGCACGGCAAGCACGTTCTTACCCGTCTGCAGCAAAGGCATCGCTCCCTCGGTGACGTCGATCTCGATGTAGTCGGTGACGTAGCCATTGCGCGAGACCAACAATTGGCCATTGAGATATACCTGCACGTCCTCGTCATGATGGACGTGCAGCGTGACATGGCTCGGAATGGCATCGAGTCGGAACGTGCGTCGGAGCCAAATACCTTCGCTTTGCCAAGGCGTTCGCACGACCGCGCCCGGAGTTCCCTGACGCCCGAATCCCCCTGGTCCTTCCTGCCAGTTGGAATCATCGAATCCAATCGCGAACCAATCCTCACGAGGCTGTCGCAAGCGGAATCGCCATTGCTGAGCCTCCTCGCGACTATCCGCGACGACGACCGGGTCATGAGCGACGGTCAACGCGTCCTCGCCAACTCGCGCTTGCACAAGCTCTCGCCACCGAGACTCGATTTCGCCGAGTTCGGTCTGCAACCGAGTTTCGAGCTCTTGCTTCCGCGCGACACGAGCATCAAACGCGGCCCGCTCCGCGGCCAAGGTGATCGGCACGAGATTGGTCTTGCCGGACCCATGGCTCGAAATATCGGCGAAGAAGGCGACCATCGAGTAATAGTCGCGTTGAGTGATCGGATCGATCTTGTGGTCGTGACACCGCGCGCAACCAATCGTCATGCCGCAAAAGGTCTCGCCGGTCGTTCGCACCAAATCATCGAGGTAGTCGTAATGAGCCAACTCGCGATCGGCCGGCTCATCGTCCCAGATCCCGAGTCGATAGAAACCGGTAGCGGTGATGCTATCCGGCGTCACTTCGGGAAGCTCATCACCCGCGACTTGCTCCATCAAGAACCGATCGTACGGCTTGTCCTCGTTGAAGGCGCGAATCACGTAGTCGCGATACTTCCAAATCAGCTCCTTGACCCCATCGCGCTCGTAGCCATTGGTTTCGGCATAGCGAACGACGTCAAGCCAGTGACGAGCCCATTTCTCGCCGTACTGATCACTCGCGAGCAATTGATCGATGAGCTTCTCGTAGGCGTCGGGAGACTCGTCATTCACAAAGGCGGCGACTTGCTCGGGAGTTGGCGGGAGGCCGATCAAGTCGAAATAGACTCGTCGCGCCAACGCCACTCGGTCCGCCGGCTCGGCGGGCGTGAGATGCCGCCGCTCGAGTTCATGGAGTACGAACGCATCGATCTCGTTCCGAACCCAAGCCGAGTTCTCGACATGAGGGACGTTCGGTTGATTGAGTGGCCGGTAAGCCCAATGGGCCGACCATTGCCCGCCTTGCTCGATCCATCGTTGAATCAGGTCGGCCTCTTGCTCGGTCAGTGGCTTTTCTTCGGGAGGCATGCGGGCATAGTCATCGTCCGACTTGATGCGAGCCAACACCTCGCTCGCCCCCGGATCTCCCGGTACGACTCCGATCTCACCCGAATCCAATTCGGCGTGCATCCCCTCGGCCGTATCGAGCCGCAGTCCCCCCTCGGCGTGATCCGGCCCATGGCACTTGAAGCAACGACGAGCGAAGATCGGCTGAATCTGCCGGGCGTAATCGATCGCCGGTTCGTCCTGGGCTCGTACGGCCCCTGGGGCGATCGCCAGCAGAAACAATACGGCTCCCAGGAAGCTCACCCCAGTAAACGGGAAGAGTCGGCTGGAGGCAGGTTGGAATCGTCGCGACAACATGGCACAACCTAAGACGTCTCGAAGTGATGAACGGGGCCTCGTTCGGCCCAGCTCCTTTAATCTGATCGTAGGCGATCACGACCCCGGCATGCCATGAGTCGAACCGACCAGCACCTATCGGAAACCGACATCCGTAGCCCCGATGCGACCACTCGGTCGGTGCGGGTTGATACGCGAGTCCGGCGTCCTTGGATGTCCGGGGAGCCTACTTGCCCGTTCCTACGAAATCTCCAGGTCCTGCACCTCGGAATCGGTGCGATGCCGGGACCTTTTGAAATCGTGCGGACAAAACTGGCGGGCAGCTACTTCCTGGCTTGCTTTGGCGGGGAGGGGCGGGTGGTGGTGGACGGGCAATCCAAAAGGTGCGGCCCTGGCCAAGCGTTCCTGCTTCCACCCGGAACCCTGCAAAGATTCTACACACGGCAGACCGAGCCGTGGCGGTTCGCATGGGTTCGATTCCAAGAACAAAAGGGGCAGCAGCCCATCGCCGCCGCGAACAGTCCGGTCCTCGCCGACTACGACCCCGAGCCCCTACGGCTCGCCGTGGAAGGGCTCTATCACGAATGCCGCCATGAAAACTCGGCGGTGGAAGTCGAGCGATGGGCGACCCTCATCGAAGGGTATGTGAGGCGATTCGCCGAGCCCCGGCAATTGGACGAAAGAATTTGGAAACTCTGGCAGGTCGTGGAGGCCGATTTGGGAGCCGCCTGGAACTCACAGTTGATGGCTCGAGAGGTCCACCTCGGAGAAAAGCAACTCGAGCGACTTTGTCTGCGGGAGCTCGGTCGCACCCCGCGCCAACAGCTCATCTGGCTCCGCATGCGCCGGGCCGCGGAATTGCTCGCGGAAGGCGATCGCAAGGTCGCCAGTATCGCGATCGAAGTCGGATACCAAAACCCATTCGTCTTTTCGACCACCTTCAAGCGGTGCATCGGCTGGCCGCCGTCGGAACACTCCGCGCGGGTTCGCCGAGCGGCTCGGCGAAAAAACACTGGCCGCTAACGGCACGGCCGATGCGACTGAATCGCACCCTTGGAATCCCGGCTCAACCGCTTCCGTCTGACTCTCGCTGGAGAGCCAGCCTTTCCGGCTCTCCAGCAAGTCATCGTGGAACGTTTCATCACTCCTGGTCGAGAATCACACGCACCGTGGCGGGATCGGCAGCGGAGTCAACGACCTCGGCGGTCAGCGATTGATTCTTCGTGGTGTCGACGGTCACCATGAACTGGTGACGTCCCTCGGGCAAATGCCCCGTCCATCGCCCTTCGAGCGGTGTCGGCGCCCCATCGAC
>JAGQPS010000215.1:0-6566 GCA_020426595.1 Planctomycetales bacterium
GGGCCTTGGGGCTCGTCTACAATGAGCCCCCGACGACCATGGTTCCCTCTTGTCTCGGTTGCCGTTGAGCGACTGACACGGCTTGAGTGCCGGGCACCATTTCAGTGCCAGGCACTGTTTCTGTTGCGGGCACTCTGGGAATCCGTCGCGTTGCGAGTGGTGTTTGAAGGGTGTGCTGCCTCGGTTGGGGCTCCGCGATTCAAATGCCTGGAGAGTGTTCCGATCGGCGGTAGATTGGCCAGAGGCATTTCGCCGACTCGGTGCACCGTTCATACCTGTCAGCCAGTGGGGCGAGCTACATGCCGGAACCGTCGCTCCGGCCTCATTCGTGGGCCACACCGGATCTTCAGGTCCTGGTCGATTTGTTCTATCCCAATCCGTCCGAGCTCGGGCAGTTCGAGGAAGTCGAACGAGGGCAAGTGAGCGAGCCGTCGAGGACGTTGCTGGCTCATCACTCCCATATGACCGTGAGCATCGAGGACTTTCACGGTTGTTTGGTCGACGTGGAAGTCTTGCGGAGCCAGCAATCCGAGCTGCACTATTCCCGCGAAATTCGCCTCCGCCGGCAATCCGACGGGCGAATTGTCATGTACGGGCTCGTGCGACTCGCTCGACAACTGCTGGGCGAGGAGGTCTATCAAGAGATCGTGGCTCAGCGGGAGCCGTTGGGCCGCATTTTGATCCGGCACGAGGTGCTGCGCAACGTGAAATTGTTGTCGCTATGGCGGGTACGGACCGGGCCCGCTCTTCTGGCCTCCGTGGAACTCCCCGACCTCGAGGAGTGTTTTGGCCGCACCGCCTTGATCTACTGCAACGGCGTCCCGGCGGTGGAACTTGTCGAAATTGCCGTGTTTCCCTAGGTTGTCATGCTGGGCCGCGCGTATTGGCGTGGCCGTCGGGGGATTGGGCGACAGGCGACCTGAGGATGTTGGGAGCTTTTCGGGCCAAGTTTCGGGCTCGCTGGATAGCGATTCTCGCTCTTGCCGATGACAGGGCTTGAGTCAGCCCGGCAGCTATGCCATAATTCGCGGTTTCCACTGGTCCCAATGGTTGCGGCTAGGCATTGGTTGGCCGCATGAGCCTTTTAAAGTCACGGGTGGTTCGGTGAAAGCACGGCCTCGTAAGCGAGCTAAAGCGAAGACGCGCACGAAGAAGCAGGATCCCTTGTTCGTCGATGGCAAGCGCCCTCGACCGATGTATGTCGACTACAAGGACATCGACTTGCTCAAGAAGCTGATCAACCGCCACGGTCGGATCGTCGGACGACGCAAGACCGGCTGCTCGGCCGCCAGCCAGCATGCTGTTGGCCAAGCGATCAAGCGGGCTCGCTTCATGGCGCTGTTGCCGTACGTCGGCGAGTAGTCACGCGGCCCTTCGGTGGGAGACGGCTCCCGTTGGAAACCCAAGCTGGTTTCCGCGATGGGCGTCTCTTGTATACCCACGGGGCGTCGCGGGCTGGCCTACGCCGAGCGGTAATACGCGGATTGAACGTCGGTTTCTTTCGACGTTTCCATCTGCTCTCGCCTGAGTGAAATACAAAAATGGAGTCTGCGAGCTGGTAAGAGCCATTCGCAGACTCTTTTTTTGCGCGCCGGCCATTTGGTTCGACGCCCAGCCTCATCCGGTCGGTTCGAGAGTGGACCGAGCTTTGGTAGGAGTAGCTGCGCGGTGCATGAGCTCGCCAAGGACGATGAAGACGTCCTCGCTTACGCTTCGAGGTGTGGCGCTTGCAGGGAGGGGCCTAGCGGGAAGTGTTGGTGGAGTTCCGAGTTGATGGCCAGTTTGCGAAATCGAAGAATCCCTCGCTTACGCTTCGGGTTTCCTTTGGTTTTCCACGCTTTTGAGTTGGTCGACTGAGGCGGAGCGTGAAAAGCGCAGCATCAAAACTGACGCTTCGGGTTTCCTTTGGTTTTGCATGCTTTGGAATTCGCCGCTTGGGCGGGATCGTAAAAAACGCGACATCAAAACTTGTGCGTCGGGTTTCCTCGCATTTACTGGGCCGCGGAGGAAGGGACTCGAAGGCCAAAACTTTCAGAGTGGATCGCCAGGTAAGGCATCTCGGAGTCAAACCATGAACCGAGTTCACGTGCTTCCATGTCAGGTTCGATTCAGCGACACGGACGCGGCTGGCATCATGCACTTCTCCTCGTTCTTGACCTACATGGAAGATGCCGAGCACTCGCTGCTTCGCTCGCTCGGCCTTTCGGTCGTGTTGCCTCAGGATGGCGGTTGGACGCTTTCGTGGCCTCGCGTGTCAGTGAATTGCGAATTCCAAGGCGCCTTGCGATTCGAGGAGCAGTTCGATGTACGCGTGGGGCTCAAGCGTCTCGGCGGCAAGAGTGTGACGTACCACTTTGAGTTCGTGGCGGGACATCGGACCGTGGCCAACGGCGAGATTACCGCGGTTTGTTGTCGCATCGAGTCGGGGCACGCGCCGCGATCGATGGCCATTCCCGACTCGTTTCGCACGGCGTTGTCGCCGTACGTGGAGGAGGATCGCGGATGAAGGGCTATCTCCGCGACCTCACGCTTCGGCTCGCACGAGGCGTCGCGGCGCTTGATGACGGACAACGCGCGCGGCATCTTGGATTCTTCTCCTCCGCCCAGCGCTCCGACGGTGGCTTCGCGGGACGCGAAGGGGGGAGCGATCCCTACTACACGAGCTTCGGGCTCCGGTCCTTGGCCTTGCTCGGTGAGCTCTATGGCGACGTGGCTCGACGCGCGGCGGAGTTCCTGCAAGGTCGTTTGATCGGGCAGGAATCGCTCGTCGATTTCTTTACCTTGCTCTACAGCGCCGAGCTCCTGCAGGTCTCGGCCGACATCGATTTGTTCGCCGCCAGTCGTACCGATTGGCGCAAGCAAGTGACGGAGTTCCTGCTCCAGCTGCGCCGCGACGACGGTGGATTCGCGAAGACCGAGGAAGGGGCGGCGAGCAGCACCTATCAGACGTTCTTGGTCTGCGTCGCCTTCGACATGTTGCATCAGCCGATCCCCGAGTCCGATCGGATCGTGGAATTCCTGCGGTCGCAACAGATGGACGATGGCGGGTTTCGCGAGATTCGCGCGGCTCGCCGTGGCGGCACGAATCCGACGGCGGCCGCGATCGGCGCCCTGCGCATTCTTGACCGGCTCGACGAGGAATCCACGGAAGGGGCGATCGACTTCTTGCTCGAGCGACAAAGTGACGAAGGGGGCCTGACCGCCAACACGCGGATCCCAATCGCGGACGTACTGAGCACCTTCACGGGGCTCGTGACGTTGACCGATCTGGGGGCTCGCGACGAAGTCGATCTGGCGGCGATCGCTCGTTTCGTGGCTGAGTTGGAATCTCCCGACGGTGGTTTTCGGGCAGCGCTGTGGGACGATCGGTACGACGTCGAGTATTCGTTCTACGGACTCGGCACGTTGGCATTGCTCGCCGAGCCCGCCTCGGACGAGTGATCGGGGTGATTCCCCGAGCAGCGCCGCGAATCTTCTCCATCGGCCGCCGTGCGACGTCCCTGCTTGCCGCCCGCTTTCAACCCAACTCGGATCGGTCCACAATGCGGACGGGTGCGAAATCCTTGAGAGGCTCGCTCATGGGTTGCTCAAGGCACTCTCGGGCCCGCGCTTAGAGGACTCATATCAGGAGCGGCGATCGATGGCGGAACTGACGGTAAGCAAGCTCTGCAAGAGTTTTCCGACTCGCGCCGAACCGCTCGAGATTCTCAAGGGGATCGACCTCGAGGTGGAGCTGGGAGAGCGAGTGGCGGTTCTGGGACCGAGTGGCTGCGGCAAGAGCACCTTGCTGCATCTCATTGGCACGCTCGATACGCCAACCAGTGGCTCGGTCACTCTGGGCGGAGTGAATCCGTTCACGTTGAGCGAAGCGGAGCTGGCCCGCTTTCGAGGCGAACACGTGGGGTTCGTGTTCCAGGAACACCATTTGTTGCCGCAACTTTCAGTTCTCGAGAACGTGGTGTTGCCGATGGTGGCGATCGGGTCGGCCTCGGCGGATTCCTTGCGGCGAGCGGAAGAGTTGATCGACGCGGTCGGGCTCGGTGGCCGTCGAGACCACAAGCCGGGCGAACTATCGGGAGGCGAGCGTCAGCGCGCGGCGGTGGCTCGCGCCTTGCTGCGTCGCCCCAAACTGGTTCTCGCGGACGAGCCGACCGGGAGCCTCGATCCCGAGAACGCGCAGCGCATCGGCGAATTGCTCGTTCAGCTGCCGGCTGATCATGCCACGATGCTGATCGTCGTGACCCATTCGATGGAATTGGCCGAGAGTTTTCCCCGCCGACTCCGGATCGAGCAAGGCGTCTTGGCTAGCGCGAACGAACAGTAGGAAACCGCCGTCGGTCATTGAGTCTTGTCGCGATGCGACAGCGTTTTTGACCCGCGAGACGAGGGCGAGACATGTCAATGTGGCGAGTCATTTGGCAGAGTTTGCTTTACCACCGGCGCATCCATCTCAGCGTTGTCGCGGGTGTCGCCGTGGCGGCCGCCGTTCTGACTGGCTCGCTGCTCGTGGGCGCGAGCATGCGGGGAAGTCTCAAGGAGCTTACGCTTCGGCGGCTTGGCGACGTTGACGAGATGTTGGTGAGCCAGCGGTTCTTCGAGGCCGCTTCCGCCATTGAGTCACTACGGGCGGAACGCTCGCGAGTCGCCGGCTTGATCTGGCTGCCCGGTTCCACCTTGGAAACGGTTTCGCACAGTGTGGAGGAGCGAGTCCGTCGCGCGGCCGACGTGCAGGTTCTTGCCGGCGAGGAACTGAATCGTTTTTGGCCGGAGCACCCAGACGTCTGGCCCGAGCTCGATGCGGGAAGCATCGTCATCAACAAGGCTCTCGCGGACGATCTCGGCATTGATGCGTCGACCTGGTCGATCGAGAGCGAGATCGAGCTGACGCTCCGCCTGCCTCGCTTCGAATCCCTTTCGTCGGACAGTCCCCTGGGTGAGAAGGAAGACCTCACGATGGCGCTGCCACGGCTCAAGCTGGTGGCGATCGTGGCGAACGAGGGGCCGGGTCGGTTCAGTCTCCAACCCTCCCAACTTGCTCCGCGAAATGCCTTCGTGGCACGAGCCGATTTGGAGGCGTTGTTCGAAGCGGAAGGGAAGGTCAACGCGATCTGGCTCGGCGATGAACTGACGGATGTCGCACCGACGACCGAAGAGACTCGGGCGGTGAGTCGCGTGTTGCGTCCAAGCTTGAGCGACTATGGGATCCTGCTCACGCGGTCGACCATCGCCTTGCCGGCCGAGAATGATCAAGCCGAACAGATGGTGGGAGACGCTTGGTACGTGTCGTCCGATCGGATGATTATCGATGGCGACCTGGAGGCGGACTTGTCTGGTGCCTTGGCGGATTACCAGCCGGTCCCGCTGCTCACGTACCTCGCCAACGACATTGGCTTGTGGACGGATTCCACCACGCCGCCCGATGGTCGCGACGGAGTTCCGTTCTCGATGGTGACAGGCGTTGATTTCGATGAGTCCTACGATCTGCGAGATGTGGATGGCAACTTGATCGGTCCGCTGGCCGACGATCGGATCGTCCTCAACGAGTGGACCGCGAACGACTTGGGGGCGAAACCCGGAGACCGAATTCGGCTGACCTATTTCCAGCCGGAAACGACTCACGGGCAAACCGATGAGACATTCGCCGATTTTGAACTCCAGGCGATCGCCTCACTGACCGAGCCAGAGCAACCGTATTCGCGCCGTGGTCCGGCTCGGTTCACTCAGCTTCCGACGCTCGCCAATGATCCGGCTCTAACGCCCGAAGTCCCAGGCGTGACGGACCAAGAGTCGATTGAAAACTGGGACCTACCGTTTCCCACGGCGGACCGGCTGCGCGATCAGGACGATGACTACTGGAAGTTCTATCGAACTACCCCCAAGGCGTTTGTGGCATTGGAGGCCGGTCAGCGGCTGTGGGGGAGTCGCTTTGGTGAGCTAACCGGGTTTCGTCTTGATGCCACGAGCGTCGACGCGGAGGTGCTCGAGAGCAAGATCCTGGATGTGCTTCACGCTTCCGAGCATCGGCACGGTTTTGAGTTCATGCCGATCAAGCGATTGGGACTTCAGAGCGCGAGTGGAACCACGCCGTTCGATGGATTGTTCCTGGGGCTCAGCTTGTTCGTGATCGTGGCGGCTTTGCTGTTGATCGTGTTGCTGTTTCGTTTGGGGCTCGAGCGTCGGTTGCGGGAGGTGGGAACCTGGTTGGCGATTGGTTTCAGCAAACGTCGAGTTTCTCGGCTGTTGGTGGGCGAGGGGATGATCGTCGCGGTGCTGGGAGCCGCACTTGGTACCGCGCTGGGTGTGCTTTACGCGGGGCTCATGGTTTGGGGACTTCAGACTTGGTGGGTCGGGGCGATTCGCACACCTTTCCTTCAGCTCTTCGTGTCACCGACGGCTTTGATCATTGGTTTCCTGGGCAGCATGTTGGTGTGCGGCGGGACGATCGCCTTCACGGTGGCCCGTTTTCGCACGGGAGCGGTGCGCGATCTGTTGGTCGGGCGGCTCGAGAGTGGCATGGGGTTGGTGGCGAGACCGTCGCGTGTGCGATTGATCGTCGCGTTGGTCGC
>JAGQPS010000215.1:6663-8755 GCA_020426595.1 Planctomycetales bacterium
CTGTTGGTCGGGCGGCTCGAGAGTGGCATGGGGTTGGTGGCGAGACCGTCGCGTGTGCGGTTGATCGTCGCGTTGGTCGCTGGCTTGGCCATGGTCGCGGCGTTGCTGGCGGGGACTCGCTTGGGCGGTGAGATGCAGGCCGGTGCTTTTCTCGGCGCGGGTGCGGCGGCTCTGACGATGTTGTTGGCGGTGTTGAGCTACGTGATGCGACGCGACGAAGCGCGGACAGCGGGCTTTGGTTTGGTCTACCTCGCATGGCGCAACGCCGTCCGCAACCCGACTCGCAGCTTGCTCACGATTGGTCTGGTCGCGGCCGCCACGTTTCTCATTGGCGGAGTCAGCGCCTTTCGAATGTCTCCGACGAAACGAGGAACGGGCGGATTTGATTTGCAGGCGATCACGAGTCGCCCGATCTTCGTTGACTTGAATGATCCGCAAGAACGCGAAAGTCGGTTTGGCGGCGATGCCGAGGAATTGGCCGGGACGCATGTGCTGGCTTTTCGCTGGCGCCGAGGCGATGACGCCAGTTGCAACAATCCTTTTCGAGCCAACCAGCCGCAGGTCCTCGGTGTGACCGAGGATGTGATCGCCTACTTCGAAGGGGCCGAGGTGCTCGATTTCGGTTGGGCGGGAGTCGCGTCGGACGAACCCGAGGTTCAAGAGCATCCGTGGCGGTTGTTGTTGCCTAGCAACGAGTCCACGGGCGAACCGATCCCCGTGGTGCTGGACAAGAACACGGCGATGTGGGGCTTGCAGATTTACTCGGTGGGGCAGGAGTTCACGATCGACTACGAGGAGACGGGGCCACTACGCATGCGGGCCGTCGGCTTCTTGGACAACACGGTGTTGCAGGGTCGGATTCTGATGTCGGACGAGCAGTTCCGTCGTCGGTTTCCCGAGCAGCAAGGGGAGAGCTACTTCCTCGTCGCCACTGGGGCGGAGGACGGTTCGGAGCAGCAATCCGCGGTTCGCGCGCTGTTGGAGGATCGGCTGGGCGACGTTGGCTTCTCGACTCGTCCCACATCGGCGGTGCTAAGCGAACTGCTGGCCGTGCAGAACACGTATCTGTCGACCTTCCAGGCGTTGGGAGCACTGGGGCTGTTGCTGGGCACGTTTGGATTGGCGACCGTTCAGCTGCGCGGCGTGCTCGAGCGTCGCCGCGAGCTTGCCTTGATGCAGGCGATCGGTTTCGCTCGACCGCGCCTCGTCAGATTGGTGTTTTGGGAGAATGCTTGGTTGCTGGTCGCGGGTCTGGGGGTGGGCGTGACGTCGGCCGCCTTGGTACTCGTGCCGCATTGGTGGCTAGGGGACGCGAGTGTTCCTTGGTTCGATTTGGCCGGCATCCTGCTGCTTGTGACGGCGATTGGTCTGACAACCGGCTCGCTGGCGACTCGAGGCATGCTCGGCTTGAGGCCCCACGACGCTTTGTCTCGGGGGAGTTGACGGGTCCCGGGGTGGTTGATGGGGCTCGGGGCGGTTGATGGGACTCGAGGTGGCCGATGGGTCAACGGGATGACGCCACGAGCGGGGCCATGGGCCCTGTTTTCTGGGATTAGGGGTGAACCGCTCGAGGGTCGAGGCTGTCCAGGTCCTTGAGCATTCGGGAAAAACATGGCCGGGGCCACCCTTGAGGATTTGATGAGCCTCAAGTTACAATCCCGACTCGACGATCAAACCCTGGTCCACCTCGATTGGGTTTCTGGAGTCCTCGTTCCCCCAGACCTCCCGAAGGAATGGAACACGAGTTTCGGTCGATCCGAGCCAGAGTGGCGGAATGGCAGACGCGCTGGATTCAAAATCCTGTGTCCGTAAGGACGTGTGGGTTCGACTCCCACCTCTGGTACTTTTCCCTTGATCGAACACAAACAGGCCGGGCTCCTAGTTGGGAGTCTGGCCTGTCTTGTTTCTTGGCCTGGGTCGCCGAATTCACGCGCGGTCCTCGTCGCATCGGTGGCTAGTCGACGTTCTCTCGCATATCGGGATTGCCCCAGTCGACCAAGTCAAAAGGCGTGGGAAAACCACAGGAAACCCGAAGCGTGACGGGCCGTTGACTTAATCAGACCTGCCGCATCGTGCGGCCGTGAGACGCCCA
>JAGQPS010000216.1 GCA_020426595.1 Planctomycetales bacterium
CCAGCCGCGATCCGCCGCTGGAATCAACTGGGGCTGGATGTCCGCATCTACTCATCGGGGTCGATCGCGGCGCAGAAACTGTTCTTCGGCCACACGATCGCGGGCGACCTTCTCGATCAGTTTCGCGGTCATTACGACACGACGATCGGCGGCAAGAAGGACGCCGCGAGCTACCGGCACATCGCCGGGGAGTTCGGCATCCCGGCCGAGCGGATCGTATTCATCAGCGATGCCGCCGCGGAAATCGAGGCGGCTCACGCGGCCGGCATGCAAACCGTTTTGTCACTCCGGCCGGGTAACCCTCCGGCTCCGAACGAGACGCCGGGTTCACGAGTCAGCAATTTTGATTCGCTTATGTTTCCCCATCGAACTCGTGACGAAAGCCGCCGTTGACCGGCAAGACGTGCCCCGTCATGAAGGCTCCCTCGTCGCTGACGAGAAACCGAATGGCGGCCGCCACGTCCTCGGGACGCCCCCAACGCGCCATGAGACTCTCGCGTTTCGCTCGATCGTGCCAGTAGTCACTGGTCTCGTCGCCCCAAGCGGTGCGAATCCATCCGGGCGCCACGCACACCACTCGGACTCGCGGCGCGACCGTGCGAGCCAGGCTCAATGAGAAAGCCATCACGGCGCCCTTGATCGGCCCGAACATCAGCCCGGCATCCCCCGACATTCCATGAGCCGCTTGATCCCAGCCGATCGTGATGAAGATGGGAGCGGTCGCTGATTCCGTCGCTCGCGATTGTTCGCTCATTCGCCGAGTGACTTCACGTCCGATGCGAATCGTGCCTTGAACGTCGGTTCGCCACAGCGCGTCGAGCTTTTGGTCGAATGACCATTCCCGCGCGGCTCCGGTCAGCACATCGGCTCCGGCACAATGCACCCAGGCATCGATTTGGGGACTCCAGTCCGCCACGCGATCGATCAGGTCCCGGCAACCTTCGGCGGTCGACAGATCGGACAAATGCGCCGTATGCCCCCGTGTGCTGTTGGGTTCGCTCGTCGCGGGCCCGGCGAGTTGTTCGAGCGTTTCCGCGAGGCCCGCGGCGTTCTGGCGGGCCGAGATCATCACGCTCGCTCCCGCGCTGGCGAGCGCGATGGCCGAAGCTCGGCCAATGCCACTCGAGGCACCGGTGACGACACAGCGACGCCCAACGAGACTCTCATTCATGCGACATCGCCTTCTTGCGACCGATGAATTGCACGACCGACGCGAGCCCCGTGTGATAGGCGCCTTCCACGACCTCCCTTTCCGTTTCGCGCAGTAGCACGACTTCGAGGTCGCCGAGTTCCAACGAGAGTTTTTCGGTCGAGAGCAACATGTCGATGTCCTTGGGCCCTCCGGTGTCGCGCTGCAATTGCCGTTCGGAATACGCCTCGAGCAACAACAGTCCGCCTGGCACGAGACTCTGGATCACCAACGGGTAGAGCCGACCGCGGACGACGCTCGGCAAGTGGGCCCAGATCGACACGACGGCTCCAAAATGATTCAACGTCGGCTCGTAGCACGCGAGATCGGCGACCTCGGTTCGAATCGAAACGCCTCGCTCGGTGGCCAAGGCGCGAGCCTTGTTCAAACCGATCTCCGAGGCATCCACGCCCAACACGTCATGGCCTCGCGAAGCCAGAAAGACGGCATTGCGCCCCTCGCCTTCCGCGAGCGAAAGCACCGGCCCCCGAATGAGATCGACCTGTTCGACCAAGAACGAGTTCGGTTCACAACCGTAGATGTACTCGTCGGTGTCGTAGCGGGAGTTCCAATCGGGTCGGCTCACGCGTTCGCCCTTTCAGCGCTCATGGTTGGCTCAAGCGGTCGCCGGCCAGCGTTCGGCGCAGATGCTGGCGAACTCGGCCGAATCCAGAAACGTGAACAACTTGCCACGCAGTGTGTCGCCGCGATTCCATTGCTCCTCGAGCCGCCCGCGATGCTCCGGTTCGAGCACGCGAATCAACACCGAATCGATTTGCGAGGTGTAACGCTGCGTGAGCTTGGCGTAGATGCGAGGGTCGCGTTCTCCCGAGTCGCCGATGAGCACGAAACGCCGCTCGGGGAAGGACTCGATCAAGTGACGAATCACCGCCCCCTTGCCTCGTCGATGCAAGGGCAACACGCGGCGAAGCATATGATCACGCAGCGCGAAATTACGCAGATGGATCGTGCCTCCTGGAAACGAACAGTCGTTCAACAGCATTCGTAACGGCGTGAACAACTGCCAGGGGCTTGAGCTGACGTAGTGAAAGGCGAAGTCGAGCTCGGCGAGCCGCTGGTAGGCCTCGGCCATGCCGTCAATCGCGCTGAAGGGGCGCACGAATGTGTTGAGCAGCATCTCGCGGCGTGAACGAACATCGGTGTGCTTGATCGTATCGTCGATGTCCGACACGACGCTGATGCCCTGCCGAGGCACTAAATAGACCGGAGCCTGAACCAGCGATTGGTCGACTCCTTGAATCCGCACTTCGATGTGCCCGTCCGAGTTCCCTCGCCGCGCGATGCACTCGCGGCGTTTCTCGTCGGACACGCGAATCGAACCAAAGAACCGCCCGTTGCGTTTCGTCCTTCGCATCGACACGAAAGGATCTTCACCGCAGCGAACCTCGGGCTGCCAACCTCGGTCGGTCATGCCAACGAAGGCTTCGACTCGCGATTGAAATAGGGCGTGCTCGAACTCGGCGGGATCGGCCTTCATCACGCGGCGCAGCAACCGCAACAACATCCGTTTGCGGAGTCCAATTTCCCGATTCTGATAGATGACGCCTTCCAGCTCGACGCGCCACGATCCATCGATCGTTTGCCGACCGATGCCGGGAAATACCAGAATTCGCCAGGCGGCGTCACCGGACTCCGTACTCGGATCAGGGCCTCCGACGCCCATGACAGGCGTCGGTCCATCGATAAAACGCTCTTCCGGCACGACGCCGTGGACGTCATCACCCACCATGGTCGTCCGTGCCCTCCCCTGTTGCGTCGAGACCTCTCGCGGGCGAGCGATCAGAGGTCTCGACCCAGCGTCCTATCGCGCCCGCTCAACGAGCTCGTAGGTCGTAGCACATCAGCTTGTCCTGCTCACGCAGATACAAGCGACCATCGACGATCACGGGATGAGCCCAGCTCTCGCGCTCTTGGAATTCTGGCTGGAACGATCCCTTGAGCTCGTAGCCATCGGGGGTCGCTTCAACGAGCGCGACGGTACCGTTTTGGTAACGGTAGATGAGCAGGCCATCGGCGTAGGCGACCGCGGCCGAGCCACTCCCTTCGCCGCGCTGGTTGCCTCCCCAAACCACTTCGCCGGTCGCCAACTCCACGCAAATCGGGAAGCCTTCGTTGTGGCGGTGGCCACTGTAGAGGTACTCGCCGACCAGAATGATGCCGCCGTGGTGATTCTGGAAGGTGCGCTGGTCGAGGAAGTACACCTCGCGAGCCGAGATGTTATTGCCTCGGCCGGAAATCTCGAGCAGGGCCGAGCCCGTGCCGTAGCCAGTCGAGCAGAAGATCCTGTCGCCGACGGGAATCGGAGTCGGGATATTGGCCACGTTGTTCGCGGCGTCTTCGTAACCCCAGAGGTAGCGGCCATCCGACGCGCGAATTCCGACGACGCCTTGCCCCAGGAGCTGCACGTACTGTTTGACGCCAGCCGCATTGCTAATCACGACCGACGAATAAGCGGCACCAGGGTTGAGTCCCGTGTCGTTGTGGTTCTTGCCGTCGCCGATCTGATTGGGAACTTGAGCCGCCCAGACATTGGCGCCGGTCCGCTTGTTGAGCGCGACCACCGTGCCTTGCTCGCCACCCGGCGTGCAGATCACGCGATCTCCATCGACCAACGGCGACTCGGAAAAGCCCCAGCCGCTCATCATGCGGCCGCCCCAATCGCTGAAATCACGAGCCCAAATCACATCGCCATCGCCAGCGTTCAAGCAAACGATGCGTCCGCTGCTCGCCACGACATAAAGCCGTCCATCATCAAAGGTGGGCGTGCAGCGCGAACCCTCGTAACCGTGCTGGGGAACTTGCTCGGTGACCAGTTGCTTCCACAGGACATGGCCGTCCTGTTGATCGAGCGCGATGACCGCCTGGCCACCCTCGACATTGCCCATCGTGAAGATCTTGCCATCGGCGATCGACACGCTGGCGTAACCGCCGCCGAGCCCTTCGCTCATCCATTCGAGTCGCGGGGGTTGCTCGTTCCAATCGCGGGCGAGACCCGTCGATTGACTATGGCCATCCCGAGCCACGCCACGCCACTGCGGCCACGACTCCGGTTCCTTCGCGACCACGGCGCCAGCCAATAGGCTGGCGAGAACCACCGCCACTGGCGCTCGTCCCAGGAACATCTCACGAGCCCAACGAGCTTTGTCCGCGACCCACTTCATGGCGAATGACTCCCGCAACTTGATCAATCGGCGACATGCCCCCCTCGATCATGCGTATACGAGGCCGCATGACGAGAGCGAACGAGGAGCAAGAAGCTCGCTCGCACGCGACGCCCCAGACGGCCACCATGGGGATCCTCCAAGGGAGCCGAGGGTAGGCGAAAGTCTAATCGTGCCCAGAAAGCCGAACAAGCCACACCGCGCGGGCGTGGCTTGTCCATGGGACCCCGGTTGGGGGCTCGAAATTGTTTGGCGCCCCGAGACTCTACTGTAGGGCAGGTCCAGAAGCGGCGTCGGTCGCGACCGGCATCATGACGCCGTCCACCTCCAGCCCGGCATCCGCCAATCGCTTACGGACCGTGTCGGCCGTGATCAGACCGTCGAAGTAAACCGGCTCGTCACGCCCCGGCACGAAAACCGCATAGCAAGGAATCGCCTTCTTCGTATTGCCCAGCTCATCCAGCAAGCGGTCGATCTCCTCGTTGGGCAACGTCTTATCCGCCTTCATCGCGACGATCTCGTGCTCCTCGAAGAGCTCCTTGGTCGAGGCGATATTCAAGGCGACTCGTTCGTTGACCTTGCAGGTCACGCACCAATTGGCGGTGAAGTCGACAAAGACCGGTTTCCCTTCTTGCAGCTTGGCCTGCAGCGACACGCGATCGAACGGAGTCCACTCCAGTTCGGTGTCGCTCGGCCCCATCAAGCGGAACGAACCAAAACCGCCGATCGCGACGATCAACAGAGCGATCACCCAGCCCTGGGCCCGCTCAGCCTTGGTCGCGGTCAGCTCAATGCGTCCGGCCCACCAACAACCGATACCGATGGCGACCGCGGTGGCCAACATCGGAATTCGCATCTCGTCGACCAACACGCTGGCGAGGAACACCGAGGTGGCGATCATCGCGAACCCGACGATCTCCTTGAACGTCACCATCCAGTCGCCGGGTTTGGGGAGCCAGCGGATGAGCTTGGGGAAAATACCAATCAGCAAGTAGGGGCTCGCCATGCCAATTCCCATCGCGGCGAACATCCCCAGCGCGATCCCCGCCGGTTGGCTCGTGGCGAACGCCAGAGCCGGAATCATCATCGGTCCGGCACAAGGAGTCGCGAGAACCGTCGACAACACGCCTTTGAAGAAGGCGCCAATCGCCCCTTCGCGTTGAGCCAGTTGATTGGCTTCGCTCGAGCCGGCAAAGCCCGGAATCGGAACTTCCCACACACCCAGGAAGCTCAGTCCGAACGCGAACACGATCCCCGTCAACACCACCACGAAAATCGGATTGGTGAAGTGATCGCTCCACGCCATGCCGAAAACGACGGCCAGCGTCCCGAGCAACATGAAGACGAAGATGATGCCGAGACTCAGCCACACGTTCAAATAGAAGATCTGCAACCGGTGCGAGCCCGCTTGGCTCACGAGCGACATGATCTTGAGTCCGATGACCGGCAACACGCAGGGCATGACATTCAGGATCAAACCAGCGAGGAACGAAATGCCGACCCAGTAGAGGATCGTACCAATCGGAGCCGCTTGCTTGACCGGCTCGGGAGCCTCGCCCGCGGGTGCGCCCCAAACCGAAGCCTTCGCGACTTCGGCGACCGAGCTATATGCGTCGCCCGCGGCTGGTTGATGCTTGGTGAAGCTTACCGCCGACTCGTCGTCGCCAGTCGCCGCGCCAACGGTCACGGCAACCGTGAACTTGGCCGCGCCCGGCAGGTCACAAGACATGTCGCTACACGTTTGGAAGCCGATCAATCCCTCCAGCGAGTATGCGCCAGCAGCAGCATCGGCCGGGATGTGAACGGGCAACGACCACGTCACCGCTTCGTGATGCGAATACAAAATCGGTTGCTCTTCAATGCCCGACTCCTCACTCTTCGGATCGGGTTTGGCGGTCGGTTCCTCGACCGCCCATCGGTTGGCCTTGGTCAAGGCAATCAAAGTCTCGGAAGCGATACCATTCTTCGTCGGCTCCTTGGCCCAACCGTACACGTGGTACCCATCGGTCGGCGTCGCCGTCAGTTCGAGTGTCACGACGTCACCCGGCGCGGCGGTCGCTGGATGAACCCGGCCCGACCAACGTACATGGGAATTCTCGGGACGGTAATCGCTCGAGAGAACGGGAGCCGCGACCCAGCTGGTGAAAACGATCGGCGGAGTTCCCTCCACCGGAAGGCACGAACCCAAGTCGTCGGTGCAAACCTGGCCGCTGATCGCGATCGAACCCAACGCGCCCGCCGCCGGATCAAACGACTCGTCCCACGTCACATCGGCCCGCCAAGTCACCAACCCGCGATGCTCCTCGACATCGATCTCGAACACTTCGTCAAAATGAACCTCGGGATCGACTTCACTCGTCCAGCTCCCTTGCAGCTGGAGCGAGTCGGACTCCAATTTCAGAACGGTCGGCATGCCGCCGCCCGGATTGGTTAGCGAAAAGGTGTGGTGCGCCTCGGCGACCTCGCCCATCACGCGCAGCACGCCTCGATTCGTCCCCTCATACGCCTCCAGAGAGGCGCTGTAGGTGATCGGCTCGCCCACTTCCGCACCGGGGCCAAATGGAGACTGGCCACCGAGCGGTAATCCAAAATCCTGCCCCAGCCCCGGTAAGCCCTGAGCCATGCTGGTTCCCCAGCCGCCGATCAGCACCAGTAGGACGGCTCCGATAAGCGCCGATAATCCCATGCGTCGCTGCATTGCTCGTTACCTCTATCCCAAGGTCGCCTTGCCCCCGCGGTTGAACTGTCCTCGAACAGCGCGCGGTTGGCGACCCGATATGAATGATCTGAAGGGAGCCTTCGTCCGTCATCAGCGATTAAGGCCGGCGCGGGCGAGTCTTGCTCGGCCAAATCTCCGGAATGCCAGCGAGACGCTGGACTTGGGCCAAGTCGTTGGAGAACGAACCGTGAAACGGGCGCACTCCCCAGCGCTGTGGCTCTCGCGAGGCATCGCGAAAACGAGCCCCCAAGCCGCTCCCACCGACGTCACCCAGTCTAACCAATCAGGAGGCGACGGGAACGAGAGACTTGCCGGGGCCCAATCCCCGTTGGGATCGAACACCCACACGCCAAGAGGGTTGCCTGATCGGCTTCGTTCTTTCGCGAAGTCGGTCGTTGGACGCGAGCGATCACCGCATCCTTACGCTCGAGAGAGTCCGAACCAGGCAAACGCGAACGTTTTGCTCCGAATGCTGGCAAGCTAGCGAGCCCCGGTCGCTTTGATGGCGGCGAGCCGATCCATTTGCCCGAGCAAGCGAGCGATCACCGCATCGGAATCGGGAAAGTCGCGGCGGTCCAGCCAAATCCAGCGAGCCCAATTGGCGATGCCCAGCCCCAAACCCACGAACTCCAAGTCCCTCGCGAAACGCCACAGGGACGCATCGAGCCGCCCCGTTTTCAGGGATCGTTCGTAGCTTTCGGCGGCCAAGTTCCAGGACTGGTCACAATCCCCCACAAGACTCCCCACCAATCGTCCCAGATCGGTCGCGACCGTGTCGAACCTCATGGCTCCATAATCAAGAATCCCAGTCACCCTCACGTCTTTGCTGAACAACACGTGGTCCGACCACAGGTCGCGGAGAACCGGCTGAAGCGGCCAAAGACTCCCCTCCCATCGATCGACGACCCTCTCGGCGACCGGCAAGAACCACTGCAGCAGCTCCCCGATTCGCACTCTCAGGGACGTTGTCTCGGTGGCGAGCCAATCGGCACGAGGCTGGGCTTCGTGAATTCGTCGCAGCGGTGGTTCCGTCGGGTCGAGCCATTGATCGAGCAGATGGCGTCGATCGAGCCATGCGGGCGGTACCCGAGCTTCGGTTCGTTCGTCACTCCAAGCCTCGTGCAGGCAAGCGACCGCCGCGAGCGCCGCTTGGACTTGCTCGGACGTCGCCTGGCCCAGCGGAGCGGGCGTTCCCGGCAACCACTCGGCGAGCTCCCAGCGCGCTTCCTTCGTGACCAAGAACGTACGACCATCGCGGCCAGGAATCGGCACGGCAAGAACGCCGAGGTGGCGTGCCTTGCCGAGACGTTCATGGATCCAAGCAAGACGCTGATCGTCGGGATGGCGAGCCGGCCAGGCTCGCAGGCAGAATTCACTCGCCGGCTCGAAACGCCCCGAGTGACTCGCGCTCAGAAGGTCGGTCGACCAAGATTCATTGGCGGCATGAGCTAATCGACCACGCCACAACCGAGCTCCGCTGAAACCGCCATGGTTCACCCAGGGTTCCCAGCGCGCGGAAGCGACGAGCGGCGAGAGCCACTCAAGCACTTGAGGATCGGGCTGGTGAACGGTTTCGACCACCTATGCCCTCCGGCACTTTTTGATGTCGCGCTGTTCACGCTTCGCCCTAATCGTCCAAGACGGGAGCCTGG
>JAGQPS010000217.1 GCA_020426595.1 Planctomycetales bacterium
AGTCGAAGAATCCCTCGCTCACGCTTCGGGTTTCCTTTGGTTTTTCACGCGTTTGAAATGGTCGACTGGGGCGAAGCGGGAAAAGAGCAACATCAAAACTTACGCTTTGGGTTTCCGTTTGGTTTTCCGCGCTTTTGGCATGGTCGACTGGGGCGAAGCTTGAACGGCGCGACATCAGACTCAGGTTTCGGGTTCGTGGACGGTCGGTTCCAAGGCGCTTGGCGCTATCCCAGACACGAGGCGAAACATGAGGTCTGTCGGAGGGGTCCGCGTAGACGCACCGAAAGCGATTAGCAACAATGGAAGGAGTAGGGCGAGTGGAACCCAAATCGCGGTGCCACGACTCTACTCCCGCCTTCCCCCCGCCCACCGCTCGCTTGCCTCTCCTTACCACGACACGAGGTCGACTCATGACTCGCGATCCTCATGGCCCCTTGTCCTCCGCGCAACACTCTGGTGTCCCCGCCTCGCAGTGGACTCGCCGCGATTGGCTCAAACGGAGCGGTGCGGGCTTCGGCATGCTCGGTTTGGCGAGCGTGCTCGGCGATGACCTGCGGGCTGACGATTCGTCGTCCGTGGATCCGCTCGCGATCAAGTCGCCCCACTTTCCGGTGAAGGCCAAGCGGATCATCCATTTGTTCATGAACGGTGGACCGTCGCACGTTGATACGTTCGATCCCAAGCCGGAGCTGAATCGACGACATGGACAAGAGTTGCCGATGCCTAATTTGCGGACGGAACGCAAGACGGGCGCGGCGATGGGGAGTCCGTTCAAGTTTCAGGCGTACGGCGAGAGTGGAATCGAAGTCAGCGAGATTTTCCAACACACCGCTCGCCACGTCGACAAGATGGCGATGATTCGCTCGATGAAGGCCAATGTGCCCAATCATGAGCCATCGCTGTTGCTCATGAACACCGGCGACTTTCGGCAGACGCGTCCCAGCATGGGTTCGTGGATGACCTACGGCTTGGGGACCGAGAATCAAAACCTGCCCGGCTTCGTCGCCATGTGTCCGGGTGGCTACCCCATTCTTGAGACTCAAAATTGGCAAGCCGCGTTCCTGCCGGGCGTGTACCAGGGCACGTACATCAACACACAACACACCGAGATCGACAAACTCATCGAGAATGTGCGCAACAACTGGGATGACTCCGAGGCTCAACGTCGACAACTGGATGTGTTGCAACAGCTCAACCGCGCCCACCGCGAAGGGCGCGAGGCCGACCCCAGACTCGAGGCCCGCATTCAGTCCTACGAGCTGGCCTACCGCATGCAATCCGAGGCGGCCGAGGCTTTCGATGTTTCCCGGGAACCTCAGCACGTGCTTGAAGCCTACGGCGAGGGCGTGCAAGCGCGGCAGATTCTTATCGCTCGTCGGCTCGTCGAACGCGGTGTGCGTTTCGTCCAGGTATGGCATGGCGCGGGACAACCGTGGGACAACCATGATGATCTCGAGGTCAATCACCGTCGCTTGGCTGGTCAGATTGACCGAGCGGTCGCGGCGTTGCTCGACGACCTCCATCGATCGGGCCTGCTCGAGGAGACGCTCGTGATTTGGGGCGGCGAGTTTGGACGAACGCCGACGGTCGAGCTGCCTCAGGCTGGAGCGAACGCGGGAAAGATCAATGGGCGCGATCACAACCACTACGGATTCACCGTGTGGATGGCTGGGGGTGGCGTGAAGGGAGGCACGGTCTTTGGCGCGACGGACGAGTTTGGCTTCCAAGCGATCGAGAATCCGGTGCACGTTCATGACCTTCACGCGACCATCCTGGCTCTGATGGGCTTCGACCATGAACGGCTCACCTACCGTCACGCGGGGCGCGACTACCGATTGACCGACATCGAAGGCAGTGTGATTCGCGATATCATCGCCTAGCTCGCTTGTCGAATTAGGCGCCGACCTTCGACGGCATGGTCCGCGAGGCCTGTGCTCGGCCGCGTCAGTCGCTACATTGAACCGAGGTTGGCACTTGAGCGACTCGGTTCTAGCGAGATGCGGCATGAAGGTCTGGATCCTGACGGCGGGCGGCACCATCGACAAGGTGTACTTCGACGCGCTGAGCGAGTACTCCGTTGGTCATCCGCAAGTCGCTCACATCCTGAAGGCCGCGTCGGTCGAGATCGATACTCATCTCGAGACACTGTTTCGCAAGGACAGCCTGGAATTGACCGACGACGATCGAGCGGTCATCAAGCGGCGAGTCGCGGAGGTTGCCGGTGATCGTGTGTTGATCACGCACGGTACCGATACCATGGCCGATACGGCGCAGGCCTTGGCCGACATTGTCGACAAGACGATCGTGCTGGTGGGGTCTCTTTGCCCAGCCGCGATGAAGGAATCGGACGCCGAGTTCAATGTCGGATTCGCGTTCGCCGCGGTGCAGCTTCTGCCTCATGGTGTGTACATCGCGATGAACGGTCGAGTCTTTCCGGCTGGTCACGTGCGCAAGAATCGCGAGGCCAATCGTTTCGAATCGACCGATTAGGTTCGGATCGATTGGGGCCCGCAAGGAGGAGCGGCCGGCGCAAAATTGCGGTTTCCAGCTTTCTCTCGCACGGTCACGGCAAGTACAACAAGGTTCGTGGACGACACCGCGCGACGTGTTCGCGCTCGACATCGCCTCACCTAGGTCGTGTCGAAACGGCGCCGCTCCACAACCCGCCCGATCCCTCCCCACTGCGAGCCCTGATCATGAATCTGGGTGTCTGGCCCCTCGTGCTCCGAGTCTGTTTGGTTGTCGCGCTGGTTTCACCTTGCGGCAAGGCGTTAGCCCAAGACGGTTCCGCGGAGCGTGATGATCACTTCGACTTTGAACGAGTCATCCGTCCGATCCTCGTGGCACAGTGCCTTGAATGCCACGCCGATAGCCGCGCCGAGGCTGGGCTGGAACTGACGAGCCGCGAGGCGATCTTGCGTGGCGGCGACAGTGGAGCCGCGTGGAACGAATCCAACCCGCAACGTAGCTTGCTGCTGCAAGCGATTCGCCGCGAGGATGGGCTCGAGATGCCTCCCGAGCACCCGTTGCGAGAGTCGGACTTCCGAGCTCTTGAGGCATGGGTGCTGGCTGGTGTTCCCTGGAGCACCGAGTCGACGACGAGCGAGGTTCGCAAGGTCTTCGAGATCACCGCGGACGATCGAGAGCACTGGTCATTCCGTCCGTTGTCCGAGCCGAACGTTCCGTCGGTCGTCGATGCGGACTGGTGCCTAACGCCGATCGATCGTTTCGTGGCCGCGCGTCGCGAGGAGGCTGGCATCGTTCCGGCCGAGCGCGCCGATCGCAGGACTCTGCTCCGCCGTTTGGCGTTTGATCTCACCGGCCTTCCGCCCGATGACACCGATTTGCGACGCGCGCTGGCGGACCAGCGACCTGATGAAGTCGTGTTGGCGAGGGAAGTGGATCGGCTCCTGGCCTCGCCGCGATATGGAGAACGCTGGGGTCGACACTGGTTGGATGTGGCGAGATTCGCCGACACGAAGGATGGCGTGTTGATGTTCGGCGACGACCGTATGCGCCCCTATGCGTACACCTATCGCGACTATGTCGTTCGAGCCTGGAACGAAGACTTGCCGTTCGACCAATTCGTCGTCGATCAAATCGCGGCCGACCTAGTCGAGGATCAGGAGCCATGGCGTCTTTCGGCGATGGGCTTCCTCACGCTGGGACGCATGTACGACAACAACATCCATGATGTGATCGATGATCAAATCGATGTGGTGACTCGTGGCTTCCTGGGACTCACGGTGACTTGCGCTCGTTGCCACGACCATAAGTACGACCCCGTGTCGATGGTCGACTACTACGCGCTGTACGGCATTTTCGCCAGCAGCGAGGCTCCCCTCGAATTGCCGCGCATCGATGACGAACCGCTCGGCGAGGAGGCGACCCAGGCGGAAGTCGCGCTGGAGAATAAGCGGAACGAGATCACCAGTTTTCGCGATGAGCAGTATGCGTTGTTGTCGGCGACGGCCAGGGAACGCACCGTCGACTATCTTGTCCGCATCGCCACCAAGCCGGCCGACCCGCTCGAGACCGCGATCTTCTTTTTGTCCTTGGCTCCAACCGACCTTCGCCCTCAAATCACGCATCGCTGGCGGTTTCACATTGACCATACCGACCGACGAGATTCGGTGTTTGGTCCTTGGCACCAGATCAAGGAACACCTCGATCAGCGTGCCGGTTCGGGAAACATCGACGAACATCGCCAATCGGTCGCGGCGTTGGTGGAGTCACTCGGGGGCGAATCCAACAACGACTCGGTTGGCTACAACCGTTTGGTGCTCACCGCGTTGTCCGAGCAACCTCCGGGGGATCACGAGGAATTGGCCCGCGTTTACGGCCAGCTTCTTGTCGACGCTTGGCGTACCGCCATCCGCGACGAGGCGGCCGAGGCAACGGCGGATGTGCCCACGATGGAGCAGTTCATCGAGCAGCGTCGCGCGACTCGCGAGGAATTCGCGGAGCTCCAATCGTTGATGGTGGGCCAAGAGAGTCCCGCGTATTTTCCGATTTCGCAAACGCGCAAATACATGTCGCGTGAGCATACGGATCGGTTTGGTGGACTAATGATCGAGCTCGACAGGATGGCGACCCAGAATCGTGCGGCCGCCGCGCGGGCCATGGTCGTGCTCGATAAGCGCGAGCCTTACCAACCCCATCTTTTCGTCCGAGGCAACCCATCGGTGCTGGGTGAACCGGTGGAGCGCGGATTCTTGACCTTGTGCTCCACCGTCGGCGTGCCTCGGGAGGATTTTAGCCATGGGAGTGGGCGACTCGCCTTGGCGAGGTCGATCGCTTCTCCGGCCAATCCGCTCACGCCACGAGTATTTGTCAATCGCGTTTGGATGCACCACTTTGGCGCTCCGCTGGTGAGTTCGCCGAGCGATTTTGGCAGGCGTTCGTTGAGCGGGCCTCATCAAGAACTGCTCGATCACCTCGCCAGTCGCTTCGTGTCCGAGGGTTGGTCGATCAAGAACCTTCAACGTCGGATCGTTTTGTCGCAGGTTTACGCGCAGTCGACGCGGCCCGCCAGCGCCACCGCCACGCTCGCCGCGACTCGAGATCCCGACAATCAATTGCTGTGGAGTCAGCCGATGCGTCGGCTGGAGTTGGAAGCGATGCGGGACTCGTTGTTCGCCGTTTCCAACTCGCTCGATTATCGCATGGGAGGCCGACCGACCGACGCCACCGCGGTGGATGGCGCCCAGCGTCGGACGGTTTACGGACTGGTCGACCGCCAGAATCTGCCTGGGCTATTCCGCGTGTTCGACTTCGCGTCGCCCGATGTTTCGGTTGGTCGTCGTCCTCGCACGCTCGTGGCCCAGCAAGCCTTGTTCGCCCTGAATTCGCCGTTGATGGTCGCGCGAGCCAATGAGTTGGCCGATTATGTCCTCCGTCAGGAGTCGGACGACGACCGTCGGCTCGAGTTGCTTGTATGGCGAGTCTGGCAGCGAGCGCCAAGCGATGAGGAACGAGCCTGGATGTCCGAGTATCTCGCGACCGACTCGGAGACCACGACCACGGCCTCCGCATGGGAGCGTTTAGCGCAGACACTCCTAGCCAGCAATGAGTTTCTCTATGTTGATTGACCACGAATGTTGATTGACCGCCAACGTTGATTAATAGCAAGCGTTAATCGCGAGAGTTCGGCGAACGCCACACGCACGAATCCGTTGTGTTTAGGCTCACAGAATTGGAGCAAAGATGCGATTCCCCAACCCACGGCAAGTTCGCGATTCGCATGAAGCTCGGGGCGAACAGAATCACTTGTTGGGGAACCAGTTGACTCGGCGCGGCTGGTTGAGCCGAACGGGGCTGGGACTCGGCATGCTCTCGCTCGGAGCGATGCTCGCGGAGTCGAGGGCTGAAGAGCTCCAAGCCGCCGGTCCAAGCGAATCTCCGCTTAGCCCCAAGCCGCCTCACTATGCTCCCCGCGTGCGAAATATCATTCACGTCTATTTGAATGGCGGCCCGTCGCAGGTCGACACATTCGATCCCAAGCCGATGTTGACTCGGCTGCACGGTCAACCGTTGCCGACAGGCAATCTGTCGACTGAACGAGCAACGGGCGCGTTGATGGCCTCGCCGTTCACGTTTCAGCGCCATGGTGAAAGTGGCTTGGAGCTTGCGGAGATCTTTCCTCATTTGGCTCGTCATGCCGACCGGCTTTGCGTCGTCCGTTCCATGCAAGCCAACACCCCGAACCACGAACAATCAATGCGATTGATGAACTGCGGGGACGAGCGGCTTTCGCGTCCGAGCATGGGGGCTTGGTTGACCTATGGGCTGGGGACGGAGAACCAGAACCTGCCCGGCTTCGTGGCGATGTGTCCCGGCTTGCCCGTCGCCGACGTTTCGAATTGGCGAGCCGCGTTCTTGCCGGGCATCTATCAAGGGACGCACCTTGATACGCGCAAAAGCTCGGTCGGCGAGCTGGTGGAGAATATCGAGAACGGGCGATTGTCGGCCACCGATCAACGTCGGCAGCTCGACTTGCTGCAACGGCTCAATCGCCAGCATCAAGGCGATCACCCCCAGGAGCGCGAACTCGAGGCTCGGATCGAAGCTTTTGAATTGGCGTTCCGCATGCAGGACGAGGCGCGGGAGGCGTTCGACCTGTCCCGCGAAACCAGTGCGACTCGAGAGCTGTATGGTGACACGTTGCATGGTCGCCAGCTATTGATGGCTCGGCGACTGGTGGAGCGAGGCGTGCGAATGGTGCAGGTGTACCACGGCGATGTTCAGCCTTGGGACAGTCACGACAATATCAAGGACAATCACCGCCGCTTGGCCACGGAAGCGGACCAGCCGATCGGCGCGCTGCTTACCGACTTGGCCCGACGTGGCCTGCTCGATTCCACGCTCGTGATTATCGGCGGAGAGTTTGGTCGCACTCCGGCCGTCGAGCTTGTGAATGGCAACCCAGGCGGTGGCCGAGACCATAATCACTGGGGCTTTAGCGTCGTATTGGCCGGCGGGGGAGTGAAGGGCGGATTCGCGTATGGAGCGACCGACGATTTTGGGTATAAGGCGGTTGAGAATCCGGTTCACGTTCACGACCTGCACGCCACGATTCTTCACTTGCTGGGACTCGATCACACGCGACTCACCTTTCGCCATGCGGGTCGTGACTTTCGCCTCACCGACGTCAAGGGCAACGTGGTTCACGACCTCTTGGCATGAGGCCACGGGTACGATTTCAAACGAGGCCAGGGCATTGCTAGAAGTCGCGATTTCTTGAACTTGGCTGACTGGGAAGTGTTCGTGGCGCAACGAGTTAGCAGCTTTTTTAGAAGTCGAAGAATCCCTCGCTCACGCTTCGGGTTTCCTTTGGTTGTCCACTCGGTTGATCGCCGCATGGGCGCGAATGATGACTGTCCCTTTCGGTCGGCGGTGGATGGATTGGTTTCGGAGAATGATGATGCGAAGGTGGGTGATCGTCGTGTTGGTCGTGGCGGTCTCGATGCCGCTGAGTCGCTGCTGGGCTCAATCTCCGGTCACACTTGAGCAGCGATTCTCCGCCAACGATTCGTTGGCGATCGGCGACGAGGCGGATGCGCGGGCGCGGGAGTTCCTGGAACGTCTCGCCTGGACTCCAGCTTCGTTCGATGTCACGTTCGAGGAGCCCGATCGACGCAAGGGGGACGTGCTCGTCCGATTTCCGTCGGCCGTCGTATCGGGAGACGAGACGAACGACCTGGTCGCCATGGAATGGTATGTGGCTCGAGACCTGGAAGGCCGCCCACTGGATCACGCTCCAGCGGTCGTCGTGGTACACGAGTCGGGTCGCGGCATGGAGGTCGGTCGCGTGATCGCCAAGGGGCTGGCGCTCGAGGGCCTGCACGGCTTCATGATTCAAATGCCGGGGTATGGCAAACGTCGCGGCTCCGAGCCCCGCGACGACTCGGCGTGGTTGCACGCGATGCGACAAGCGATCGCCGATGTTCGGCGGGCGCGCGATGCGGTGGCGGTACTGCCGACGGTCGACTCGGAATTGATCGCGTTGCAAGGTACGAGCCTAGGAGGTTTCATCAGTGCGACGGTCGCCGGACTCGACCACGGCTACGATCGGGTCTTTGTGTTGCTGGCGGGTGGGAACATCCAACAAGTGATCGAACAGGGTGATCGGGATGCCGCTGGACTACGCAAACGACTTGAGGCGGTCGGTATCACGGGCGATGGCCTACGAGAGTTGACCGAGCAAGTGGAGCCTCTCACGGTCGCGCATCGAGTCGACGCAGCGCATACCTGGCTCTATACCGGACGACATGACACCGTCGTTCCCCCCGCATGTTCGCGCGCATGGTCGGAGGCGGTGGGATTGGAGAGCGACCATTATCGAGTCCTGGAAGCCGACCATTACACCGGCATCATCTTCTTGCCTCAGGTTCTGGGAGAGATGTTTGAACTAACCACCGGCCGAGAGCTGTTGGTGCCTGGCGAGGAATAAGTACCGTCTCGCTCACCGCGTGATAGGCCTTATATCTTGCTTGAGATGTCGCGCGTTCATTGATGGGTTGGAGGGACCGGCCTGCGGTTTAGGGAATGTTTTCCCTGTGGCCAGAATGCGAGGAATCCCTCGCTCACCCGGCCGTTGATTTAATCAGACGGGCCGCATCGTGCGGCCGGGAGACGCCCATCGAGGTCGTCTCCCGGATTGGAAATGGGGT
>JAGQPS010000218.1 GCA_020426595.1 Planctomycetales bacterium
AAGCTCTTTACGGCCGGACTCCGTGCGTCGAGGTGTTGTTACGCAACGGAGCGGATCCAGAGGCTCGCTGCGACCGAGGCTTAACGGCTCGCGAGTACGCGGCATTGCTGGGCTGGGACGAGGTGGTAGCGTTGCTCGACGAGTACGGTTCCGGCCGCGAGTAAAGACAATCGCCCGACGCCAACGACCGAGTCAGCAACGAAGTCACCGGTCAAGGCACCGGTCAAGGCAGCAGCGAAGCCTCGAACCGCGCGCCTGTCCCGCAATGAACCGAGCCTGCCCCGAGCCCTGCGTCTGTCCTGAGCCTCGCGCCTGTCCTGAGAGCCTCTCATCTGTCCTTGCTCCATTGAGCCGCGCCTGTCCAAAACGCTAAACGCTCTCCACTCGATCGCGTCTGTCCTGGAGTGAGCGGTGCCCGCCTGTCCTCTTTTGGGACGCTTAACCCAGCTCCCCTATTACCCCTGCTTCATCGATCGCATCCAACCCGCCGCACGCATTCCACCCAGAGCCCTCGGGCTCGCTATAACCCACGGTTCATCACGCTGTGGCGTTGCGGTGGTTCTGCGAGATGCCGCGCGCCTGTCCCTGTTCACTCCGACCAGGCGGTCACCGAGCTCCGCAAGACCGCGAGATTAACGGCGGCAAGAAATGCAAAGACCCCTGAATTGCTTTCCAGGCAACCCAGGGGTCTTTCGTTCTTGGCTTGCAACAGCCTATGACTAGCCGACCGAAGCGATGGTCTTTAGGATTCGCGAGATGATCTTGTACGGATCAGCCTGCGAGTTGGGGCGACGATCCTCGAGGTATCCCTTGTAGCCATTGTTGACGAAGGCGTGAGGAATACGGATCGACGCTCCACGGTTGGCGACACCGTAGTTGAACTTGTCGATCGACTGAGTCTCGTGAAGACCTGTCAAACGCATGTGGTTGTCCGGACCGTATGCGGCGATGTGCTCTTCACGGTACTTGCCGAATGCTTCCATGAGCTTCTCAAAGTACTCTTGGCCACCCTCTTCACGAAGCTTCTGGGTCGAGAAGTTGGTGTGCATGCCGGAGCCGTTCCAGTCACCCTTGACCGGCTTGCAATGCCACTCAATGTCGATGCCGTACTTTTCGGTAAGGCGAAGCAAGATGTAACGAGCGACCCACATGTCGTCGCACACCTTTTGGGAACCCTTTCCAAAGATCTGGAATTCCCATTGCCCTTTGGCGACCTCGGCGTTGATGCCTTCGAGTTCAATGCCGGCGTCGAGGCAGAGATCAATGTGCTCTTCCGCGATTTGTCGAGCGGTACAACCTACGTTTTTGTAGCCGACACCGGTGTAGTAAGGCCCTTGGGGTCCTGGGAAACCATCGGCTGGGAAGCCGAGCGGTGCTCCGTCCTTGTAGAAGAAGTACTCTTGCTCAAGTCCGATCCAGAGGTCGGGAGAGTCCGCCACGGTAGCTCGGAAGTTGGACGGGTGGGGCGTGCCATCGGGCAGTAGCACTTCACACATCACCAGGAAGCCGTTCTTACGGCTCGCGTCCGGATAGAGTCCGACAGGCTTGAGCACGCAATCGGAACTGTGCCCTTCGGCTTGCTGAGTCGAGCTTCCGTCGAAACCCCAGACGGGACAGTCGTCAACGCTCTTCGGAGCTTCGGCGACGATCTTCGTCTTGCTGCGCAGATTCGGCTCGGGGAGATAACCATCGAGCCAGATGTACTCAAGCTTGTACTTCGATGCAGACGACACGTGCTGACCCTCATTCATTGCCAGGATTGCGACCAACCACCACTCGCACCACTTCCCGATTCGCCTTTCTGCCCGACCAGCTTGCACCTCAGCCAGAACAACAACCAGGAGTTTGAGAGGCCAGCGGGAAAAATCGCCCCGCTGGAATTGCAGCCGAGTCTAAAGGGACTGGCCCGCATTGCAAGTGTCCCTTCAGATTGAAATCGCCTAAGCCTGTCCCTACGGACAAAACCTGCGCGATTCGAGAGCAGCAACTGCCTTGACGCCGTGCACTTCGACGATGCGGGCGGAGCACATCAAGCCAAAAACCCTGGAGATTTGCTCCTTGGACTCTCGAAGAGGACCTTCTCGGCCACGTTCAAAAATCTGGCGTTTTTTTCGACATGCCCAAAGCCTTTTTTGAGCATTGCCGCACAGCTAGTCCCCCATGCCTTAGGCGAGATCCGGTTCCGCCTGGGAACCTCCTCGTTTAGATCCAATACGCGACCAAGACAAGACAGGCGCGACCTTCCAGGGAGTTCATCCTCATCTGGGAGGGCGAGACAAAAAGGACTGCCTATCCGCCGCACTATTTCCAATGCCCCTTCCCTCGCAAAGAAGCCGCACTAGAGTCGTCGCGCCTACTCGAAAGATTGTCATCCGTGTGTTTGCTCATGACATGAACAAAATGGTGGTCATTGTCGCCGGTGGTCCATGCGATTGATCTGGTCGCCGAGACAGGCGGCCCCAAATCCGACTTGCCAATCTTCCTTCACGAGGCCTGTCACCCAAAGTGAGCCACGCGAATAGGATTCCTTGGCCAGTCTGACTTCGGACATGCCTGACCCAAGGAGGGCGGTTGACGAACTAAGAGTCAAGCTCCTGGCATCGATCTTTCTTTCCGTGCTCGGAGACTTCGTGAGAACGAGATCCGCAAGTCTTGTGAGAGAGCTCTTGTCCAGTCTTGCACGACCAGCAAGCGTGTTACTGATTTACCTTGTGTTCTCCAACCATCGCATTGCCGATCCCGATAAGTGGAACCGCAATGACAAAGCACCATGGGCCGCCAGAAGGGCTCGTCCTAATTGCCGTCAACACGGCGAAATCAGTCCACTTACAATTGTCTGTATAGTTGCTTCTCTCGATCACGGCTCGTACATTCATTTTTGCTCTGTGGCTGGACTCTCATCAGCCGCTTAACACTTCTTGACCGCAGGCCAAAAAACCGAGGAGGACTCGGCATGGCCTGCGCGCGCAACAAAGTCGTCCAAGAGGGCGAGATTGGCGTGTATCACGTCTGGAGCCGATGTGCCCAGCAACTTCATTTGATGGGACACGAGGAGCATTCTCGAATCGATTTTGGACACCGTCGTGAGTGGCTGGAATCGCTCCTGCGCTATCAAGCTCAAGTTTTCGCGATCGATGTCGCGAATTTCACGATTCTGTCCAACCACTTTCATTTAGTCGTTCGCACCCGGCCCGATGTCGTCGAAACGTGGGATGACATAGCAGTCGCCACGCGGTGGAAGTTGGCCTGGCCAAGTTTCGATGAACTGACAGGGGCTTGGTCTCGCGATGTCGATGATCGGATGATCGATCGTTTGCTCGCGGATTCGGAGAAATTCAAGCGAGCCCGAGCCGGACTCTCAAGTCTCAGTTGGTTTATGGCTCGGATCAAACAGTGCTTCTCGGCACTCTGCAATCGCGAGTCAGGGCGGTCCGGAGCCTTTTGGGACGCGAGGTTTGGAGCAAGAGAACTCTTGGACGAGCGAGCAGTGCTCTCTTGCATGGCCTACGTCGATCTGAATCAAGTTCAAGCGGGAATGGCCTCTTCGCTGGAGACCTCATCTCGATCGGCTATTTCCGTCCGGCTCGATGAAATGCGAGTCAACGAATCTCTTGCCGCCGCTAAGGATTACCAGGAGCAAGAAAGCAACTCGCTGTTTGGAGAGACTGAATCGCTTTACCTTTTCCGTGGCTGCAATCTTTCGCCGATTGGAGGAAGTACCACATCCCCAACGCCGAGCGGGCTCTACCTGCCAGATACCGCGATCGCGTCTAATTCGCGAGGAACCATCAGCACGGTGCCGGAGTCGGACACGGGGATATCCGACGTTCGGCAAACGACGTTGATCCAATCAGATTGTCCACCACTTCCCGTGGCGCAGAACTTGGGCGAGAACCAACCAGGGCTTTCAATAGTTGAGTTGGAAGTGGACATCCCGGACGAGGCTAGGGAAGGCCTGCGTGAAGAGACCGAAAATCGGTCGTTTCCCCGGCACAAACTACGCACTTATCACTATATGACTCGCCTATTCCCAAAGGGGCTTCCCGCGCGTTTAAGTGACGTCCCAATCCTTGCGGTACCACTTGAGAAGTACATCGAGATCGTCAAGTTCTGCGAGTTTCGGTGGCGGCATTCAACGGCGTCGTCTAATTCGAGCGGAAGCAATGGCGATTGCCGATCCAACGAATGGCCCGCCCCGGTTCGGCCAGACGGAAAGGATCAGAACTTGCTTCTGATATCCACAACTGATGGGACACATGAATCACCGGAACGAGCGACTAGATCCAGTGGCACTCGCGGGATCGCAGGGTCTCCCTATGCTCAAGTCCCTGGAACGTAGAATCGCAAGCCAAGCACTTTGGTCCCCACTTCCAAAGTGGCTATCGATTTCGAGCAAGACCTTGGTTGTTGCCAAGAGCTGCTCGTCTGTTGACGTATTCGCATCGCGGATTGTAAGCGGCCGATCACTGACGGTACGCGCACAAGTTAGCGATTTGTCCGCGCGTGTCTCTTTTCACGGCGATTGGCTGCGCATTTCATTGGTCTCGAACGTCTTGACCTAGCCGTTTCCGATAGCGCGACCGTCATCGACATCTGGTTTCCGCGGAACGGTGCCGTGAACCCGTCCAAGCGTCGCGCCTGTCCCCAGTCCGATTCCACCTAGCCCTCTCCGGCAGCCGCCGCCAGGCCTTTGCCGCGCGCCTGTCCTCAACGGAGGTTGGCTGGGCTGGCGACAGACGCCGCCTTTTTCGTTCGGCTAGCCGCTGGTGCCACACGGTCGGATACAATCTTGAGCGGTGAGGATGAACTGCGACCGCCGGTCTAGTTGGACCGTGTGACGATCCGCTTCCCGACGAGAATCCCGCGGAAACGGCGAAGGGCAGTTCGGCCTCACTCCCACCTCAATACTCGATCCGCCTGGAGATGGTCGCGATGTCCAAGGTCAATCGCGTTCTTGCTTGTTGCTGTACCCTGGCTTTGACTTGGCTCGGTCTCGGCGCACGGTCGCTCCCTGGTAAAGAGCCGGCTGCAACCCAGGATCAGTCGAGGAACGACGCGGATCTCGCCGCCGCGTTTGAGTCGCTTGCCAATGACCACGAAAACCAAGTTGCTGGGCTCGTCACAAGGTACTGCCTGGATTGCCATTCAACAGACGATCAAGCCGGAGAACTAGACCTAGAGAGGTTTGATTCGTTTGATGCGATTCGAGAAAACGCGAGGCCCTGGCTGCGCGTCAGGGACATGCTCCGAAATGGAGAGATGCCACCCGCCGACGCCGACCAACTTTCCGAAGTGGACCGACAAGCCCTCTCGGATTGGGTCGCTCGGTTCCTCCATTGGCAGGCCTTGGCCGAAGCGGGCGACCCCGGTCCGGTGATCCTGCGTAGGCTAAGTAACGCTGAGCTGACTTTTTCAATTCAAGATCTCACTGGCTTGGAACTCCAACCCGCGGCGGAATTCCCAGCCGATGGTGCCGCGGGAGAGGGATTCGCCAATACAGGCGCGGCGTTGGCAATGAGCCCGTCGATGGTCACGAAGTATGTCGATGCGGCAAAAGCCGTTTCCGAACACATCGTCCTTCTTCCAGAAGGCCTCGAGTTCTCGGAGGGAGTTAGCCGACGCGACTTCACCGATCAACGACTCGCCACACTCCACCGGCTCTATGACTCCTATGCCGACGAGCAAGGACGCATTCCGTTTGAACGCTACCTGAATGCCCTGGTGGAGGCAGCCAAGGCCAGACATGGCGATGCCAGCCTCGGTTTCGACGCGTCGCTTGACGCGGTCGCCCAACGTGAGCGCCTGTCCCGTCGGTTCCTCGACCATCTCTCGCGGAGTCTCACCGAGGGGAAAGAGGATCCCCTCCTTGGCCCCGCCTCGGCCCTCTATCAGCAGTGTCTCGAGAACCTGGAACAGCCAACGGCTCCACTGGTCACGGCCATTGCGGCACACTTGAGGGGCTGGCAGAACGAGTTAGTCAGATTCCAAAGCGTCGGCCATCTCAAACCATGGCAAGTCAACAACAATCCGGTTGTCATCCAACCTCAACTTAGGTCTGGCCTCGCGACCGACTCAGCGACTTCTTCTTCGTCGGTTCAGCTTGAGTTTCTTCCCGCTCGTGGTTCGGAGGGTGACTACCAGGTTGTCTGGAGCAACCCTCGTCTCGTTGGCGCGGGACGTCCAGACCTTCCGCTTGCCCAGATTCGAGAATTGACCGCAAGGCGGACCGCGTTGCGTCAAGTCTTGATAGACGCGACGCAACAAGCCCTCCCGGCGGTTGCTGAGCTAGAACAAGCTCCAGAAGGCACTACAGTCGCCGATCTCGCGAGTAAGCACGATCTAGCTCCAGAAGTGCTGGCCGCCTGGGCTTCCCTTTTTGGATTGCAATCCACAAGACGACCGCAGCTCGACCTTTTGACCAATGCCATTGATGGTTCCAGCGGCTACGCATTCGTCCAGGGGTACGGTTCCGGGGACACTCCAGCGATCCTCGCCAGTTCCTCGGACATGTTCGTTCGAATCCCTGGAAAAATGAAACCTCATGGAGTCGTCGTACACCCGTCGCCGACGCTCAACATCGCCGTGGGTTGGCTCAGCCCGATCGCTGGCCAACTCGACATCGAGTCGATCGTTACCCATGCACATCCGGAATGCGGCAACGGAGTCGTTTGGAGCGTTGAGCTCCGCAGAGGAAATGTCCGGCGACAACTAGCAGCCGGAGTGGCTCATGGCGATGCTCCTCAAGCTTGGAGTAGCACCGAGCCAGTTTCGGTCCTCCCCGGTGACCTGATTTCCTTACTCGTTGGCCCCCGCGACGGAAACCACTCCTGCGACCTCACCGATATTGAGTTCAGGTTGAATGAACGAGATGGTGAGCGTCTGTCCTGGAATCTGACTCGAGACATCTCACCGAATATTCTCGCCGGAAACCCTCATCCTGATCAGCACGGCAACTTGGATGCTTGGTCGTTCTACACCGAGCCTGTCGACGCCAATGCTCGAGCCAGTGTGATTCCGGTCGGCAGCCTACTCGAGCAATGGTGGAATGAACGAGACGCGACGCGACGGTCCCAAATCGCCCAGGCTCTCAAGGGATTACTGCAAGACGGACCCTCCGCTGCCACTTCCCCTGCCGATAAACAACTTGCCGACTTGTTGAATTCCCTGGGGTCACCTTGGCTCGGTATCGCTGAGACTGCTGCCCAGGAACTTGGGCGAGAGCTGCCAAGCCCGACCGGTGATTCCGAATCCGAAACGGCCTGGGGTTTACCAAGTGATCGATTTGGGTCACGGTCGGCCGCCGATGGAGCTTCGGCAAATGACCTCGTCGTCGATGCCGAGGACGTCGCGAATCCGATCGTGATCAACTTGCCAGCTGAACTGGCCGCCGGTTGCGAACTCGTCGTCGAAGTGAGACTCGTTTCCAACCAGGGGCGCGATCGCGGCGATGACGAACAGTCGCGTCGATCCTCGCCCGATGCCAACGGACAGGCGCGCCTGTCCTCGGTGCCGGAAGGTAGTGCGGAGGCGGTTGAAACTCAGGGGCCAGGACAGGCGCGCGAGACTCCAGGACAGGCGCGCGTCACCTCTCGCGGGGGGCGTGCGGAGGGGGATGCCGCAGGCAGCGGCACGATCGGGGGGATAGCGGGACAGGCGCGCGTCTCTTCGCCCCCGGCGCCGGTGCTTACCCAGCTGACGCCCGGACTGCCGCTGATCGTGGCGGGTGGGACAGGCGCGCGAGGGACAGGCGCGCGAGGGACAAGCGCGTGGGAAGCTCGGTTCGATGACTTCCGGCGGGATTTCCCCGCGGGTCTCTGCTACACCCAAATCGTCCCGGTCGACGAGGTCGTCACACTCGCCCTCTTCCACCGCGAGGATGACGCGCTCGCCCGCTGGTTCCTCACCGACGAAGAACAACAAGAACTCAATCGAGCCTGGGAAGAGCTGCACTTCATCTCGCGCGATGCCATCACCATGGTCGACGGCTACCAACAACTCATGGAGTACGCCACTCAAGACAGCGACCCCAGTTTGTTCGAACCGTTCCGCCAACCGATTCTGGATCGAGCCCAAGAATTCCGGAACTGGGAAGTGCAAGCCGAAACGCCTCAGCTCCATGCCTTGCTCGGCATCGCTCGCCGAGCCTGGCGCCGCGAACTCCAGCCCGAGGACAACGCGAAGATCCTCGACCTCTACCAGCAACTCCGAGACGAAGGCCTCGGCCACGAAGACGCCCTGAAAATGACCTTCGTCCGGATCCTCGTTTCCCCTCAGTTCCTCTTCAAACTCGAAGCCCCCGTACCCGGCACCGAACCAGCCGCGGTCTCCCCCAGCGAACTCGCCACGCGACTCAGCTACTTCCTGTGGTCGTCGCTGCCCGACGAACGTCTGCTCGCCGCGGCACAGGACGCCTCACTCACCGATGACGAACAACTGCGGCGGATCACCCGAGCCATGCTCGACGACCCGCGATCTCGCCGCATGGCCATCGAGTTCGGCACGCGATACCTCCACGTCTACGAATTCGCGGACCACGACGAAAAGAGCGAACAGCTCTTTCCCGAATTCCCCGCCATTCGCGAGGACCTCTACGAGGAGACCATCCAACTCTTCACCCATACCCTCCGCGAAAACGGATCGGTACTCGATCTCTTCAACGGAAACCA
>JAGQPS010000219.1 GCA_020426595.1 Planctomycetales bacterium
CCGCCTTGGCGCGATGGATTCGCGCCTAGCGTGGGGCGGAGAGCCCAATCCATCACTTCATGGATCGGTTAGCCGACAGGCTTGCGGTCGACGCGTTGCAGACATCCGAGGAGTTGCTCGCGCAAGATCGGCTTGGTCAAGGCGAGGTCGGGAGCGAAGCGATGCCTGCCCGGCTCGTAATGGTTCCAACCGGTAATCAACACCGCGACCAGATCAGGAGCTCGGCTCTTGAGGCGTTCAAGAATATCGAGTCCGTTGTCGGCTCCAATGCTCAAGTCGCAAAAGACGATTTGAAACGTCTTCCGCTCCGCGATATCCATGGCCATCGCGGCGGAGTCGGCGAGAATCACTTCGACATCGAGGCTGCGCAGTAGCGCCGCCATCGATTCCAGCACCATGGCGTTGTCGTCGACACAGAGCGCTCGCATGCCAGCATAGGCCTTGGTCGCGCGCGACGGAGCGATCTTCCTCCGGCGCGAGAGTTCGACCGGCAGTCGCACTTGGACCGTGGTACCGACACCGTCGGCGCTATGGATTTCCAAGGAACCGCGATAGGCGCTAACCACCTTGCGGCAGACTTGCAGGCCGATGCCCAATCCGAGTGACCGCGACCGTTGCTTCGCCTCGGCGCTTCCCCAATGATCGGCGTCGCTCAGACCGAGTCCTTGGTCACGAATCGCGACCACCGCGGTGCCTCCCTCTCGCCAGGCACTGATGTGGATTTCTCCCGAACGGCTCATGGATTCGATCGAATTGAGCAGCAGGTTCGTGAAGACTTGTCGCAACTCCGTATCGACTCCCGACACGGTCAATGCGGTGGGGAGCTGGAATTTAATCGTGATCTTGACCTGCCGACGCAGCGCCTCGGTATGCCATTTCGGTCGCGTGAATTCGACCACTTGTTGCAACATGGCACAAAGCTCGATGTCTTCGTGCTTTGACGGATGGCCAATGACGCTCAGGAACTGATTCATGTTCGAGAGAACGACCGCCGCATCCGTACAGCAAATGCGGGCCACCTCGGTCCAGCGGCGTTGCTTCTCGGAAAGCCCGCCTTCCTCGAGCATCAGTTCGCTCATGGCGGTGATGGGCATCAATACGTTGCGCAGTTCGTGCGCGAAGCTCTCGGCGACTTCGCCCAAGAGCCGTTTGCGTTCTCGCTCGAGCAACTCCTCTTCCGAGCCTTGGAGGTCCCGCAGGGCGAGATCGAGGTTGGCCTGAGTCGATCGTAGCTCGGTCTCCAATTGCTCGTTACGCTCGAATCGCCTCGAGAACACTAGGTACGCCAAGAGAATGACGATCGTGACTCCCGCGTTCACCCAAATATTCGAGCGGGCCTCGAGGCGCAAGCGGCGGTGCTCGATTAAAGCAGCTTCCGCGTTGGCCGACCTTTGCTCGAGCTTTTCGGTCAACGACTCGACGAGCCGCAGCACCACGGGATTGTCTTTCCTTAGACGCTCCTGCAGCTCGTTTAACTTCGCATCCGACCCGACCGACTCAGGAGCCTTCATTCCCAGGTCGTAGATGTCGCTCAACTTGATTTCGAGAAGCTCCAACTCCTGGCCAAAACCGGGATCGGGGAAGTCTTCCTTCAAGCGAGCGATGCGGGTGCGCGCCAGCCACCATTGGGCCGAGAGTGACGTCGCATCGGTTTCACGCACCATGCCGGCCTGGGCCAACACGGCACGAGTCAGGCTCTGCAACGTGGTCTTGAAACTATCGACCGTCACTTGGTGTTGTCGTAACCGTTCGAATTCGCCCTGCAACTGATCAGCCCAGTGCGACTCCTTGCGGTACATGTCGAAGGCGGCATAGGAAGCGACAGTGCCACAGAAGATGATTAGGAGACTGACGGCGACGCGCCGGCGCAATCGCCGACGCCTGAGAGCCGTGCGTTGCTCCTCGAGCTTCGCTTCCAGTTCGATCGCTCGGCGAACTGTGTTGTCGTGTTCCGGTGAAAATTGGGAGCTCAAGGTCGTTCCATTGAGTCGGTTTTCAGCCGATTGCTCACACCACGAGCAAGTGAGACGAGGTGCCCGCGATGATGGTAACAGGCGCCCCTTTCCGGCGGGGCGGCTATCCTAGCACAGGGGGAGTGCGTCTCCAAGAGACAATGCCCCTTGATTTAGGCGGCTTCCGGTTGTTCTTGATAATCCTAGTTGTCGAGCGACCCATGTGTTTTCGTTTTCCACCTTTCGTGGCCCGGCGCCTTGTCGAATGCCAATCCAACATCGGCCACCTTCTCGATGCGTTCGATGAATCGTCTCACTACTTTGTCCCTTGCGCCACCTAGTCACTCGCGCCGCAGACCTTGTCGCTCGTCGCCATGGAGACGGAATCGATTGCGACCGATGACGCAAGCCGAGGTGTGCGGCGAAAAGGAACGTTCCGCGAGATCACGATGTCGAGGTGTTTCATCGTGACTTCTAGTCGATCCGCGACTCCCAGCATGGCCGGTTCTTGCCCGAGCATCGCCGCGTCGGGGACCAACTCGAGTCCCTTATGCCTCAACGACGAGGCTCCGACGACTTGCTGAAAAAGCTTTCCGCGGGCAACTCGCCGTGATACGCTATCGGCCCTTCATCGAGAAACGTTGGCGACTCAATCCCCTTTGAGCTGCTCCCGCCTCACAATTTTCTCGTGATCGATCGCGCCTCGGATACGAACTCGCGTCGGCCTTCGCCCATGGCGAAATCGCCGAGAGGCTCTCACGAAGACAATGGGGCGGAGGAGTATCGGTGAGAGGCCGCCTCGGCTCCGGTGCTGCGTGACACTCAGAGTCCGCCGTGCCACTCAGAGCCCGCCGCGCCTCCCGAAACCCGCCATGTCGATCCGCGAAGTCCCCTTGCTTGATTGACCACGACCTCCATGCCAACGCTTGATCGTCGAGCGAAAAGGTCCGCGAACGATGAAACTTGATCTTGTTTATCGACATGCGCGGCGCGAGACCGCGGTCATCATCACGCTCTGTTTCGCGATGGCGGCGTGGAGCCTTGGCGCGGCGGCCTTGATGGGGCGCGGTCCACTTCCGGCCGAGCAAATCGAAACCGACGCGGTGGGCGGATTTCCGACCTGGGTGATTTGGAGTCTGGCGATCCCTTGGGTTTTCGCCACGCTGGCTACCGGTTGGTTTTGTTTCTTCTTCCTCGCCAATGACCCGTTGGGCGAGGAAGAGGCCGACAGTCCCATCCATTCGAACCCCCATGCGGCGTCCCGTTCCGACGAAGCTTCCGCTGGCGAGATGGGGGGCGCGTGATGAATGGCTGGCTATCGAGTTTGGCCGACGGAAACGTATCCATGATGGAATCACCAATGCACGCGGATGGGGCTCCGAGTTTGCTGTTGGGCGCCGCGGTCAACGGCGCGCTCATCGTCTTCGCGGTCTACAGCGTCGCGGTGATATTGATCGCGATCGCCGCCGACCGTTTCGGTCGGAAGAACTCGTTTCTTGGTGAGTTCTTTCTTGGCAGTCGCTCCCTAGGCGTGTGGGCCTTCGCGTTGACCTATGCGGCGACGAGCGCGTCGGGCGGGAGCTTCCTTGGCTTTCCCTCCCTTGTCTACACGCACGGCTGGTCGGTCGGTCTGTGGATTGGCGGTTACATGATCGTCCCACTCGTCTCGATGGGCTTGCTCGCCAAGAGAATGAATCAAATCGCGCGGAAGACCGGCGCCATCACCGTGCCGGACGTGTTGCGTGATCGGTTTGGGAGTTCAAGTTTCGGCACGGTCTGTACGCTGCTGATCGTACTCTTTCTCAGCATCAATTTGATTGGTCAGTTCAAGGCGGGAGCGACGATCATCGAGACGTTGTTGGCCGAACAACCGATCTACGAAATGATGCGCGCTTGGGTCGCTCGCGTGATCGGCGACGGCTTGGGACTCGCGATCGCGGCTCGTGAGCCAGGTTATGTCCTTAGCTTGATCGCCTTCGCGGGCGTGGTCGTGATCTACACGGCCTACGGCGGTTTTCGCGCGGTGGTGTGGACCGATGTCTTGCAAGGTTTGATCATGGTGGCGGGCGTGGCCCTGCTCCTCCCCATGACCTTGTGGGCGGTCGGTGGTTTTGGAGCCGCTCATCGTCAGCTCGCGCGGATGACTCCACCCGAGAATACTCACTTGGTCATCGCGCGGATTGATCCGGGGACATCAGACTCCTCATCCTCCGAGACGCCGCGCGGCGAGGTCGAGGTGCCCAAGGCGAGTTGGGTGATCCTTGGTTCGACCGAGGATGGCGACAAACGAGTCTTCCGCACCAAGGTGCGCGCGGTCGTGGCCGTGGACGAGTCCGAGGCGACATGGACCGTCGATTCACCCAACGCGGCGCCTCGGCTGATTCCCGTGATTGAAATCACGACTCCGTTTGAAATCGAGAAGATCACGCAGCACGATCTTCACGGCGACTTGCAAGCTCGGCCAGCGACCGAGGCCGACTACCTCGCGGCGGAGTTGGAGGTGCCTGAAACCGGTTACGCCTACGGTGCCAATCAGCCCGGTGTCTACACACGACTGCCGGGCCCGCATGCGACGAAGGCCACTGGATTCCTGCCGATGGGTTTGGCGCTTTCGTTCTTCTTGATGTGGAACTTTTCCGGATCGGGCCAGCCATCGAACATGGTGCGGCTCTTGGCGTTCAAGGATTCCCGCACGTTGCAACGAGCCATTTTCACGATGGCCGTCTATTACGGTCTGATCTACTTCCCGCTGGTCATGATCTTTGTCATGGCTCGAGTCCTGTTGCCGGGCTGGGAAGTGGAATCGGACCGCATCATGCCGGAGGTCGCCTCCCACGTCACCGCGCTGGCCGGCGTGCCCTGGCTGGCGGGGCTTCTGCTGGCCGCCCCATTCGCCGCGGTCATGAGCACGATGGATAGTTTTCTGCTTGTGAACGCGTCGGCGATCACTCGCGATCTGTATCATCGCAACATCAACCCGCGAGCGAGCGAACAACGACTCAAGACGATCAGCATCGGATCGACGATCGTGATCGGAGTGGTCGCCATGGTCCTGGCATTGAATCCTCCCAAGTACCTTCAGGATCTCGTTGTCTATACGACGAGTGGCATGTCGACCTGTTTTCTGGCTCCGGTGTTCCTCGCCTTGTATTGGCGACGCTTCAATCTCGCGGGCGCGTTCGGCAGCTTGATCGGCGGCTTTCTGGCCTACAACGTCTTGTTCTTGATTGGCTCGGCGGCGAGGAATTTCGAGCGGCTCGAGCCGTACGAGCCGGGTGGTTATCATCCGTTTCTCGTTGGAACGGTGGTCAGCTTCGCCGCCGGTTGGTTGGTTACGGTCCTCACCCCACCTCCCACGAACGAGACAACTCAACGGTTCTTTGGTGAAGCGACCGAGGCCGAGCCAACCGTCTAGCTTCACGGGACGTTTCCACGGCGTGGTGTGTCGGGCCTCACCTTGCGGCGTGCCGACTCGTTTCGGCGTCGATTCCTTTAGGCGCGCCGGCGTCGACGAGCGACCAACGGATCAGGTCGCACGTCCGGAATGCGCACGCTGCCCACTGCCGGACGACCGCGCTGATTTGGTATCATCCCAGGAGGTCGCCAGGCTTCACCCTGTTCGCGGCCGGCGTTGATGAGATCCCCCGCCACGACGGAGAAATGCGTTGACACGTCCGATTCAATTGGCCCGTTTTCGTGATGAGAACTCGGACATCCTCGTCGGTTCGCTGCGCGATGATCAGGTGCTGATCTTGGCGGTGGCTGGGTCCGGTCAACGTCTCAGCGACTTGCTGGAGGCCGAGGATCCGGTTGGCACGGTGGAACGTTTGGAGCAAGCGGCGACTTCTCGACCGGTGGCGGGGCTGGAATGGTTGCCGCCGGTGGACGAGCAGGAGATCTGGGCGGCAGGCGTGACCTACACACGCAGCAAGTCGGCTCGAATGGAAGAGTCCGAGACGGCGGCATCGTGTTACGACCGAGTTTATGTCTCGCCTCGTCCCGAGTTGTTCCTCAAGGCCACGCCTCATCGCGTCGTGGGACAGGAAGGGCCGATTCGGATTCGGCAGGATGCGACGTGGAATGTCCCCGAGCCCGAGTTGACCTTGGTGCTCAACTCGCGAATGGAGCTCGTCGGGTTCACCGTCGGAAACGATGTTAGTTCGCGGGATATCGAGGGTGATAATCCTCTCTACCTGCCCCAGGCCAAGGTGTACGACCAGTCGTGCGCGTTGGGGCCGGCGATCGTGTTGGCGGGGAGTGTCGAGGGAGCCAACCGTTGGCCCATTGAATTGAGCATCGAGCGACAAGGATCGGTCGTGTTCACGGGAGCGACGAACGTCGACCAGATGGCTCGCTCTTTCGACGAGCTGATTGGGTGGCTCGGACGAGACATGTCGTTTCCGGGTGGCGCGATGCTGATGACGGGAACCGGTATCGTGCCCGACTCCGATTTCACCTTGGAGCCGGGCGATCGCGTGTCGATCACGATCGGCTGCTTGGGCACGCTCACCAATACGGTGGTTCGCGGTTAAGCCCGCGGTCCGCTTGCCTTCACGCGGCCTCTTTGGATTCGCGCGTTCGGCCTCGTTAGGAGGCTTGCCGTTTCGCGAGGAACTCGTGACATTGGTGGCCTCGCGAGCCCACCATGGAACTTTCGCGGGCCCACCAATGGTCCCACAGGACAACTCCCAGGAAGAGGATACGACCGATGTCATTGCAGCCGGTGTTGATTGACGGAGCGTGGGTGGCCGCGAAGAGTTCCGGCAGCTTTCAGGCGTTGAATCCCGCCACGCGCCAACCGCTGGCTGACTCCTATCCCGTCAGTACTTGGGAGGATGTCGATCAGGCGTTGGACGCGGCCGCCGCCTGTGCCGACACGCTTCGCCGAGCCGATGGCGAGACGATCGGTAGGTTCCTCGATGCCTTCGCGGACCGCATCGCGGCGCGAAAGGATGAATTGGTGGCGATGGCCAACGCGGAAACCGGCTTGCCGGTCGCTCCACGATTGGCGGATGTTGAATTGCCGCGCACGATCAATCAGCTCAAGCTGGCGGCCGCCGCGGCGCGAAGCGGAGACTGGCGGCAGGCGACGATCGACAGCCAGGCCAATATTCGTTCGGGCTTCATTGGAATCGGCCCGGTGGCGGTCTTCGGACCGAACAATTTTCCTTTCGCGTTTGGCAGCGCTTCGGGGGGAGACTTCGCGGCCGCGATCGCCGCGGGCAACCCCGTGATCGCGAAAGCCAACTCGTCTCATCCCGGAACGACCCGACTCTTCGCCGAGGAAGCGTTGGCGGCGCTGGAGGATGCGGGGCTTCCCACGGCCACCGTGCAGTTGCTTTATCGGATGAGTCATGCCGATGGCGAACGACTCGCTCAGGATCCCCGACTCGGGGCGATTGGATACACCGGAGCCCGCTCGGCGGGGCTCGTGTTGAAAACCGCCGCCGACGCGGTTGGCAAGCCGATTTATCTTGAGCTGAGCAGCATCAATCCGGTCGTCTTGTTGCCCGGAGCCTTGCGCGAACGAGGCGAGGAACTGGTCGAGGAATTTAGCGGTAGTTGCCTGATGGGGGCTGGTCAATTCTGTACCAACCCCGGCCTCGTGCTACTGCTAGATGATGATGCCTCGCGGGAGTGGGTCTCGGATGTCGCCCTGCGATTCGACGAGTCGCCTCGTGGCACGTTGTTATCGACGTCGGTCCAAGAGTCGTTGGCTCAAAGCGTGGCTCAGTTGGAGCAAGCCGGGGCTCAGCGGATGACGGTGCCCAATTCGGACGAACCGAATCGTTGCAGCTACGCCAACACGCTATTGGTGGTTCAAGGAACTCAGTTCTTGAAGGCCGCCGAGTCGTTGCAGACCGAGGCTTTCGGCAATGAGTCCCTGGTGGTGCTTTGTCAGGACGTCGCCGAGATCGTGGCGGTGATCGAATTGTTGGAAGGGAACCTCACCGGCTGCATTTATTCAGCGCGGGACGGAGGCGATGACGCGAACTACGACGTGGTGGAGGCGGTTCTGCGGACTCGAGTCGGCCGCTTGTTGAACGACAAGATGCCGACGGGGGTCGCGGTGAGTCCGGCGATGAACCATGGTGGCCCGTTCCCAGCGACTGGCCATCCCGGTTTCACTGCCGTTGGCATCCCGGGATCCATTCACCGATTCTCGATGCTCGCCTGCTACGACGCCGTGCGTCCCCATCGATTGCCTGCTTGGTTGACCGACTCACAAGCGCCCGCCTCGATGTGGCGTTACATCGACGGAGCCTGGCGGCAAGGCTAGTCGCGGGTTCAATGGTGGTAGGTGCGGCGACGCTCGCGCACCTTCGCGGCTTTCGCCCCATCGCCGCCGACCAAGCGCCGCCGACCAAGCGTCGGTATTTGAACCGTGGTATTTCCACGGAAGCCGTCGCGTAAGCGTGAGTTGTGATGTCGCGCTGTTTCACGCTTTGCCCCAGTCGACCATTTCAAAAGCGTGGGAAAACCCGAAGCGTGAGTTTTGATGTTGCGCTTTTCACGCATCGCCCAGGCCAATCAATTCAAAAGCGTGGAAAACCAAAGGAAACCCGAAGCGTGAGCGAGGGATTCTTCGACTTCTCAAACACGCGCTCAACTCGTTGCACCACCAAACTTCCGTCCAAATCCAACCGTGAAATCGCAACATCTAAGAGCGTGA
>JAGQPS010000021.1 GCA_020426595.1 Planctomycetales bacterium
CAACTCGCCTTTTACTTGGGCACGAATCGCTTCCGGTGGACTTAATTCAACGGCCCGTGACGCTTCGGGTTTCCTTTGGTTTCCCACGCTTCTTGAATTGATCCCCTGGGCTGACACCCGAAAATCGCGACATCAAGAACTACTGTTCCAGATCGCGGGCCTTGGACAATGCGCTCGAGATGATTCCCGTGGGAACGGAGACGACGCCCAATCCGCAAAGCAGAATGACGAACGTGAAGATCTTTCCGCCGGCGGTGATCGGGTAGATGTCGCCATAGCCCACGGTCGTGAGTGTCGCGACGCCCCACCAGAGACTATGGAAGATCGAAGCGAATGCCTCCGGCTGTGCCTCGTGCTCGCAGTAGTAGATGCCCACCGCCGCGAAGTAGAGCATCATCAGCGTCACGATCAGGTACAGCACCAATTCCTCCCGCGCGATGAGGAGCGCCTGGTGGAATCGTTGGATCGCGCGACTGTATCGCAGCAACTTGAAGACTCGAAACAGCCGAAAGACACGAATGACCCTCAGCGACCGCAGGTCCACGCCCAACGAAAGATAGAAGGGAAGAATCGCGATCAGGTCGATCATCCCGTAAAGACTCAACGCATACGCCCAGCGTCGTTTCGCGGTGGCGAGTCGCACGCAGTACTCGATCGTGAAGATCACCACGATGACGGTTTCAATTCGCCTGAGCCAGGTCCGACTCGCCGTGGAAAGATTGGGGAGTGTCTCGAGCGAGAACGTCACCATCGAGAGGATGATTAGCGATTGAATCGAGATGACGATGGCACGCTGCCACCAGGAATCTCGGGCCGCCGCCTCGATCACGGGAGGTTTCGGTTGGATGGATTCGTCGCTCACCTTACACCTGCGCTCGTCACGGAATCTCAAGGGTCCAGGGACCCTCGATTAGAAGCGATAACCCGCGGCAGGTGAAAGACTCGGCGCGCGCTGTCAAGAAAGAGCCGACCACGCCGCGAGTCAAGCCGCGCGAAGCCAACGCGACGATCTCGATACTGCGGCGCGAAAGCAACCAATTCCACGTCGATTGATCGGCGCGACAGCGCCAGATACCGACAAGCGAAATCAACGTTGCCGAGCGGTCTTCTCGGAGAGCATCCGATCCAGTGCCTCGAAGACCCCGTCACTCCCCTGCTCCATGTCATCGAGCAGTCGCCCGAGTCGATGGAATTCAGTCGAAGGACCTTGCCGTAGAGCCTCGAAGACGTGCCGAGTCGCGTTGTGAACCTGAGCGTGCGGCGCCTCGAGGCTCGCGAACGAACCGGTCGCCGCGAATTGTTGCCGGCCATCGCCTTCGTAGTACCACTTGCCGAGTCGGCAGGAGTGGCAGTCGACGAATTCAAATACCGGCTCCCGCTCGATCACACTCAGGTAGGTATTCACCTTCCAAATGATGTGGTCGAGCTTCGCGAGGCTCATGAAGACTCGGTCATTGGCCCGAGTGATTCGGTCGGTGGCGTCGACGTTCTTGTCGTTGGTCTCGATGATCCGCGAGTTGAACACGGTGACGCTGTCTCGGATTTGTTCCGACCGCTCATCCAAGTCCCGCATCCGCTCGGCGACTCGGCGCGAATTCTGCAAGATTCGCTCGACCGATTCCCCGATGCTCACCACCGCTCGTTGAGTCTGTTGTGAGAGTTCCTTGACTTCACTCGCGACCACCGCGAAGCCTCGGCCGGCATCTCCTGCACGAGCCGCCTCGATCGTGGCGTTGAGAGCCAAGAGGTTGGTTTGATCGGCGATGTCATCGATCAGTTCGACGAACTCGCGGATGCCGAGCAATTGCTTGTCGGTTTCCTCGGCCAAGTCACGCATCTCCGTGACCGAGTGACTTAGCTGCTGGGTCTCGCTCAGGATCGATTCCGATTCGCTGGAGAGTTTCTGGCAGTTCTCCTCGATCTGGCGACAGTTCGCGATGTTCTCAAGGTTGACCGATACCGACTCCGCGAGGTTTTTCTGAATGTTGAGCAGGCCTTGCTTGAGCCGCTGGTTTTCCCGTTTGAGGATGTCGGTGAGCTCGCAATCGTTCGCCGACGCCGCTGGCTCGTTCAAAACGAGGGCCGCCTCGGGCGCGTAAGCATGGTTCTCAACGGAAATCGCATTGGTCACGGCTTTGTCTCGCGGATCACCAAGGGGGGAAGGTGAGGTTTCGCGATAACGTAGATCGTTGTTGGCGCGAGTCGAGTGAACAGCTTCGCGGCGGTCGGTTGCCTACGCTTCGCGTTGCGGGTTGCGCCATCGGTGCCGAGGCAGCGTATTGGCGCGAAGATACGCAAGCTGTTCCAGTCGGGTCGGGAATTCTCACGCACAAATCGTGGCTTGCTCCTTACCGAGTGTTAAACTCGTCGACCACGATGGCACGAAGCTCCGTGTGTTGACCTTGGAAGGTTCGGTCCCAAACAACCGTTCCTTCGAGCGTTGTGAGACGCGTCGGAATCGCATGGCTCACAACGACGGCACGGATCGCTTCTGGCACATCGCGGGGTGAATTAGCCAACCTGCCTTGCCAGGGTGAGACTTATGCTCTCCGAATGCTTTGAAACGACGGCGCTCGCCGATTCGATCCTCCCTTATCGAGCCTCGGGAGTTCTGCTGCATCCGACCTCGCTGCCAGGGCGGCATGGGATCGGCGACCTTGGGCAAGCGGCATTTGAGTTCGTGGACTGGCTGCGCCAAGCCCATCAATCGCTATGGCAAGTCTTGCCGCTCGGGCCAACCGGATACGGTGACTCACCCTATTCGTCCCTGTCCAGTTTCGCTGGGAACCCACTGCTGATCTCCCTCGACCGGCTCGTCGAGGCTGGTGATCTTTCCAGTGAGGATTCCCAAACCGCTCAACTCGAGAGTCACGATCGCGTGGCGTTCGGCGAGGTCATCGCTCGCAAATCGCCGCTGCTCGTCAAGGCGGCTCGCCACTTTCTGGGTACCGCGAGTCATGAACGCCGGGCGGATTTCGAGAGCTTTTGCGATTCCAATGCGTCGTGGCTCGACGACTATGCCTTGTACATGGCGGTGAAGGAGCACTACGACGCTCATCCCGATCCGAGTCGTGGATGGGGTTGGAACGCCCGATGGGACAAGGACATCGCGTCGCGGGATCCGGTCGCCGTGGCTCAGTGGCACAGCCAGGCTGGCGAAGCGATCGCCGTGCAGAAGGTCCTGCAGTTTTATTTCTTCTCGCAGTGGTCGGAGCTCAAGCGTTACGCCAACAGTCAAGGCATCGAGATCATTGGCGACGTTCCGATTTTCGTCGCGCTCGATAGCGCGGACGTTTGGTCGGCTCCCGATATGTTTCAGCTGGACGATAACCTGCAGCCGACTCACGTGGCCGGCGTTCCGCCTGACTACTTCAGCGCGACGGGACAGCGCTGGGGAAATCCACTCTACGACTGGGACCGCATGAAGCTTGATGGCTTCTCGTGGTGGTTGAGTCGCTTCGAGCGGACGCGGGCCTTGGTCGATTACGTGCGAGTCGACCATTTCCGTGGCTTCGCCGCGAACTGGTCGATTCCAGCCGATCAGCCGACCGCGATCCACGGTCAGTGGACTCCCGCGCCCGGACGCGAGTTGTTTTCCGCGATGAGGGACAAGTTCGGTGAGTTGCCAATCCTCGCCGAGGACTTGGGTTTGATCACCGAGGATGTCGAGGCGTTGCGGGATGAATATGGATTTCCCGGAATGCGCGTGCTGCAGTTTGGTTTTGGAGAGCTGGGAGCCGGAGCCAACACGTTCCTGCCTTACGCCCATGTCCCCAACTGCGTGGTGTACACCGGCACACACGACAACGACACGGTGCGTGGCTGGTACGAGTCGTTGGGTGAGCAGGAACGAGGCAACGTCGCTACTTATCTTGGCTTCGAACCCGAGAATATCTCGTGGACCATGATTCGCCTCGCACTGTCCAGTGTCGGCAAGTTCGCCATCCTGCCGATGCAAGACTTGCTCGACCTCGGCAGCGAGGGACGAATGAATCGTCCCAGCATCGAGATGGGCAACTGGTCCTGGCGCATGTCGGGCGAATACCAACAACACGGCATCGATGGACGGCTCGCCGAACTCGTGCGAATTTACGGCCGTGACGAGCGACGCTGGCAAAACGGCTGATCGACACGCGGAACTAAGGGGGCGAGTTGTCGTCGCCCCGTCTCCCGTTCGCCGTCTCGCGTTCGCTGTGATGACTCGACCCTAGTCTTGAACCGTGCGCAGTTCGACGTCTCGCTTCTCGCCGAGTCGATTGGGATTCTCTGGGTCGATATGCGGGCGGTAGTAACCGATCCAGACCGATCGTTGCTCTTCCTTCCGCCAGAGAATCATCATCCCATCCAGAGACTCTTCGTCGCCGTCGATCGGTTTGAAGTCGATCCGCCATTTGCCTCCGTCGATCCGACGCAGGTCGCCGATGCGACTCGGAGGCAACGCTCCGGGGAGTTCGACCGCTTCTCCATCGCGTCCCTCGCGCACGCGTGCTCGCAGGTTGCCGACGTCACCGAGTTCGACACGCACACGGGTGTCGAAGACTCCGTCGCCTTCCACACGAAACTGACCGCCTAGCGCCTTGTCATCGTCGGTCGCCTCGATCTCAAACTCGAACACCGTCCCTTCGATGTCGTCGTTGACGCGGCGCGGGCGATTTTCCTGCGGCGCGGGGCGAACGCGAACCGCCGGTGGCGCGATCCGCTGAGCCTGAGCGCTGTTGTCACTCCAAACCAATGCACCAGCGACAACGGACCAAGCCGCGACGCGAATCAAGAGTCGTTGAGTCATCGATACTCTCCCGAGAACGGTACGAATCACCAAGTCGATGGAGTGATCTCTCCAGTGTCAAAACACACCGTTCGGCGACTTTGCCGCATCCGGTTGTTCCCCACGTTTTTCATTCGCATTGCCTGGGAGCTGACATGTGGCATCGATTTTTTGCCACGAAGGACACGAAGAGCACGAAGGAAATCAGAGCACAAACCGTTTCATTCCGTCTTTCAGTTTGGTTGCGTTGAAGTTCATCAGAAGTCCGAGGTTCACTCCCGCCAATTTCATATAGGTCAGCAGCTGTGCCTCGTGAATCCCCAAGAGCTTCTCAACGCTCTTCAATTCGATAATGAGCTGGTTCTCAACGAGGACGTCAATGCGGTATCCACAGTCGAGGAAAACGTCTTTGTATCGAACAGGTTGTGCAAGTTGGAGCTTAAAGCCAATGTCGTTGCGACTTAATTCATGTGCCAAGCACTGTTCGTACGCCGACTCGAGCAGTCCCGGCCCGAGGTGACGATGGACTTCAATAGCACAACCGATGACGCGATTGGATAAATCGTCGAATTCCATCTTCGTGCTCTTCGTGGTGCCTATCTTTTCTCGGCCCGTCCATCTCGACTTAAGTGGCGAACTACGGGCAAACACGAAATGCCGATGGGAAGTGGCGGAAGGTCGGCGCTGCTCGCGACCACGCAGCATGGCCTGGCCCGCAATCCGGATCACTCTCCCGTCGCCAATCGCTTCGCCACCGAGCAGGCGAAAAGAAACTCCGGGATGTCGGCCCACTCCGTCTTCATGTGTTGATTACGTTGGCCGCATCCGAGCGTCACCGTGGGAATTCCGCGGCTCGAGAGCCAGTTCGCGTCGAGGCCACCGTTGGAGATCGCCAGTTCCGGGGTTTTTCCAGTCGCCTCGACCGCCTGGGCGGCGGCTCGCACCGTCGGAGAATCGTCGGCCAATCGGAACGACTCGTAGTCGACTCGACCATCAAACGAAACTTCGCCGTGCTGTCCCGCCTCGTTCGCGACTTGCTCGGCCGCTATCGCGAACGCCCGCTCGATTTCCGCGACGATACGAGATCGAAATATTGGGTCGTGGCTTCTCGCTTCGGCGCGTAGCCGCACGTAATCGCAGACGACGTTGGTGGCGTTACCCCCACTGATGACTCCGATGTTCGACGTCCCCCGCGACTTGCCCTTCCGAATTGCTCCATGCCAACCTTTGCTCTGCAGCTGGGCGATCGCCAGTCCCGCGATCGCGATCGCGCTGACTCCCTGTTCCGGGGCTCCGCCGGCATGACTCGCGATGCCTCGGACCTCGATCGTCATGCGGTAGCCGCCCGTCGCTCCGATCGTGAGTTTCTCGGGGCTACCGCCATCCCAGTTGAACGCCAATGCCGGCTTGCCCAGCAGACTTTTGTCGACGAGCCGGGCGCCGTGCAATCCCGTTTCCTCCTGCACCGTCCAGAGAAACGTGAGTGGCGGATGCGGGATCGACTCCCGCAGCAGTTCGATCGCGGCACCCAGGATCACGGCGCAGCCCGCGCGGTTGTCGGCCCCTAGGCCAGTCTCCTTGTTCCGAGATTCGATCCGCGTTCCCTTCTTGACCGGCTCGCAACCCACGCAAATCGGAACCGTGTCGAGGTGGGCCATCAGCAATCGAGTCGGTCCAGTCGTCGAGCCGGGGAAGCGGCAGATCAGGTTGCCGACTCCCGAACGAACGGGAGTCTTGTCACCCGCCCGATCCTCGGTGATCCACTCGCTCTTGGCTCCCGCCGCCAGCAATTCGGCTCGAACATGATCGGAGACGGCTCGCTCCTCGCCACTCGTCCCGGGAATCGCCAGCAGCTTCAGCAACCGTTCGATCCGTTCCGTTCGCAGGGCCTGGGTCATTTTCATGTGGCGTACTTTTCGGTTGAAGCATGGTCGGGCGATCGCCCGCGAGTGAGCCTCGCGGCGCGTCATCGGTACTGGCTGGGGCATCCGTCGGTCCATCGCACGACGCCCGCATTTTAACGGGCCGGGTGCCGCTGGGGAGCCAAGCGGTTTATGCTCTGGAAACTTGAGAAACAGCCAACCCAAATACCGGGCCAGGGCACGGTCACGAGAACGAAGGAGCGGGGATGCGCGTATTCATCGCGGGAGTCATGCAAGGGTCGAGCCACGCGACCGACGTGCATTGCCAGGAGTATCGCGGGCGGATCGAAGCGGCGGTGAGGCGGGCCTTGCCCGACGCGTCGATCTACGACCCCTGGGCCAACCATCGGGAGTCGCTGACCTACGACGATCTGACCGGCAAGCAGGTCTTTCTCGAGCACAACCAGATGTGTGGCGAGGTCGACGCGGTGGTCGCCTTTCTGCCCCAGGCGTCGATGGGGACCGCGATCGAAATGTGGGAGGCTTTTCGCAACCATCGGAAGGTGATCTCGATCAGCCCGATGGCTCACAATTGGGCGATCAAGTTCATCAGCGATCATCGCTTCGAGAGCCTGGACGAACTTGACCAAGCCGCCGATGATGGAACGTTGGCCCAGCTGCTCACCGCGCCGCCGACTCATTGATCGACTTCGCGGCGTCTCGCCGAACCAGAAACGAGACTGCTTTCTCGAGAGGATCCGTCGTTCGAGGCAGGCGAGACCGACGGTTCGGCATGTCTCGCGACCACAGCGATCCAGGTCTTGTCTTTTGGAAACCGTATCCATGCGTTCCTTGCTTGAACTCGACGAATCGCAGCTCGTGGCCTGGCTCCAGGAGCAAGGGGAGCCGCGCTATCGGGCGGCCCAAATTCGTCGCTGGGTCTTCGAGCGACGGGCGGAAGACTTTGAATCGATGAACGATCTCCCCAAGTCGCTCCGCGCGCGACTGGCCGAGCACTTCGTGCTGTGGCAAGGCGAGATCGACGTTCATTCCCGAGCGACCGATGGAACCGAGAAACTCCTGCTGAAGTGGCCCAGCGGAGCCAAGATCGAATGTGTCCTGATTCGTGAAGGCGACCGAAGGACGATCTGCATTAGCAGCCAAGTGGGCTGCGCGATGGGTTGCGTGTTCTGCGCCAGTGGGCTCGATGGAGTCGAACGGAACCTGAGTCACGCGGAGATCGTCGAGCAGATGCTGCGCCTTCAACGATTGCTGCCAGCCGATGAGCGGCTCAGTCATATCGTCGTGATGGGGATGGGCGAGCCGTTGGCCAATCTCGACAATGTGCTGGTCGCGCTGCGCGAGGCCAATGCCAAGACAGGCCTCGATATCTCGGCCCGTCGCATCACGATTTCCACCGTGGGCCTTCCCCCCGCTCTTCGTCGGCTGACCCAAGAGGAACCTCGGTATCATCTGGCCGTTTCGCTCCACGCGCCTAACGATGCCTTGCGTAGTGAGATCGTGCCGGTCAACCGCAAGATCGGCATCGAGGCCGTGATGGAGGCCGCCGATGAGTACTTCGAGGCCTCCGGGCGAAGATTGACGTTTGAGTATGTGTTGCTCGGGCAACTCAACGATTCGCCGCAACATGCTCGGGAACTCGCCGCGCTCCTGCGAGGACGCACCGCGTTACTCAATGTCATTCCCTACAACCCGGTTGCCGGTCTTCCCTACAAGACTCCTTCGCCGGAAGCGATCGACCGATTCCGCGGGGAACTCGAGCAGCGAGGCATCAATGTGCAGTTTCGCCAGCGCAAGGGGGATGAGATCAATGCCGCCTGCGGGCAACTGAGGCGAGCCACGCAGGGCACCATCCCATCCAAGGGCACCGTCCCATCCAAGAGCACGGTCCCCCTGAGTCGTCCCACGACCGAGTCCTAGCAACCGATGCGGAGGCTCGTTCGCGATCCTCCTCGGTCTCGCCGCGCCTCGCCAGCACGCGGATCTCCCGTTTCACCATTGCTTCCACCGCCATCCGTTCACTGGCCTCCCCTCACCCGCCTCGCTGAAAGAACATCGCCGATGAGTCAACCGCGTCGTCGCTCGCGCGCCCCCAAACCGCCGGTGGAGACCACGATCGACCGTTGGTTGCCGACCGGCGAGGGGTGCGGTTCCCATGGTGACCGGGAGGTGCATGCCTGGGGAGCGCTGCCGGGCGAGCGAGTGATGGTTCAGGTTCGCAAACGCAAGGCGGGGATCTGGCACGGCATGGTCGCGGAGGTGCTCGAGGCGAGTGCCGACCGGGTCGAGCCGCTCGAGTCGCATTATCTGTGCTGCTCGCCCTGGCAGGTCGTGCGACCCGATCTCGAAAACGGACTCAAGACCGCGCTGGTTCGAGAGATGGCGAGTCGCCATGGAGTCGAGCTACCGTCGTTTACCGTCCAAGGGGCCGTCGAGGTTGGGTATCGGAACAAGCTGGAGTTTGGATTCACGGGCACCGACGAGGGTCTTTCGCTTTCGTTTTTCGTCCGCGGTGGTTCCGGCTGGCGAATGCCGCTGGACGGCTGTGTGTTGGCGAATGAACCGATCAATGTCGTCGCCCGCGCCATGGTCGCTCGACTCAATCAGCTCGGACTATCACCTCGGACCACCAAGAGCCTCATTCTGCGCAGCAACCGGGCGGGGCAAGTCGTGGCGGGTCTGTACGTCCGGGATCGCGTGCCGACGATTGGAGCCTTCGACGATCTGGAGCCGTTGGTGGGCTGGCGAGTCTACTTGTCCAACCCCAAGAGTCCCGCGAGCGTGGTCGACGAAACGCTGGAGGAATACGGAGCGGCGGCGATTCGTGAGCAATTGGGGTCTGCCGGATTTGAATTGACCGATCGGAGTTTCTTTCAGGTCAACGTGCCTCGCTTCGAAACGGCACTCGAGGCGATGAAACGCCACGTCTTGCCAGACCGTCCCATCGTCGACCTCTATGCGGGAGTCGGCTCGATTGGCATCGGGCTCGGCCGGCCTGGGACGCTGTTTGTGGAAAGCGACCCGCAATGCGTCGAGTGTTTGACCAGCAATTGCCAAGCGGCGGGGCTCGAGTCGCCCACGATTCTGGCTCAGCCCGCCGAGGCGGGCTTGCCCGATTTTCCCAGCGAATCGACCGTCATCGTCGATCCGCCACGAGTCGGCTTGCATGCCAAGGTCGTGCGAGTCCTGGCCGAAAGGCGGCCCTCGCGGCTGATCTATCTGTCCTGCAATCCCGACTCGCAGCTGCGCGATTTGTCTCTGTGGCGAGACGCGTTTCGAGTCGTCGATTTCGAGGCGTTTAACTTTTTTCCTCGGACTCCGCATGTCGAGTCGCTCGCGATTCTCGAGCCTCTTTGAACGAGGAAACCACCGACCCCGTCATCGAAATAGGCCGACCGGTTCAAGCACTCTCGGGGAATCAAGTTTTTGCTGGTCCCTGAAGTTTGCGCCGCCGATATAATCGGAGTTGCTCACACGCTCTGTGGCGGTGTGCGCGCGTTTGCCAGTCGAATTGGGACTCATATCCCCGCCCCTTGATCTCTGGCCCGGGATGGCATGATCACAACGCGAACGGTCATTAAGCCGAAGCAACAGTTGGGCAAATACCGCATCGAGTGCAAACTCGGCGAGGGTGGTTGTGCGGCTGTTTACCGAGCCCTCGATACGATCGAAGGGGTTCGCGTTGCTCTCAAGGTTCCTTTTCAGAACCGCATCAACGACTCGTGGCTCAACGAATTCAAACGCGAAATTCGGATCAACGCCCAGCTCCACCACCCCAACATCTTGCCGGTTAAGAACGCCGAGATCCTTGAAGGGCTCCCCATGGTCGCCTACCCACTCGGGGAGCGAACCTTGGCCGATCGATTGCGGAGCCGCATTTCGGTGGAAACCAGCGTGCACGTCATCGATCAGTTGCTCGATGCGGTCGCCTACGCTCACGGCAAGAAAGTCCTCCACTGCGACATCAAGCCCGAGAATCTCATCATGTTCTCGGGACATCACTTGATGCTCTCGGATTTCGGACTCGCGAAGATCACGCTCCGCACACTGCGGGCCTCCGGGTCCGGGACGATCGGCTACGTCGCTCCCGAGCAGGCGATGGGCCGTCCGTCGTTTCGGTCCGACGTCTTCTCGATCGGCCTCATCGTCTACCGAATGTTCGCCGGAGTCCTGCCGGAGTGGCCGTACGATTGGCCACCGCCGAGCTTTGATCGGCTCAAGCAAAAGACTCACGAGGACATGATCGCTCTGTTGCAGCGGTCCATGGAACTCGACCCTCGCAAGCGGTTTCGGGACGCGCGGGCCATGAAGGCGGCCTACCGCCGAGTCCGCGGCAAGGTCCTGCGGTTTCGCCAGCGCCGCACCACGAGCGAGCCGGATGAAGTCTCGGCGACGAAGCGTGATTGGCGGACCGTGAGGCGGCGACAGTTTCTCCGCGAGTACGGCGCCGCCTTGGAAACGGAGTTCGTGTGCGGCAAGTGCGACGGTCCGGTCTCCGAGGCCATGACCACGTGTCCGTGGTGCGGCGATAATCGGACCGTCCATGACGGTGGGACTCGACATCCCCAATGTTGCCCTCGCTGCGAGCGAGGCATGAAGCTCGATTGGCCTTACTGCCCTTGGTGTTACGGCGGCGGGTTCGAAATCCAAACCAACCGCCGGCTCTCCGACTCACGCTACGTGGGACGCTGTTCCAATACGGGTTGCGAGCGGCGGGAGCTGTTCCAGTTCATGCGATATTGCCCCTGGTGTCGCACCAAGGTGAGGCGTAAGTGGGGAGTCGCGGATTCCGAGGAGCATTGTTCCGGCTGCGGTTGGGGCATCTTGTCCGATTACTGGTCGCATTGCCCGTGGTGCGCCAAGTCGATTATCAGCGGAGCCTCCTGAGCCAACTTCCTGGAACGATTCAACCACGTTCTTCCTAAGTTGAGCTGCCCAATAGTGGGGAGGATTTGTTAAGCTGTCTCCCGTTGACCGGCTGGGGCTCGCCGAGAACCGCACCGAGCCATCGTGTGAGTCGAGCTCGCGCGGGCAAAGCCAGGGACTCTTCGGGTACTCCCCGGCGGTCCTTTGCCGGCCCCGCGATCCTTCGCCAGCTCTCGTCAAACACTTATCCCTTTGAGTCTTCGTATAGGTAGGGATACCTCGCGTGACCGCATCTCACGGGCTCGTGAAACTGTTCGTCGATCAACGCCTCGAACGACCCTGGATGGGACGTTTCTCCGAGGGGGCGGTCGGCGTCGTGACTCGTCCCTCGCCGCTCCGTCGAGGAGCGAACCAGGATGCGGCTTGCGTCCACTACGTCGAGCCTGGGGCTTTCGTGTTCGCCATCGCTGATGGGCTCGGCGGAGGTCCCGACGGTGATATCGCCGCTCGAGTCGCCCTCGAGGCTCTGACTCGACAAGTCCAGCAGGCGGTCCCCGGCGAAGCGACTCTGCGGTCGCATATCATCGATGGAATCGAAGCGGCCAATCGAGCGGTCCAACGCCTCGAATCCCAAGCCGCCACGACTCTTGTCGTGGTCGAGGTTTGCCGCGGGGAGATGAGGTCCTATCACGTCGGCGATTCCGTCGCGCTACTCGCCAATCGGCAAGGGCGAGTCAAGTTCGAAACTCTGAGCCATTCCCCAGTCGCTTACGGTGTCGAGGCGGGCATGATCGAACGCGAGGATGCCATGCACCATTCGGAGCGGCATCTCGTGTTCAACGTCGTCGGCACCGACGAGATGCGCATCGAAGTTGGGCCGCGCGTCCCGTTGGCTCATCGAGATACCGTGATCCTGGCCAGCGACGGCGTGCTCGATAACCTCAGGCTCGAGGAACTCGCCGAACTCGCTTCACGCGGAAGGCTCGAGGCCGCCGTTCAATCGTCGGCCGACGCCGCGTCTCGACGCATGGCCAACCCGGAAGCGGACGAACCCAGCAAGCCGGATGACCTCACGCTCGTTCTCTTTCGACCCAACCCAAGGTTGTTTGACGTCGCGACAGGTATCAACGCGGTGTCCCAAGTCTCGACTGGCCTCGTGCCGGATTCCGAAAAGGTCTGACCGCGTCGGCGACGCGATGAAGAGGCACGTCGGTGGACGCCACGGCCGCGGCCGTGTAATGCGATCGCACTCGGGCCGGCGGCGTTTCGCTCGGGCCTCGTCACACGCTGCTCTTGGCCCTGGACCGACGTCGTTCAGCGGCCGGGAAATCCTGGTGGCGGCGGGAAGCCGGGACGCGGTGGGCGGCCTCGGCCAGGGCCACCGTTGGGACCACCAGGGCCTCGCATGAAGCTCGCATCGGGTGTGCCGCGGAACGCCCGTGGAATGAACGGGAACCGATCGGTCAGCACATAGTAATATGTGCCTTGCGGGTATTCGGGCGTGACGCCCGTACGACCATTGCACTCGTCGAGGTCGCCGCTTCCCGCGACGTATTCCCAGTCCTGTACGAAAGTCCCGTCGTGGCGACCTCGCGGCCCTCCGTTTCGCATGCCTTCCTTGAGCTGGTAACTGCTCTTGAGTTCGATCAACGGGGAATCGGGATCGTCGGCATCGCGATAGCCCCACACGGCGTAGATCGGAAAGCCGTCGGCGGCGTAGCCCACCATCGTCATGGAGTCAGGGCGTCGTAGTCGCTGAACAAGTCCCGTGGGGATGCCGTGGTAGTGGTAGGCTCCCGTCGGTTGCACATGGGCATTGTGTTCGTCGAGGCCCAGGTTCACGCCTCCCCCCAAGGCTTCGTATTGCCAGCCGCTCCGACGGTCTCGATTCCAAAATTCCGCCGCGCCTGGATCGAAGGGGACTCCGTTGAGAGCGACCCCGAACAACCCGAGTTCAAAAGGCGTGACTCGTCGCGCCGCCTCGGGCTCGAGCGGAAGCTCGAAGCGATGACGTTGAGCCGTGATCGTGTTCGGATTGCCTCGGTTGGGAAACTGTCCCGGCCGATGATCGGGAATCCCGTTGGATTCGATGATCCGCTTGCCTCGCTCTTCCTTGACGTTGACCTCGGAACGAATCGCTTGGCGCTGCGCCCAAGCGGGAGTCGACAGGGATAGTCCGACGATCAGCAGGCCCAAGGCGAGACGACTGGGGCGACCAAGGGTTGGCAAGAGCCGATCGTGATGGCATCGGCGTGACCGCAAGAGAGATGATGGGAACATGCGGTGAATCCTCGACAAGACAAGAGTAACGGCGGTGGTTGGCCCGAGACGTCCAGCGAACCGGTCGCTCTCCGCCTCCGACGAGGGAAGTTTCTCGAGCCACTCGCGACCTTCGGTGTTTCCTGCTTACGGGAAACGCGGCACACGGTCCACAGTTCGAATCGGAGCGGACAGGCGCGGGCCACGCCATCAACCGAGTCGGGCGCCACGCGTCATGGCGAGAGGCTTGCTCGAGGCACTCGATCGCACCCTCGCGACCGTGGCGAATGGGAAGCGGTCATTGATTGGCCGCGCTTCATGGCTTATCAAAGCAGACGCCGCCAAACGACTCATCGGGCTCGGCCAACCCAAGGCTACCCCGTCAGGCCCCTGCCAGGCCAACGGATTGTCGGTGAAAACGCTTCGAGGCATTGGGCTCGAGCCAACAACGTGGAAGGACCAAGGAATGTCGGATGTTTGTCGATGGGGGTTTCTGAGTACGGCGGGAATCGGACGCAAGAATTGGAAGGGAATTCGACACTCGGGCAACGGCGTCGTCGCGGCCGTCGCGAGCCGAGATTCCCAGAAGGCTCGGACGTTCATCGACGAGTGCCAGGGAGAAGTGCCATTCCCGGTCGCGCCGAAGGCACTGGGTGGCTACGAGGCCCTGTTGGCCGATCCTGATATCGACGCGGTTTACGTCCCACTGCCAACCGGCATGCGGCGAGAATGGGTGATTCGCGCGGCGGAAGCGGGTAAGCACGTGCTGTGCGAAAAGCCGTGTGCTCCCAGTCTCGCGGACCTGACCGCGATGACCGACGCTTGCCGGGCCAACAACGTGCAGTTCATGGACGGCGTCATGTTCATGCACAGCAAACGCCTACCAGCACTGAGAGCCGTGCTGGACGATCAAGATCGCATGGGACAACTGCGTCGAATTGGCATCCAGTTCTCTTTTTGTGGCCCTGATTCGTTCTTCGAGCACGACATTCGTACCCATAGCGAACTCGAGCCCCAAGGCTGTCTTGGCGACCTCGGTTGGTACTGCATCCGACAAACGCTTTGGGCGGTCAAGGGTGAGCTGCCGAGCGAGGTGTCGGCCCGCATTTTGACCGAGGCCGGTCAGCCTGGCAGTCCCGGGAAGGTGCCGGTGGAATTCTCGGCCGAGATGCGATGGAGCAACGGAGTCTCGGCCAGCTTCTACTGTTCATTCATCACCGAGAATCAACAATTCGTGCGCTTCTGCGGTTCCAAGGGGTATGCCCAAGTCGACGATTTTGTCCTGCCCTTCCTCGGTAGCGAGCTGAAGTACGACGTCGCCAATCATGCCTTCACCGTGCTTGGCTGCGACTTCAACATGGAACAGCACGTCGAACAACGGGCGGTCCACGAATACGCCAACGGCTGGCCAACCGCGCAGGAAGCGAACATGGCGAGGACCTTCGGGCAACTCGTTCTCTCCGGGAAGCCGGACGGCGCTTGGCCGAAGTGGTCCTTGGTCACTCAGTCGGTCTTGGACGCGTGCCTCGAATCGGCTCGCTCGGGACGGTCCGTCTCGCCTCAAGCGGTGTGACCGAGCCTAGCAACGCGGGCGTCATTGTCTGACAGGGAGGGTTTGTGAATCGAGAATCGTCGCGAGATGTCGGCGGCACGAACCCCGACCCTCGGTACCGCTGGTTGTTTTGGCCAGAACTGTTCCACGCGCGGTCACTGGATGAACTGATCGAAACCGGTCTGGATTCGTTGCGAGCCGAATTTGGACTCGCGGGCGTCACCTGTTTCCACCTCACCCACGGCCGCTGGCTGGTCGAACGATCCGTCGGTGAGGCGGTTGCCGAGACTCGTGGCGCGGCGTGGGCCGAGCAAGCATGGGATCGAGCCGCGGAGTTCGAGAGCGAGGGGGCGCTCATCGTTCCCTGGCGCGAGATGGACGGAAGCGATCCGCCATCGTCATCTCGTTTCGCGACCGATCGACCGATGCGCCCCGCCGATGATGCCGAGCATCACAACGCCGCCGCGCCGGAGCCTCGGAGCGCACGAGTCCTCGTGCTCACGCCGAATTCGCCGGAAGGGGCCGCGCGCGCGGCATCACTCGATGCGGCGCGGTGGTTGGGGCGTATCGTCGAGCATCAAGCTGGCGCGGTCACGACTCGGCTCGAGGCGGACCGCTTACAAGCGGTGCTTGGCGAAGTTGTAACTTGGGCTCGTAGTCGTTCGCTCGAGGAGGTGCTGGAACAAATCGCTCACAGCGCGACGCGGCTGTTGCAGTGCGAACGAGCCACCATTTTTCTCTGGGACCGACATCGGCAACGTCTCGTCGGTCGACCGGCGCTCGGGGTGCCGGGAAACTTGATCGAAGTCCCCGACCAAGCGGGGCTCGTGGGACGCGTGTTATCGACCGGTCAACCTCAGCGCGTGTCGACTCGCGATGCGAGCGGCGAAGGTGTGGTCCATCGAGCGGTCGACCAGAAGCTCGGATTTCACACACGCAATTTGCTGGGTGTGCCACTGGGCGAGGATGGCGAGCAGGTGAAGGGAGTCTTCGAGGTGATCAATCGCCTGCAGGGCGATTTTTCCCTCGACGATATTCGGACTTTGCGATTGTTGGCACGGCACGCCGCCGCGGCGCTGCAAGACTCGAAGACCTATCAGCGCCTCGCGGACGAACATCGGCGGTTGGTTGATCAGGCGGCCGAACGAGCCAGTTTGGTGGGGGAATGTTCGGCGATCCAGCGCCTCCGCGTTTCGGTGGAACGAGTCGCGAAGGCCGACCTCGCGGTCCTGATCCTGGGAGAAAACGGCACGGGCAAGGACGTGGTTGCCCAGCAGTTGCATTACCTCAGTGCTCGTCGCGACCATCCGCTCGTCGCCTTGAACTGCGCGGCGATCGCGGCTTCGCTCCTCGAGAGCGAATTGTTCGGGCACGAGAAAGGGGCCTTCACCGGAGCGCATGACGCGCGTATTGGCAAGTTCGAGGCGGCGCAGGGCGGCACGGTTTTCCTGGACGAAGTCGGCGACTTGAGCCTCGATGGACAGGCCGCGCTCCTACGGGTGCTCGAGGAAAAAGTGGTGACTCGCATTGGCGGCACCCACCCGATTCCTGTCGACACGCGAGTCATCGCAGCCACCAATCGCGACTTGGCGCAGTGGGTCCAAGCCGGACGATTTCGCGAGGATCTCTACTACCGATTGAATGTGGTCACGCTCGAGCTGCCACCGTTGCGAGAGCGCGAGTCGGACGTGCTGCTGTTGGCTCGTTACTTCCTGGAGCAGTTCGCGCGAACGGCGGGACGAACGGCGCCTCGTCTGAGCCGTTCGGCCGAGCAGCGACTTGTCGAACATCACTGGCCCGGCAACGTGCGCGAACTTCGCAATCTCATGGAACGAGTCGTTTACCTTTGTGATGCCGAGGAGCTCAGCGCCGACGATCTCTCCTTCACGGCTCCAACCAGACGCGTCGATGGTCCATCAACGCCTCGTCTCGAGCACTCGCTTACCGACGCGACACGTCTGTTCCAAATCGATTTGATCGAGCGGCATATTTCCGCATGTGGGGGAAACGTTACGGAGGCCGCTCGTTCGCTCGGACTGCATCGCTCGAACCTCTACCGCAAGATGCAGCAGCTCGGCATGTCGCCTCGCTCGGACGACCTCTGACCTGCCTCGTCCGGGCGGTGGAGGCCGGATTGGCGGATCGTGTGGGTAATCTGTAGCGGCTGTAGCGGCTCCACGTCCGGCTCATTCGCATTTTCCCTCCCATGCGTTGGTTCCCGCATAACGCGATCCACGGTCGTGGACGATCTCTGGCGAATGACGTGGTCCCTGCGCGCGCAGTTGGACCGCTGCCTCCGCTGGACTTTGTTGGGATGGCGAAGCTCATGGATGTTCCATTGCCCACGGTGTTGCGCGCCATCGCGTTCCGCTATGGCTGGCTAATCGTGCTCTTGATCGTCCTTGGCGGAGGAGCCGCCGCCGGCTACGCGTTGATGACTCCGCGCCAGTGGATGGCTTACCAGTCCTTGTCGGTGCGCGACGAACTGATTGGAACGGCCCAACGCCCCGGTCGATTCGACTCGGCCGACCAATTGCGAACCGCGCAGGAAACCGTTCGCTCGGTGGCTCGTAACAAGACCGTGATCGCCACCGTGTTGGCTCAGCTCGATCCGCCGCCGACCTATAACGCGGAAGTCTGGCCCGACGCCGAGTACGTCGAGGACTACGGCGGCAAGGTTTCGGTCACCGCCGCCAACGGCGCGGAGTTTGGTCAGACCGAGATTCTCGTTCTTAGCGTGAGGGAATCGTCGCCCGAGCGGGCGGCCCAGGTCGTGGCCTACCTGACCCAGCAGTTGGCCGATGAGTTGGCCACGCTGCGCGATCTTCGCTTTGGCAGCATGGAGAGCGAACTCGAGAGTGGGATGCTGGTCGCTCAGGAGGCGGTCGACCAAGCATCGCGGGAGCTCTCCGCGTTCGAACGGGAATTGGGCGCCGACCTCAGTGAATTGCGTTCGATGAATGATGCCGGGAGCTCCGAAGGGCCGGTTCGTCGACAGCTCGGCGCCATTCGCCAAGACATGAACGTCGCGACTCAACGACTCGGTGATCTCAAGACGCAATTGACCTACTTGCAAGAGCTCGTCGCGAATCCCGCCGCGATCGTATCGACTCCCGAGAGCATCATGACGCTGCATCCGGACTTGCGTCGTCTGAAGGAAGGCATCATCGATGCGACGGTCCGAGTCTCGGACCTCAAGGCTCGCTACGACGACACGCATCCCTTGGTGTTGGCCGCGGCTTCATCGAGCCAGTCATTGGCGGCCGAGCTCCGATTGCAACTCGATTCGGCGGTCAAGGGAACCGAGTTCGAGCGAGATGTGGTGCAGTCGCGAGTCGAGGACTTGAAGATGCAAGAGGCCACGCTGGTGAGCCGCATTGCCGAGCTCGCCGCGAAGCGAGTCGACTACAGTGACATCGTGCATCGCGTCGAGCGGCGAAAAATCGAACTCGCGCGGATTGAATCCGAGCTGACCGAAGTGAAAGCGTCTCGCGAAGCCGCGACCCAAGCCGCCGTGATCTCGCCGATTGGGCCGCCTCGGGCTGATTCGCGTCCCGTCGGACCGGGCCGTACGACGGTTGCCGCGGCCGGCGCCGCCGGCGGACTCGTGTTGGCGATCGGCATCATCGCCGTCTTGTTCGACCCACGAGCGCTGGCTGCTTCGCTCGTCGTCGATGAGGCCCCTCGTCGATACGCGGGCTCACCCTCCCGCGAAGCGACTGTGGCGCCCGCGTCCGCGAGCCTGTCCAGGGGAACGCCGCCAAACGAGCCGATCGCGATTCCGCGCGGACGACCCGAGCCCGCGGTACCGGTTAGCGGAGCGACGGTTTCGGTTGGTGCTACCGCGTCGCCCGAGCCCACGGCGACAACTTCGCGCCCCGTGCCCGAGCCGATCATGGCTCCTTCGGGAGACGACGAGCGTGCGATGACCGAGGTGGAACGAGAACGTTGGCAAGAGATCGAACGGCTCACCAACGAAGTCAGCGATCTGAAGGCCGCGATCAGTGAACGCCGCGCTAAGGCGTTGGCCGATGAACTGGCTCGCTATCACGAGCAAGAGCAAGAGTTGCGGTCTTGAGTCGCTTCGGGCATTCCCGCACGCCCACGAAAAAGGCCGCGAATCGATAGCGACCCGCGGCCCGTATCAAGCTGTGGGAAACCCGAAGCGTCAGTTTGATGTCGCGCTTTTCACGCTTCGCCCCGGTCGACCATGCCAAGAGCGTGGAAGAACCAAAGGAAACCCGAAGCGTGAGCGAGGGATTCTTCGCATTCCCAAACCAGCCGCCAACCCTTTGCGACACCAACACTTCCGCTTCGCGCCATCCCTGAAAGCGCAATATCCAAGATCGCAATCGAGGGATTCGCTCACCTTGTGAAGACAGTCGGCCGGCGCGGCGTCATCGCCTTTCGATTGGACAACGATCCGCGGCCGATTAGGCCAAGCGCCTAGGGAAGCTTGACGCTGCGAACGAAGTTCTTGAACATCCCCTCGTTCTGTTCGAGCGTCGCGGCTGGGCCGGTCAGCTTCACGTAGTACACCGGAATCCCCTCACCCTCGATGATGGCGCCGAGCATACGATAGCCTTCACGCGGCACGGTCGGTCCGAGCGGACCACGCGGCGAGTCGAGGAAGGTGCCATTGATCTCGACGATGTGGACCTTCAACGCGCCGATCTCGACCTCTTCGATTTCCGCCTTCACCGGCCCGTCGCCTCGGAACTGATTCTCCCAACGAGCGATGTTCTGTTCGAGCGAACCACCCGCCGCCATGATCGTGAGCCGCCCCGCTTCCGATTCACCTTCGGTCGGAGGCACGGCGAACTCGGACTCCACGATGCGAGTCCGCGGTTCCTTCTTCTCCCAAGCCTCGGGAGGAGTCATCGTCAGCTTGCCCTCGGCCAGCGAGAGATCCTCGGCCTGGGCTGGAAGCGTTCCGAAGCCGGTCATCAACACAATCGCCGCCAAGAGCGGGAAGAGCTTCTTCATCATGGTTCCGTTGCTACCTTAGAGTTGAATGTTCTGGTTTCCGCCGATGCGGCAATGGGCAGGGCGAGCCACGTGATCGGCGAGACGGTTTACAGCATGCCGGCGACGACGAGACCCAGCAACACGAGCAAGCCGACACAGAGCAAGCCCAACACGATGATCGCCGCCCATTGACGTCCCCGCGATCGCGACCGACTCAATCGGTAATCCAACATTCTCTCACGGGCTTCACCGATGCGAACTTGCTCGTCCGCGCCCGGCGCGGGTTCGTGTTCCGGCTTTCTCGATTCTGGAGAGCGGGCCGTGGTTTGACCAGGGGCTTCGACGGGGGGCACGGGTGGGGGCGGAGCCGAGCTTGAGCCGAGCGAGAAGACCTCGCGAGCCGGTCTCCACTGCTCCCAACCCTCCTGCCAAACCAACGAATCTTCCGTCACGCGGCCTTCGCGGACCCAACGCCGCATGATGGAGCCTTCCGCTGGTCCGTACTGGCCACCCGCCGGCGGACGCACGTACCACACGAGATGCGGAGCCGCCTCGATGGGATCGAGTTGGTCGTCGTCCGAGGTCGCGATCTCCACGATGTCGTCTTCCACGATGTCATCGTGATCGGACGAACCTTGTCGGCGCTCCTCTTGTCGGCGTCCCGTGCCGGAACGCGCTGGCCGCTTGTCGTCGGACGGGCGAGCCGACCGAGACCGCGATGGAGTCGTCGAAGAGCCTTCTCGATGAGCACCGTCGCGCGGCAATGTGGCTTCGCGCGACGAGGTGGCTTCGCGCGGGGACGTGGCTTCGTGAGTGACGACGGCCTCTCCCGGCGCGACGGCGCGAGTCGCCGTAGGGGCTTCGACCGAGTCACTTTCCTCTTCCGAATCCTGACCCGAGGACGAGTCGGTCGTGGAGTGGGGAGGAATACGGATGCCCTGATCACAGTGCGGGCAAATTCCCTTACGCCCCGCCAAGAATTCCTTGACGTGTAGGCGATGGTCGCAATGAGGACAAAAGAATCGAATCCCCACGCGTTCCTCCTCGTCACCCCACGCGTTCCGTTCGCATTCGACGCCGAGTCACTTGAGCGTGCTCGGCGCGAAAGCGTTTACTGATCATCCGATGATTCGCCAGAACCATCCTCGCCATCGTTGCCTTGTGTTTCCCCGTCGCCAGTTTCCCCGTCGTTGCTGGGCGGACGATTGCGGCGAGGCTCGCCGGAACCGAGCCCAACCGAAACGCCGATCGGACCCTCCGTGGGAAGAGCAACCGTATTCTCGGGTTCAACGAAGTTGGCGACACTCGCGGGAATTTCCGTCTCGTCGGTGTAGAGGTCCGTGAAGACCCAAGTGTCCTTGTTCGGGCCTCGAGCCGTGTACAGCACCCATAGTTGATAGGTTTGCACCATGTTGCCACGACGCCAAACGTAGTGACGCAACTCAGCCCCGTCCCCCTTGGGCTCCGCGCCCGCCGCCGAGCCGATGCGGGCCTCGATACCTTCCGAGGTGAAATCGGTATTGAAGTCAGCTCCCTCGGGGCCGCCGTTGAGCTCCTCGTTCGACGCTTCCAGATAACGACTCTGGAGGTTCTCAAGATGGCTCACCGCGCCCGTATAGCCGGGACGAGCAACCACGAATTCCCAAGCCAACAACACGATGAACACCAACAAGATCACGCCTAGAATGGCTTGCCGAATAATGGTCGCCTTGGACATCCGCTTCAACCTCGTCAGAAAAGTGTTTCGTCAATTAGGGCACTGTCTTGTGGGAGCACTGGCCCCTGGGAGTACTGGCCCTACCAAACAAACGCGAGCGTCGATCGACCTCGCGACATGAATGCAAGTTCCCGTCCACAACGACAATCTTGCGATTGTCATCGACTTGGCGAGACCGCCCTATCCTATTCTCAGCGGGGGGAAGACGCCAAGGCTTTGGCGCCAGTTCGGAGGCGGTCCCCCCAGCCGATTCCCACGGCGGCACCCCCACGCCGCCCGCGACCAACCGACCTGAAGCGGGTTGGATCGCGGGAAATGCGGGGCTCGGCGTCGTCCGGTACGCCCGTGCCGCCCGACGGTCTCACGACGCGGCCATGCTGCTCTCAACCGCGGCTTTCATTTTCTCGAGGCCGGTGGTCACGACTTCCTCGGCGTCGAGTTCGTAGTACCGCGGATTGAAGAGTTCGAGCGACAACACGCCCGCGAATCCATTGCGACGCAACGTACCGAGAATCTCATCAAGCGGAGCGACTCCATCGCCAGGGTAGACGCGATCGGCATCACCAATCGTCTCCCGAGGCGGGTCGGCGGGGTAGTCGTTCATATGGAAACAGTGGACCTGGGTCCCCGCGAGCATGCGCAGGCCGTCGAAGCCTGACCCGCCTTTATAGATGTGGTAGACGTCTGGGAGCACACAAGCATCGGGATGGTCGGCTTCGGTGGCGATGTAGAGCAGTTCGCCGAGGCGATGGATCGTCTTGGAGAATCCCCAGAGCTCGAGTTGCGGGACGACTCCCGCGGCACGCCCCACTTCCAAGAGAGCACGATATCGTTCGGCGATGGTCAGCAGATCCATGTCGTCGCGGTCGGTCGCTCCAGCGGGAGGCGCGGCGATCCGCGTACCGCCCAAGGCCGCGACAAGACCCATCTCGCGTTTGGCTTGTTCCAAGCCTCGCGCGCGAGCCTCGGGATCATCGACGATCCACTGCGGGAAGCCGATCGCACTCTCGACTCGGAGGCCGTGATCGTCGAGCCGCTTACGGAGGTCGGCGAGCGAGCCACCTTCCTGTTGATACACCTCGATCTCTCGGATCCAAGGTTCGATCCCGTCATATCCCGCCTTGGCCGCCAACTCGATCTCCGCGACCAAACCGAGTTGCTGGCCACGAATCGTGCTCGTGTTCAAACAGTAACGCACTGGCCAGTCTCCAACGATTGAGGAAGTGTTCGGTTCGGTCTCCGTGGCTCGGCTCAATGAGGAAAGCCAACGCGGCATCGATACACTTGCCGTGACCGCCGCCGCGGCGGCCAACCAGGTGCGTCGACCGACTCGATTCGCCGACCCACTTTCGGTTGACGGCGAGTCCACGGCCGGCGGGTCCGCGACCTGGAAAGATGAGTGTTGGCGGAGAGCTGTTCGAGGCGGGAAGGAAACCGAATCGGAAGGGTTCATCTATTCGACCGAGCAAGAGGACAACTGGGCGGGAGTGTGCTCCAAGCCCGCACCGTAAATCGCGACGTATTGTGGCCAGCGACGAGCCGGAACGCAAATGGCCGAACGTCATGGGCGACGGGCGATGAGTGACTCATGTCTCGAGACGCGGAAACCGAATCCGACCCGTGTATTGCATTGATCCTGGCTCGTGCAGCGAGTCGAATAGGAGGCTCTCCTCCACCCACGGATCAACTTCCGTCCCGCCTCTCGCTTGCCACAGGTTGGCCGCATGGACCGTTTGCTTGCTTTTCTCCGACGTCTCGGCCCCGGCCTGATTTCCGTTTGTGTCGTGATCGGTCCTGGCAGCCTGCTCACGAGCCTCCGGGTGGGAGCCACGCATGGTTATTCCCTACTCTGGGTGCTCGTGGTCGCCGTCGCCTTCATGATGTTCTTCATGACTCTCGGCGCGCGGCTCGGAGTCCTCGGCGAAGGGACGCCGGGAGACATCGTGCGACGCAAACTCGGACCGATCTGGGTGGCGGCGATCGGCATCGGCGTCTTCTTGATCGCGTCGATCTTTCAATCCGGCAATAACCTCGGAGTGCTGGGGGCGGTGGAGGCCTGGCAAGGAGCCGACACCGCGGTCGGTGACGCCGCGACCAGTGACGCCGCGATCGATCCGACCTGGGGCGTATTGACGCTGCTCGTCGTGAATGGACTCGCGATCGCATTCCTGGTCTTCGGAACCCATTTCTATCGCAACCTCGAACGAGTCATGGCGGTGTTTGTCGGCATCATGTTGCTCGCTTTCGCCGCGAATCTCTTTTTCGCGCCCCCCGACCCCTTCGCGATGGTTCGCGGGCTCGTGCCGTTCGCGACATCGGATGGTGAATTCGATGGTCTGACGGTCATCGGCTGGATCGCGACGACCTGTATTCCGGCGGTCGCTTGGTTCCAGGGATATCTCGCCAAGCAAAAAGGCTGGACTCGCGCCGACCTCGCCGCCGGCTTATGGGACGCGCGGCTGGGCGCGATGTTGTTGGGTGTCATTACGTTGATCATCACGATCACCGCCGCCGAGGCGCTCAATGGAGCGGACATTGGTAAAGCCAAGCTGCAAGAGATCGCGGGGCTGCTCGACGGTGCCTTCGGTGACTGGGGGCGTCGCCTGTTCGCCGCGGGACTGTTCAGCGCCGCGTACTCGTCTTATCTGGTCAACGCGTCGGTGGGCGGTTTTCTTCTGGCGGACGGGTTGGGCATGGACCCGCGCCCCGAACGCTGGGCGCCTCGCCTGTTCTCAATCCTGGTGCTGGTACTCGGCATGCTACCGGCGCTCGTGGCTGGGCTCGTACGTGGCGATATCTTGAATCTCGTCGTGTTCGCCCAAGCCTTGACCGTGCTCATCTCGCCTTTGATCGTGATCACGCTATTGCTACTGACGAGCCGGCGGGATGTCATGGGAGACGGAGTCAACGGATGGCCGAGCAAGATCGTGGGCGCGATCGGCGCGACCCTCATGATCATCGCCGCCTTGGTCGTGCTCGTCACCAAAGTCGTTCCGCCCGTGCGTGGCCTGTTCGCCTCGCCCGCGTCGGCGGCGGAATCGCGAACACCCCTGTCCACCCAGGTATTCGAGCTCCCACTGGAGGAAACACCTTGTGACGAGCTCCCGGCCCGCATCTTGGCGTGGCTCCCCGTGCCGGCCGACCTTGCTCGGACTCTTCAGAGCGACGACATCACCGTGACGAAGTCGCGGACGCTCGTCGTCGATCAAAGCGGGGGCTGGTGGTTGGCTGACGGATCGGTGCGACAACCGGCGTCCACCGATGAGACCCAAGCGAACCTTACGTGGCGTCGACTCATCGGTATCGAATTCGCCGCCCGCCATGCGACCTGGTCGACCGAAGCCCGCGCGTGGCTCGCGGTCGATACCGACGGAAGCGTGGCTTGGGTTTCCGCCGATGGTGGAATACACGAGCAGACTCCTCCGCGAGTGCGGGTCGATCGCTGGCTAGGGCAAACCTCGCGCGGCGATTGGATTGGTACGAGTCGCTGGGGACGCTGCCTTGTCATTGGCCAAGCGGCCGACCGTGCGACTCGCGTTCCCGCGATTGACGACGCGAATCGCCCGGCTCAAGCGGATGAAGCCCAGTTCGCATCGGAGTCACCGGAGCTCGCTTGGCGGTACGTCGATTTGGAATTGGCTCCCGGAGCCGCCGTGTTGGACGGGCGGTGGCTTTGGCTCGCCGATGCATTCGACGACAAGATCGCCCTCGTCGACTGTCAGGATTGGAACATCGTCGCGCAAGGTCGTCAGGCCGATGGGACCGTGGGAGCGATGTGCCTCGACCGCGAACGAGATTGTATTTGGGGTGTCTCGACGAAAGTGTCCGGCGATGTCGCGACCGAGTTGTCGGCGATGCAAGCGGGCGATGTCGTGACTCATCGTTTGTGGCGTCTCGATCGGACCGCGGCAAACGAGAGTGAATCGGCATGGTTACCGACACAAGGCTTCGAGGTGAGGGGTGGAGCCGACCCCGTGGGACTTTTCGTGCTTGGTGAAGCATGCGCCGTTGTTTGGGGTGGAGGTGGAGGCGTGACCTTTCATGACATGGAATCGCACGCGCGCCACAAGTCTTGGAACAGTGACCGCCCACTCACCGACTGTTGGGAAGTGAATGGACGGCTCGAGGTCGCGAGCCTATTCAGCGGGCGATGGACGAGTTTCGACGAAGGTGGCAATGTCGCCGCCGAGCTCTGGGCGAGTCAGCCGGCTCCGTCGCACCGGGAGCGAGGCGAGGAGCTGTTTGTTTCGGCGGCCGCGTCGGCGGCCTCGAACGTCTCGTGCGCGACCTGTCATCGCGATGGGCATACCAACGGTCAACTCGCCGATACGCTGGGCGACGATAGCTACGGAACTCCGAAGCTCGTTCCCTCGCTGCTGGGAGTCGCGGACACCGATCCTTGGGGTTGGCTAGGGAATCGAAAGGAATTGGCCGACCAAGTGGAACGCAGCTTTCGACAGACTCAGCATCATCGCTTATCGGGACAAGAAGTCCGCGATGTGGTTGGCTACTTGTTTCGACTCGAGCCTCCTCCTCCAAGCTATCGAGATCACCGCGCGGCTCTTGATGATCCCGCGGCCTTGCGACGAGGCCAAGCGATCTTTCAGGAACGTTGCGGCGATTGTCACGTGCCGCCGCTGACGTTCACCACCAATGGGACTTTCGAGGTTGGCATGGTCGATGAAACGGGAGCCGATCGCTTCAATCCGCCGAGCTTGCGGGGCGTTTCACACCGGTCTCGTTTCCTGCATGATGGCTCGGCCGACTCCTTGAAAGCCGTGCTGCTCCAGTCCGACCATCCGACCGGATTGGATTGGGACGAGCCGACCTTACACGATCTGCTCGTCTATCTGCGAAGCCTCTAAAGGGAAGCGACCGCGCGTTCCGTGGGATTCGGAGAGTCTGGGAGAGCTCACCCTCGAGAGCCGGCGCGTTTGATGGACGCGACCGAATTCCGTCGAGCCCAATGGTGAAACATGAACGCCTGGTGGAATCCCTTCAGCTCGACACTGGAAGTGTTCGCCGATACGTACGCGAAGAGTCCCGAGCGACTCAAGAGTGCGTTGATTGATGCCGTGCGGCGGCAACTTCGCGAAGTCGATCTCGTTCTCGTCCTGTCGCATTTTCCCGAGACGTTCTTCGCTTGGCAGGACGAGCTCGTAGGGCAAGGATTCGACGCCCAAGTCTTGCGGCCACCGGTTCACGCTTCGAGTTTGCCCTTGCGAGCGTTGCCCGCGGCGGAGGTGGCCGGCGTCGAGTCGTCGGTCGACGAAACGGCGGACGATGGGGCCTCTCGAAGCGACGGTGCCTTGGTGTTGGCACTCGGGGAAATGCTCGACAGCGAACGGGCGCGAGCGGGGATGGAACGTCGCCGCGTCGTGTCGTTGATCGTGACCGAACGACACCCACTGCCTCGCCACGATCGACGCATCCTTGAGTTTGCTCGTTCCCTGCCTTACCGCGTGCGGCTGGGCTATTTCATCTCGTTGCAAGACCCGCTCGTCTCGCCGTTCCTTGGCGAGTGGACCGAGATGCTGCTCGAGCAATGGGGCTTCAACGAGGCGAACTTGATCACAAGCGACTTGGTGACCCGGCGTCTTGATCGAGCCCGCGCTCGGCTTGAGAAACAGATCGCCCAGGAAGTCTTGTGCGAGTCTCCGCTGGATTGGCTGCGCCGCAACGGCGCGGGGACTCACTATGCCAATACGATCGACAAGTGGCTCGCCACCCAGGAGCGATGGAGGGATCGGAGAGAGCGTGCGATGGAATCCGAGCTCGATGAGGACGAACTCGACGAGGATTTCGATTGAGGACAAAGGAAGCAACCAGTGTCGCGTTCCGTGCGAATGCCGCGTCTACGAGTGACGCTGGAGGAGAGCGAGAAAAAAAGCATCGACCTCGGAGCTAGGAAGAATGCGGCAGGTGTTGGCCAGCTCTGGCATGAACGCCTCGCCTTCCCAAGCGGTGAGGCCCGCGCGCTGAATCACGCTCGGAATCGTGAACGGGAGAATCTCGATCTCGCCATCGAATCGCCGAATCGCTTGGTCCACGATCCGTTCGTTCTCTTCCGGCGCGAGCGAGCAAGTCGAGTAGAGCACTCGTCCACCCGGTCGACAGGCTCGCAAGGCGGCCGACAACAAACCGAGTTGCTTGCGTGACTGCTCGCCGATCTTGCGCGGGCTCCAGTATCGCAGCGACTCCTCATCACCAATTCGCATGCGGCTCTCGGACGAGCAAGGCGCGTCCAGGAGTACGCGATCGAAGCGGTCGGGTGTCTTTCGTTCGACCGCGCGGCCATCCATCAAATACGTTTTGACGTGCGTCGCGCCCCCTCGTTTGAGATTCTCCGCCAGACGGTACATGCGGGGCCGAATCGGCTCCACGGCGGAGAGACGTCCCTCGTTGTTCATCAGCGCCGCGAGGTGGAGCGTCTTGCCGCCTGGCGCGGCCGCGAGATCCAACACCCATTCGGCGCCGACGGGATCAAGCAATGGGGCGGCGCACTGACTCGAGAGGCTCTGCGGATAGAGTCGCCCCTCGTTGACCGCCGCCGAACGCATCAGGTCGTCGCGACAAGAGGGCTCGAAGCGAAGTGCCGTCTCATGGCCGGCGACGCGCCGCGGCGAGAAACCGGCCTGCTCCAGTTCGGCGAACGTTTCGTCGGGAGCGGCTCGCAGGGGATTGAGCCGAGCAAAGATCGGCTTCGTGATCGCGAATGACTCGAGCACCAACGGCAGATCGTCGGAAGCAACGATCCGCCCCAGTCGCTCGATGAACTCCGCGGGCAGACCGCTCGTCACAGACCCGACCAGTACTTCTTGCGACGAGATCCGGGAGGAGCGGGAGCCGGAGCCGTCGGTTCGGCTTCGGTCTCGGTCGTCGGCTCCTCCACCGTACCGAGGTCCATCTGATCAAGCTTCAGCAGCTTGTCGATGCGGACCTCGATCGCCGTCAGGAAGTCGCCTTGGTCCGGCTCGACGAACGTGTAGGCCACACCTTCTTGTCCCATGCGGCCCGTTCTGCCAACGCGATGGACGTAGTCATCACACAACTCGGGAATATCGAAGTTGATGATGTGCGAAACACCGGTCACGTCGATGCCACGACCCACGACATCGGTGGCGACCAGCACCTTGACTTGGCCGCCGCGGAATCGATTGAGCATGGTCGTGCGAGCCGACTGGGCCATGTCGCCATGGATGCAACCGACTCCGGAAATGCCCGATTCCTGGAGGAACCTAAAAATGCGATGGGTCTGGATCTTGGTTCGGCAGAAGATGATCGATTGCTTGGGTTGCTCTCGCTCGATCAGCTTGAGCAGCAACGTGCGCTTTTGGGAACGCGGGATCGTGAAGTAGTACTGATCGATGGTGTCGGCCGCGACTTGGCGGGGCGACAGATTGACCAGTGTCGGACGTCGCATGTAGCGCCGTGCGATCCGGCGGATATCATCCGCCACCGTCGCGCTGAGCAAGAGCGTTTGACGATCGACGGGGCAGCGCCGCAGGATTTTCTCGATCGCTGGACGGAAGCCGATGTCGAGCATGCGGTCCGCCTCATCGAGCACGACACACCACAATCGATCGGTGCGCATCGTCCCTCGTTCCAAGTGGTCGATCACTCGGCCAGGCGTTCCCACGACAACGTGAGCTCCCGAACGGAGACGGTTCTGCTGAGCCCGAAAAGGCGAGCCACCATAGACGGCGACGGAATGAATCTTTTGCTCGTGCGAGAGCTTTTCCACTTCGGTGTGGACCTGCAAGGCAAGCTCGCGAGTCGGCACCAGGATCAGGGCCTGGGGAGCCAACGGCTGGCATTCCTCGTCGAGCTGTTCGAGGATCGGAATGACGAACGAAGCCGTCTTGCCCGTCCCCGTTCGCGCTTGCCCGATGACATCCTTGCCTTCGAGCGCGAAGGGGATCAAACCAGCCTGCACGGGCGTGGGCCGCTGGTAGCCAGCTCGCTCGAGTGCCCGCATCATGCCGGGCGAGAGGTCGAACTGATCAAACGACCGCAGCGAGATTCGACGAAGCGTCTTTTTCGTTTCCAAGGTGCCCCAATTCGACGTTCGCAAAGGACGGAAGGCGGGGAAATGACAGGGGCTGGGAGACCGATGACTCCCGCTTCAACTCCAGGACCGGCAGGCCCCAAAGCAACGGATATCGGCGGGGATTGACCTGTCAATCGCCCATGTCGAGTCATCAAGAAGGCGGGGGAGCAACGCTCAATTATCTCCCCCCTCGCCAGCATCTCAAAGTTGACGGATCGAAGCCGGACTCGCAAGGGGGAAGTTACCGCCCGCAACCACAAACCGGCACAACGTGTCTTATGTGCGGACATGGCGAGCTTTTCCAGCTTCACCTTCATCCCCGCCTTGCGCCAACTCCTCGCACTTCGGGATGTCGTGCGTTCGGGGATGGGGCTCAACGGAAGTGTTGGTGGTTTAACGGGTTTGTGGCCTGATTGAGAAGTCGAAGAGTCCCTCGCTGACGCTTCGGGTTTCCTTTGGTTTTCCCATGTCTTTGACTCGGTCGACCCGGGCCGAGGTGTGAGAATCGGGGCATCAAGACGTAGGCTCCGCGTCATCCGATTAACGATCGGAGGCCCAAGAGCCGCGCCGCGAGGCGATTGGTCTTGCCTTGGCGGTTGGAAATGGGGTACCACCTGCGGCAGCGTGCGCGAAATAGGATGTTGCCACGCATTTCTCGCCCATCAGGCCGATTGGCCCGCCAACTCGGGTGGTTTGATTGGGTGACTTGCCGACCTGGACAAGGTTCACGGACGAACGACTCCATGACAGACTCCGCCTCGCCCGACGCCGCTTCCGCCTCGCCCAATCGCAAGGGGACGTTTCCGCGTCTGATCAACCCGTTTCGCAATCTCTTCCGAGCTTGCGGGATGGCGTTCAAGTACCGCTGGAGCCTCCTGCTCAGCGCCTTGTGTTCCATTGGCGTGGCCTTCATGTGGGGCGCCAACATTGGCGCGGTCTACCCGTTTGTCGAAGTTGTCCTGGCCGGAAAATCGACTCATGAATGGATCGACGAGCGGATCGAATCGTCGACTCAGAAGCTGACGGACCTCGATGCCCAGCGCGCGGCTCTCGCGACGCAGCTCTCTCAACTAGAAACCGCTGGACAAGGCTCCAGTGACGAGAGTCAGCAACTCAGGACTCGGATCGCCAAGTTGGAGAACGACCGGCCTGGAGTCGCGGCTCAGCATTCTTGGTCGCTGTGGGCTCAACCGATCATCCATCGCTGGCTGCCGTCCGGCCCCTTTTCGACGCTGGTGTTCATGGTCGTGTTCCTTGTCGTGGGCACGATCCTCAAGGGCGCTCTGTTGGTGGCCAACATGGTCTTGGTGGCTCGAGTCGGCCAGCGCACGATCCTCGATTTGCAGAACCTCTTTTTCCGTCGCACACTCGACTTGGATCTCGGTACGCTCGGCACGAGCGGCACCGGCGACTTGGTGGGACGAATTCGCGGCGAGACCGGCGCGATTGGTAACGCCGTGATGACGCTCTATGGCAAGCTGCTCCGCGAACCACTCAAGATGGTCGCCTGCCTGACGGGAGCCGCCTTGATCAACTGGCGTTTGCTGTTGCTCTCGGTGATCATCTGTCCGTTCGCGTCGTACATCATGATTCGCTTGGCGCAGAGTTCGAAGCGGGCGAATAAGCGGAGCATGGAGGAATCGGCCAAGCTGATGAATCGGCTCTTCCAAGCCTTGACCTACATCAAGGTCGTCAAGGCGTTCACGATGGAGAAGCACGAGCGCGCTCGATTCAAGCATACCGCCAACGACGTTTACAAACGCGGCATGAAGATCGCGTTCTACGGCGCGCTGGCTCGTCTGAATAACGAAGTCCTCGGCATCGGCATTATCTGTTTGTCCTTGCTCGCGGGTGGTTGGCTCGTGCTTCGCGAGGAAACCCAGTTGTTCGGCATCACGATGTGCGACACCGCCATGACCGCCGGACAACTGCTCACGTTCTACGCGTTTCTAATCGGAGCGGCCGACCCAATTCGCAAGATGGGCGACGTTTACAACTTGATGCAGACCGGCGTCGTCGCCGCCGATCGTGTCTTTCCGATGCTCGATCGCGAGAGCCGCGTTCCCTCGCCCAAGAAGCCGGTGGCGATTCCCAAACAGACGGCCGTCCTTGAATTCCAAGACGTGCGTTTCAGCTACGACACCGGAGGCGAGGTTCTCAAGGGACTCACCTTCCGCTTGGAACCGGGCACCGCCTTGGCGATCGTTGGCGCTAACGGGTGCGGCAAGAGCACGCTCGTCAATCTCCTGCCTCGCTTCTACGATCCGACAGCCGGCACGATCACGCTCGATGGAACCGCGATCAATCAGTTCCGACTCAAGGACCTGCGCCGTTACGTCGGCTATGTCACCCAGCAGACGATGGTCTTCGACGATTCGATCATGGAGAACATTCGGTACGGCAATCCCAACCGTACCGACGAGGAAGTGATCGAGGCGGCCAAGCGGGCCCACGCGCACACGTTCATCACGACTCAGCTCGAGGACGGTTACGCGACTCGAGTCGGCGAG
>JAGQPS010000220.1 GCA_020426595.1 Planctomycetales bacterium
CCAACGTTCCCGACATCGAGGCGGATTTGCAGTCCGCCGTTTATCGGCTCTGCATTCTGCAGGGGCTGCCGCCCATTCGAGATGTCGCCACCGTCATCGGCCACGGAGAGATTCCGCCTCTTCCTATCGATATCGCGATTGGCATTCCTTGTGACTTACTTCGTCAGCGCCCCGATGTCAGAGCGGCGGAGGAGAAGCTACGGAGCGACAGCGCGCGAATCGGTGTCGCCATGGCGGATCTGTATCCCCAACTAAGCATCAACGGCAGCATCTCCGTGAATTCGCGCGCAGGATCGTCCCTGTTCACCCAAGGAAGTCTGGCGCACGACATTGGCCCAAGCTTGAAGTGGAACATATTCCAGTTCGGACGCACGCGGGCCTCGATCGCGGCTGCCGAGTTTCGTTACGAACAGAGCTTGGCGTCCTACCGGCAAACGGTCCTGGAATCGTACGAGGAAGTTGAGAACGCGTTGTTCAAACTCGATGCGGCCCAGCGAGCCACCGTTCGGTTTGAAAGGGCGGTTGGCTTGGCTCGAGAAGCCAATCAAATCGCGGTACGCGGTTACCTCGACCACAACGTTGAGTTCCAAACCGTTCTCGATACCGAACGCCAACTCCTCACGGCCCAGGATCAGTGGGCCAAATCACGAGGCGACGCCGCGAAGGCACTCGTGGAACTCTACCGAGCGATGGGAGGTGGTTGGCTGCCAGGAACCTGGTACGAAATCGCGGCGGAGGTGCCTGCCTCGGAAGCCGGGTTGGAGGAGACACGGCAAGTGCCGGTGGTCGATGGGAGCGGCGTACAGCCGACCGACGCGGCTCGATCCATGACCCTACGCACGGAAGAGCGATCACCGTCGCGCATCGAGCCGCTGCCCATCATGCCGGCATATGACCTCGCGGGGCCGCTTGAAATTGGCATCTTGGATTTCTCGAACCAACCACCCTTGATCGAACCATTTCCGCTCTTGCTCGACGAGGCGCCCCATGCTGAGTCGCGGGAGACAACGGTCCTTGACCTTCCATTGGTCGAGTCCCCCATGACCGACTCGTCACTTCCTCCGCAAGTGATCGCCATCGGGCCCATGGCCGATGATTCCGCGGACGATGACAACACCGGGACGATTCAACTCGCCCCAACCACAAGCCCTCCGCGTGTTCAAGAAAATCAGGTTGATGAAACCGAGGGAGCGGACAATGCCGTTGGCCGAACAATCCTCGAATTCGAACCAACAAGATCGGTAACCGACCGGCTGCCGTCCGCGGAAGATCTCTCCGAGTCGGCCAACGAAGGCACACACGTCCCGAATGGTGATCCAGCTCTGGAGGGCGACGAATCAACTAGTGATCGCGAGAGCGAGAGCGAGAGTGAGAGCGAGAGTGAGGAACAGGAGAAGGAATGGGATAGCGGCGTGGCGCGAATTGCTCCCTTGCCTCTCGAAACCAACTTCGCTCCCAACGCATGCTACTCAAGCCCGATTGGTTCGGGCCTGCACTCCCCCTGGTCCGCCACGGCACCGGAGACAATAAGGCAACAATCCAACGCGCCGGTCGACTTGGGTGACCATCGTGCGGAGCCGAGCGAGGTTAACAGTCTCGCCGAAGTGAATGCCGCCGAAGCGCAAAGTGAACTCCCGCCTCGAGTGTCGGTCGCCGAGCTATTGGGAGCCCGATTGCCATTTCGCTCGACTGCCGGTCAAGCGGCCTCCGCCGGCGAATCCGGCGTACGCGAGCCCGCACAGATCATCATCGAGCCGACCGATTCCGATGAGACTCGCCTTGAAATGACGTCTCCGGAAAGTGAATTCCAGCCGGCTCGATCCTCGGCCAATATCGCTCCCGACGAACAAGCCACGCAGGATGACGACCGACCCTTGATCGAAGTCGCGACTCCGATCCTCGTTCGTCCGTCCGCGAATCGCGTTCCTGGAGGAGCGGGCGAGACAACAATCGCACGGCCTCAAGCGTCGTCCGAGGCCGATCGTCCGAGTCTTGCACCGATCGTGAACGAATCGCCCGTGACCCCGCTCGTGAATTCCGCTCCACACGGCGCAGGGGTCATCCGTTTGGCCGAACCTGTGGAAATCGGTGCGACGGTCACGCCAAGCGTCTCACGTTTCCCGGGTCCGCCAATCACGACGCCGGTGATTGGAAACGTCGCCCCCTCCAGCGCTCCACGCGCCGAACCAAGTTCCGACATCTCGACGACACCGGAACCCAATCAGTTAACGCAACCGATCCTTTCGGCTCCGCGTCAAGCCCTGCCGCGGTCGACGACGGATGCCGCGCTGAGCCCAGCGAATTCGAACTCGCGGATGAACCCACGGCTTGACGAGGGCAGCGTTCGTCTCGCCACCCCAAGCATCGCCACGCGTTTGCCTTGGCGAGCCGCTGAAAGCATTGTGCGCCCCGCACCGACACCGGTGCGCAGGTAGTCGCGACCAAAAACCGCCGCCGAATTCACGGCTACGCGTATGACACGCTATCGAGGCCCCAGGTCACGCCGGCTAATCTCGTCACGAAGTCTTGCCGCTCGCTCATATTGCTCGTGAGCCACCGCGTCGGCGAGTTGCTCTCGCAGCGTTTGGCCAATGCCGAATCGAGTCCGAATATCCTCGCGCACTTCGACCAGGCGCTTGATCATTTCGTCGTCGTCGAAATGATCCTCGATCTCGTATTCCACGAACAATTCCCGCAGCCGCTCGAGCCCCACGGTAATGCACTCGATCGCCGCCTCGGCTCCCTCTCCCTCATCCAAGGCGACGAGCGCCTCGGCCTGAATTCGATGGAACATCACGAACGGCCGATATTGCTCGTGCGACAGGCTCCATTCCTCGTCCGGACCGTGGGCTTGGCAGAGATCCATCAAGCCGAGCGTGTGATCCGCGTCGGCGATGGCCTGACGAAAACGGCAGAGTTGCAACCAACAGATACGTCGATGATAGAACTGCACGAATTCGCGATCGATATCGAAGCAATCGTCATCCGATAGACGGTAGTCAACGCCTTCGGTGCCGACCTTATCCTTGAGATAATCCAATACCGTGTCGAAACCGTGCGGACGGGTCCCATCCGGCCGCGCCGTCGCCTCCATCTGTAGCACTCCCAGATCGACCCGCATCTGAATCACATCACGACCATCATCACCTTGGACGATGCGAGCGTTCACCGTCGTGGGATCAAACGCCCAACTACGAATGATGAAGTCGATATTGTCGTGATCGGTTCGGTCGTCCCGATGCTCTTCTTGCTCAGTCATTCCCAGATTCATTTCCCTACGGAGATCGCCTTCGACGAGTCCCGCATGCCAACGGGCAACCTATCGAACCTCGCATCCCACCGATCCCTGCCACCCAACCGTACCGTCGTCTCGCGAAACGTGTCTCGCGAACAGAGTCGCGTGATCCGGCGGACTCAGCGTCGCCCTGCTCTCGCATCGCCATGCGGTTGGCGAAACGTGGCCTGTGATTCGCTGACTTACCTGTTCCAAACGGGAGCAGCCCTGGGTTCGCGGGTCCTCGGTCCACCCACAAGTTCGATGCCAATTCGTCGTCTCTCGCCAGCCAACTTCGCGCATTCCAACGTGCGAAAGGTCGTTTCAAAGAGCATCCCCATCAAGAATTGGGGGAGTCCCCAATCGCGAGCCTTGGCAACTCAATCCGACGGGCAAGTATACGGAACAAGTCCGCACCTCGACACTGCCCCCCTCGCTGGCCTAAGGGGTTAGTCGCTAGATTGAATCGAGGGTAAGGTCCCTCGCCGAAGTGAGAGACATGGCGTTTGAACGCCTGGCCAATTGGGTTCGCGTTCGAGGCCGTCGTGGTCGAGGAGGGGTGGGAACACCCGAAGCATGGCGACGACGCCGGACGATCACCGCGCGGGATCGCCGCCGCTCGTCGGATGGACCGTGGCCTCAATACGAAAATTGTCTCGAGCCTCCAACCAACGTTGACTCACATGCCGGCTCGCACGATCGCGATTGGTGATATTCACGGCTGTTTGGCCGCTCTTGATGGCTTGCTCGATCAGATCGAGCTGACCGGCGACGACACCTTGGTCGTGATGGGCGACATGATCGACCGCGGCCCCGATTCGGCCGGAGTCATTGAACGCTTGGTGGGACTCGTCGCGGATTGCCGGCTAGTGCCCCTAGTTGGGAATCACGAACGAATGATGCTCGACGCCATCCGGCAACGTAGTTCCGAACGGTTCTGGCTTCAGAATGGCGGCCAAGCGACTCTCGCGAGCTACGGTGGTTCCGCCTCTCGGATACCACCTCACCATCGGATGTTCTTTCAGCACTGCCAACTCTATTACGAGACGGCACGCCACTTCTTCATTCACGCCAACTATCACCCGTATTTCGAACTGCCCGACCAGCCACAGGATATCGCTCTGTGGCAACACATCGACGCGACATTCCCCCCGCCTCATCAATCGGGCAAGACCGCGGTGGTCGGGCATACACCCCAGACCGATGGCTTGCCGCGTAATGGCGGACACATCGTGATGCTCGATACGTTCTGCTACGGCGGTCAGTGGCTCACGGCTTGGGACGTTGATTCCGATGTCTTATGGCAAGCCAACAACTCAGGGCAAGTGCGCACGACCCCCTTGCCTCCCGAGATCGACGAACCGTAAGGCTAAGGCGACGCGCCCTTAAGGCGTGAGCCACCGAGCGACTCGGCCGCGTGGGAACCACCAGCCCGCGTAAATAGCCGGCGGTCCCCTGTAGAAATGTCCCCAGAATGAGTCGCGGCTCGGTGGAACACCGAGGGCCGAGCGACTGGTGCCGTGGTGGACGAGCCCCGAGGCATCCGGTTCAGCGAATCGCCGAGTAGTCGGTGCCCATCATGAAAGTGCTCTCGACACTTTTGACCAACGGGCCGTTTTCACGCGAGGCGGCGAACACTTCTTTCCATTCTGGATCGTTGACGAATCCCTGCCACGACGCGTCTCGCGCCTCCTTGCTCGGATAGGCCAAGATGTAGATCAGGGTGTTCTCGGACTTCTCGCCCTCGGTCGGAACCCAAAACCCAATCAACTCCATGCCATGTTTCTCGAACAAAGCACAGGTGTGCTCGCGAAATCGCTTGTTGAGGTCATCGAGCTTGCCTTCATGAGCCGTGTAGATTCGCTGTTCGAAAAACCTCGGTTCGTCCGCCGCGGAGACGGAGCCCACCGCGAGAAAACCGCAAGCAACGACACCGCCCACAATCCAACTCATCAATCGTCCAGACATTTCATCCTCCACTTAAACTTCGCGTAAGAACATTGGTGACAATCGCGTCCATGGTAAGTTCCAGAGCGCGTCCCCACAGGCGAAGCCCCCTCCGCCAGTGAACGTCGAGCTTACCCAGTTTCTCGGCTCGAGGGTCGGATCGAAAGCCGAGAACGCGAAATAACGTCGGAAGCTCGTGCCACGTGACTCTCGGACGCACCACAAGAACTTGGCTCTCGGACCGACTCGCATCGACGTGCGTCCTCGGTGCGAGGTAGGATCTTTCAAGAGATCGACTCGCCCGGCAACGCCCCGCTCCGACGAAACGCAAGATTCATCTCCGCAATCTCGTCAATCGCGAACCCAGCGTTGGCGTCGCGCGGATTTCAATTACGGATCAGCTCACGATGAAAAAAGAAACCTTGATTTTTCTGTTGGTTGCTGGGGTCACGCTATTCGCGGTGATGACCTACTCGTCCCGCATCACGCCGCCCACGGAGGCCGTCAGCAACGAAGTCCGCGAACTCCCTGGGGATGCCGGAATCGACGGCAAGACTTGGCTCCTCTCATTCGATCAAGCGAAGCAACTGAGCGAATCGACGGGGCGCCCCATTCTCGCCGACTTCACTGGCAGCGACTGGTGTGGTTGGTGCATCCGCTTGGATGAGGAGATCTTCTCACACCCCGTCTTTCAGAAATGGGCGAGCGAGAAAGTCATCCTGCTCAAGCTCGATTACCCCCAAAAGACGCCTCAGCCTCCCGCCGAGGCGAAGCAAAACCAAACCCTGATGAGTGTCTACCGCATCAGCGGCTTCCCCACGATCTTGTTTCTCGATGCCAAGGGGACACCGCTCGGTCGTAGCGGCTACATTTCGGACGATCCCAGAGAATGGATCGCCGACGCGCAAGGCAAATTGGGAGCTTAACGCGACAAGCGCCCGTCGATTACCAAGGAAAGCTCGAATCGGTTAGGCGCTCAAACGCTTCGATGTACTTGGCTCGTGTTTGAGCGACGATGTCGCTCGGCAACTCGGGCGGAGGACTGTTCTTGTCCCAAGTGGTGGACTCGAGCCAGTCGCGCACGAACTGCTTGTCGAAGCTCGGTGGATTGGCTCCTACCCGGTATTGATCGGCGGGCCAAAAGCGAGAGGAGTCGGGGGTGAGCACCTCGTCGATCAAAAGCAGTCCACCGTCGTGGAACCCCCATTCGAATTTCGTATCGGCGATGATGATCCCACGAGTCGCGGCATACTCCCGACCTCGTCGGTAGACGTCGATGCTGCGTTGCTTCAGCTCCTCGGACACCTCTCGTCCAACCGTAGCGGCCATCGTTTCAAACGAGATGTTCTCGTCGTGTCCGTGGTCGTTCTTGGAAGCGGGCGTGAACAGCGGCTCGGGCAATTGCTGAGCGTTCTCCATTCCAGCTGGCAATTCGATCCCACACACGTGGCTCGTCGCTTGGTAGTCCTTCCAGCCAGAACCGACCAGGTAACCGCGCACCACACACTCCACCGGCACGACGTCACATTTTCGAGTTACCATCGCGCGCCCCGCCAGCCACTGGGGATCGATCCCTTCGGGCACGTCGGCGGGATCCACATCGGTGGTGATGAGGTGGTTGGGAATTCGCAGATAGTCCAACCAAAACTTGGTCAGCTCGGTAAGCACACGTCCCTTGTCTGGAATCGCGGTCGGCAGGATCCAGTCAAAAGCGCTGATCCGATCCGAGGCGACCAACAGCAATCGATCGCCGAGGTCATAGAGATCGCGGACTTTTCCGCTGCGAATGAGGGTGGCCGGCATCGTGCATGTCCCGAGTCATTGGACGGTTGGTAGACGTTGCGAACGCGGAGTATACCAAACGATGATTGACAAGGAATTGTGCTGGCTCCCTCGAGCCCACCGCGTCAAGAGTCGCGGCACGTCACGGAATGACCCATAACTCGCTTCCCCCCATCCCCGCATCGTGCGCGTGGGGCGAATGATCGCGGAGCCGGCCCCCCTCGAGGGCTTCGCTGGTGCCGTCGATCAAGCTAATGGTCGACTCCTGTACCTCTAGCGGAAACTTTGGCTCGAACGCCGCGTCGTAGATCACTCCTTCCGATACTCGCACGCCGCCGACCAAGCCGCGAAAACCGTTGACTGGTGTACGAAACGAACTCCCCCCAATCCGCAGATTGCCGCTCTGGCCTCCACGATCAATCGGCGAACTGGAGGTCGACAACTCCCTTTCTCCGTCCAACCAAATCGTCCAGGTGCCGCCGCTGTGGCACACCGCGAGATGGTGCCAGTGATTGGGCAGAAAACGGGCCTCTTGCAGTGGTCCCACGCGACCGATATTCCGGCCGCCCACCTCGAGCGACCAGCTCGGCCCCAACCCAAGTGTGTCGATTCCCAATGACCAGCCGGAGCCGAACGGATTGAGCCCCAGTTGATTGGATTCCGCCGACATGAGGACCACACCTCCCGGCCCCGCCAAACCACTCGATTCTTGTCGTAGCCAGACCTCGACCGTGAAATCCTCTCGACGCGAGAACAGGTAGCCGGTGTCCTCGATCTCCAAAACCGAGCCTTGCAGACGCAGCACTTGATCGCCGCGAACCGGTCGATTGATGTTGGGACGTTGACCAAAATCGGCCCGCGGCGTCACCACTTGTTCCTCGCCCACATCGCTTCGGTGCGCCGTCTCGTCCGACTGCGAGTCGTCGACGGTATCCAATCCGCTGGAAGTCCGCACGTCCGTCGCCAAGGACGTGTCACTTGCGCGCCGGAGATTGGCAAGTTGAATCCCCAATCCGACCGCCGCGACCACGACCCCGAGAAAACAGACCGCCAGCCCAACCACTAGCCAAGGCAGTACGCCACCGCGCAAGCGCAGACCCGGTCCCGAATCGGCTCCAATGACCGGCGGCTCACCCGCGCCCACGAACGGGAGCCGCGCGAATTCGCCATCCGATCCTGGCATCTCGCGTGGGCCGGGCACGGCCTCGCCGCTGGTCTGCTCGATCAAACCCTTCGCGCGGCATTGGCGTAACAGATCGTAAACCGCGGCGGGGTCTCGATACTCCGTGAGGCTCGCCGCGATGAAAGCCATTTGCTGGGGACGATTCTCGACCGATGGCGCGACCATGCTGGTCACCAAACGCCACAGCTCATCGCCGACATCGGCGCGTAGAGCGCGGTCGGGCAGTCTCCCGTCACGGAGCTCCGAGTCGCTGGCGAGTGCCGCAGGAGGGAAGCCCCACAGCAAGCGAATCAAAGTCGCTCCCAAACCATAGATGTCGGCGCGGGGGTCGACCTCGCGACTCGAGAGTCTCTGTTCGGGCGCCATATAGGCCCGAGTTCCCACGACAGCCCCCGCGACCGTCTCGTCCCACTGGGCAGCGGTCGATAAGTCCGACGGC
>JAGQPS010000221.1 GCA_020426595.1 Planctomycetales bacterium
TCCCCATAGGGCTCCCCAGATCAACGAAGCGTACGCATCCGCGTTGCCGAAGATGTCCTGCAACGATTGATCGGGACTGTCGGGATCTCGGCCTGACTGGTAGAGGAAATAAACAACGGCGGCGACGGTCACGACGATCGGTAACACCGCGTTGTACCAGCGAGCGGGAGTCGATTCGGCTGGCTCGGTTTCGTCGATCAATCCAGCCGCCGCCGCATCGGTATTCTCCGCGCCAATCACGTCGCCTCGTCGAGCCCGGCGTTCGGCCTTGAGCATCGGACCGAACTCACGGCGCGTGATCGCCAAGATCGGGACCAGCAACAACGCGGTCCATACGTAAAAGCGATAGGGAATACTCGTCAGGAACAGCAAGCCCGCGCGGCCGCCGAGTTCGGGCGAGACATTATCGAGTCCGTCCTGGATGTACTGAATCTCGGTCGCGACCCAGGTCGAGACCAGGGCGAGCCCCGCGACGGGAGCGGCGGTGGAATCGACGATATAAGCAAGCTTCTCGCGCGAGATCTTCAACCGATCGGTTAACGGTTGGAGTGTCTTGCCTAGCAGCAGCGAATTGGCGTAGTCGTCGAAGAAGACAAACAGACCGAGCATCCAGCCGGTCAACTGTCCCGATCTTGGAGTACGCGCGAGGCGTGCCCCAATCCGCACAAGGCCCCGCATGCCGCCTCCGCGATTGATCAGGCCGACCATCGCGCCCATCAGCGTCGTAAAGGCGAACACCGACAACCGATCGGGATCGGTCAGCGAGGGCCAGAGCTGCTCGGCGACGAATCGCTCGATCGCTTGAACGGGATTGCCGTGGTCGAGTATCAAGGCCGCCGTGAGGATGCCTAGCAGCAGCGCGGGAATGACTCGGCGAGAAACGATCGCGACAAGGATCGTCACGGCACTTGGCACGAGGCTCAGCCAGCCCCAGGGATGGTCATCCATTCCGCGAAGTCCTCTTTACCAAGTGCGGGAAGGCAGTGTGACGAAAGGCTCGCACGAGATTACGAGCGGTGATACGTGCGATGGGGTCGCGGGGAGGCCCTATCGTGCGCTCAGCGCGGGCCGATTGGCAAGCGCACTCGGACGAGAGTCCGTGATGTCTCGGATTCAATCTCGATTTCGCCTCCGTGTCCGCGAGCGATGACCCAGCATTTGGAGAGCCCAAATCCGAGCCCTCGGCCCGCTTCACGCCCCGAATAAAACGGGTCGAAGGCATGGTGCAGCGAGTCGGGCGTAAAGCCGGGACCGTCGTCGGCTACCGTCCACTGCCACCAAGTTGGCTCGTTCCCACGCGTCGCCGATTCCAGGGTCGTTTTGACCGGCTCGCAGGTAAGCTCGACCGAACCGCCGCGCCCCAGAGCTTCACAGCTGTTGCGGACCAGAGCCGAAACCAACTGAGTCAATTGGCCGGGATCGCCGAGCCAGCGGACGGATTTCGATGGGGCTTTGATCGTGAGCCGAGTCGCTTGCGGCTCGCAGAACACTTGCCACTCGGAGGTCGATTCATCGAGCCATCGCCGCGCGTCGAACTCCCCGATGACCGGCTCTGGCGGTCGGGCGAACAGCATCAGGTTGGCGATCATCTCGTGCGCGCGAAACGCCTGAGTGGCGATGGCCGCGAGCTTATGACGTCGCTCGGGTACGGTCTCGTCGGTGAGTAGGACTTGAGCGCGAGTCGAAATGTTGGCCAGTGGATTGTTGATTTCGTGACTCGCGCCATACGCGAGTTGACGGAGCGATTCGAGCTTCTCACGTTGCAAACGCAAGGGAAAAGCGAGTTTCCATGCGCAGGCTCGCCAGGCGAGTCGAAACCGCCGAATCTCCTGCCGCTGCCCCGAAGGGGAATCGATCGGAGCTTCGGGAGCTTCCGGAAACATCGCCAGAACTTGAGCCAGTGAATTCAAACCACCTTGGCGTGATTCGATCGAGGGTAACCCGATTTGAGCGGTCAACTGCTCGAGATAGCGAGCCAACTCGGGACTCGCCGCGCGCAGCGCCGACCAGTCTCGAAGCGACCAGATGTGATCCGGCTCGGTCCATGATTCGAGCCGTTCGGACGCGGCGATCCAATCCGACGTGGTGAGCGAGGCGTAGTCAAGAATCGCCATCGTTTGAGCTGCTCACCGGTTTCGCGAACGGAGGGTTCAAGTTTTCGGCGTGCTCCGTGCGGGCAACGAGCCGCGCCGCGCACGGCTCGCCAAAGTCGACACCGCCGCCTCTTTTCCGCTCGGTCCGTGCCCCCATTCGCTCGCCGTGATAACCGCGACCAACCACGCCGGATCCTCGAGACGAATAAGTCGCGAGGAATCCGGGTGTGTGCGCGCCGTCATGGGCGAGCGGCCGTGCCCAACGCGAGCCACGGAACGCTGGGCATCGCATCGGCCTTCTGGGAGGTACGGGCGCCGAACCGAAATCAGGTGCCGGTCGCCGAACGCTCCATCTCAAGCAGATCGCAGCAACGCTCCAACAACTTCTCGGTGGGGAACGGCTTGTTCAAGAAGTCGTTCGCACCGCACTTTCGCAGATCCGCGATCTTCTCTTGCTCCACCATGCCCGAGATGCAGATGATCTTGACCGCCTCGAGACTCGAGTCGTTGCGAACTCGTTGGCAAACTTCCTTGCCATTGATGTCCGGCAGCATGACGTCAAGCACGACGAGGTCGGGACGGAACTCCCGCACCAACATGCCGGCGTCGAACCCATTGTTGGCCGTTCGAATATCGAACCGACCATCACGGGAAAAGACGTCGACCATCAACTCCACCAACTCCTCGTCGTCATCGACGATCAACACCTTGCGCTTGCCGCTTTCCAAGGCGTCGGTCGGAATGCCGTTATCCTTCATGAAGGCATACAGCTGATCGCGCGGGATGCGCCGGAAGCGGCTCCCCGGCACGCGAAACCCCTTGAGGGTCCCATTGTCGAAACAGCGAATGATCGTTTGCTGGCTGACCTTGCAGATCTTGGCAGCCTCGCCAGTCGTGAACACTGTCTTTAGGCTCATGAAAACCACCCTCTCCTTAGGCGATGGTCGACGGTTCTAGCATCCGTGGCGAAAGCGGCGAGGTCTTCGAGCGCGAGTCTAAAGGTCGCTGTCTCCGCATTCTCCTCAGGTGGCTAGTCCCTAGCTCCCTGGTCCGATTGAACTTCGTGATGCCCGCAAAGCTCACAAGCTTCGAGGCCCATGCATTCGGCAACGATGACCATTCCTTCCCGGGTTGCCGACTTTGCCAAACGCGCGAATTATAGCCATCCTGCGGACTCAGTCAATATCGAAGTGCAGTGCGTAAGTTCTTGTCTCTTAACGATTTGAGGCCGCATTCAGGGAAAACCGGAAGAAAACAGTTCGGGGGGATTGGACCGTTTTCCTCGCGCTTTCGACGCTCGTTACAGGTTTGTTTAACCCACCAATCCTCCCCATCTACCGCGACTGTATTCGATCCTGTCCGCTTTTCATGCAGGCGGTGAGCCGACCCGAAAAACGTCGCGTTGGCGTTCCGAGCAGTCCGCCACGCTCGGGGTCCACCATGAGGGCGGTGAGGCGGCGGACCGAGACGAGCCAAGATGGGGCGATTGGTACTGAGTTGGTCGTGGGCCGCGAGAGCGCGGCTGACGGAGTCGTTGGAGAGCGGCTGCCGAGGCGGCGTTGACTCCCTGGAAGCGGGCTTTTGGCAACCGAGTCAATTTGGTATTCCCTCCCTCGTCTCCGCCGACTCGGCGTGGGACCTGGGCTCCGCTCCTCGTGCGATTGGTATCGTCGGGGGCGAGCGACACTCACCGCTACCGCGTTTCTGTTGCCTGCATGCCCGCGACACTTTCCGACATCGCCGCTTCGCCGATTTCAGGTCGCTCTTCCGAGCCGATTTCGGGAACCTCGCGCGCCGAAGCGGGCTGGCGTGGATTCGCTCGAGTCGGGCAACTCGCCATGTTCCTATTGTTCGCACTGGCGATGACGGGCTGCGGGACGACTCAAAGTCGCGCCTTGACCGAGCAACTGCTGGTGTCCGACGCGGTTGATCGAGCGATCCAGCAGATCGACTTCTCGGACCTCTCGAATCACACGGTCTATCTCGACGATCAGTTCTTGCAACCGATCAAGGGACCCGCTTTTGTCAACGCGGAGTATGTCGAGAGCAGCTTGCGGCAACATCTCGTGGCCTCCGGTTGCTTCCTGCAGGATACGAAGGACACCGCGGACATCATCGTCGAGGCTCGTTTGGGGGCGATGGGAGCGGACGGTCACGAGGTTGTTTACGGCATTCCTCAAAGCAACGCGCTCTCCAGCGCGGCATCGCTATTCGCCAACGCGCCACCGGTCCCCGCGATTCCCGAGATCTCGGCGGGCAAGATGAGCATTGGCTTCGGCGCCGCCAAGGTCGCGGTGTTCGCGTACCGGCGAGAGGATCGGCAGCCGTTGTGGCAATCGGGAGTCTTGCTGGGCAAGAGTCACTCGCGCGACTTGTGGATGCTTGGAGCCGGACCGATTCAGTCGGGGACGATTTACTCGTCGACTCGATTCGCTGGTCAGCGTTTGGCGTGGCTTCCTTTTCGGCGTCAACCTCCTCCCAAACTCTCACCCGTCCCATACATGGCCGAGGCCCATTTCGGTCGCATGCCGACCGAGCGGTTGGCGGAGGCCGAGGGCGATCCGGCGGAGGCATCCGCCGGTGACACGACGACCGCGGCCGCGCCCGTCGAAGGTACCGGCGACTCGACCGCCGCGGCACCTCCCAGCGGCGAACCTACTGGCACGACCGATCCCGCGGCACCACCGGGGGCGGCTCCAGAAGCGCGAGTCGCCGAGGGGGGCGCCGATGTGATTCCGACGCCCGCGCCACCTGGGGCCAATTTGCCGACCGGGCCTCCGATTCCCATTCGTTGATGGCCCATCACCTGATCGCCTCCGCGCCGGCGACATGGTTGTGACAGGCGTTGGGTCGCTCCATTTCCACCCGCTTCCGCCCCATCACCGCGAGGCTGCGGGCGAAACAAGCCGATGAGTGGCTCCCCCAGACGCTGTGTCTCGTGGTTACGCTGGCTGTCCCGCCCGTTGGTTGTCCAGAGCCTGGTGTCCGCCAGTTTCTAGATTGCTAAACCGATAGGATCGAGGCGCCCTCGCTGGTCGATCGCTCGCGGCGGTGTCGAAAGGCCTCAAGGGCTACTAGAATCTGAACAGCGGCGTCCGCCGCGAAGCGTTTGTTCGAGCCGCGAGCGCCGGTGACGGCGTTTGTTAACGGACCAGTGCGACAGTCACGCTCCCTTCGCCCCAAGCGACGAATTCGAATCGCCCTTTTGAGACTTTACCGAGCCGCTCATGCGCGTGGGTTTATTTGTTCCTTGTTATGTCGACCAGCTCTTTCCACGGGTGGGGCTCGCGACGGTCAACCTGCTACGGCGGTTGGGCTGCGAAGTGGAGTTCCCCACGGCTCAAACCTGCTGTGGGCAACCGATGGCGAACACGGGAGTCGTTTCCGCGGCCGCGCCACTCGCTCGCGATTACTTGCGTATCTTCGAGCCATACGACTACATCGTCTGTCCATCGGGGAGCTGCGTTTCGATGGTCAGGCACCATTATGCCGACGTGTTGGACGAGCCCAGTGACTCGGCGCACGGTGACTCGGCGCACGATGAAGCTCGGCACGATGATGCCCGGGGGCGGACCTATGAGCTGTGCGAGTTTCTGGTGGATGTGCTGAAGGTCAACGAGCTTGATGTTCGCTTTCCACACCGAGTCGGTATTCATCAGAGCTGCCATGGCCTCCGCGAATTGAGGCTGGGAAGTTCGAGCGAACGGGTCGGGCCCACCTATTCGAAGATTCGTCAATTGTTGGAGCTCGTGTCGGACATCGAGTTCACCGACTTGACTCGCTCCGATGAATGCTGTGGCTTTGGCGGCACGTTCGCGGTCGCCGAGGAAGGCGTGTCGTGTCTTATGGGACGCGATCGTATCGAGGATCACTTGCGAGCTGGCAGCGAGGTGATCACGGGCAACGACATGTCGTGTCTCATGCACCTCGACGGGCTGTTGCGGCGCGACGGGAAAGCGATTCGAGTGCTGCACGTAGCCGAAATCTTGGCGGGATAGATTCGATGGAACATGCGACGAACGCGAACACCTTTGTCGCCAATACCGAGCGGGCGCACTGGCACGATCAATCGCTTTGGTTCGTTCGAACCAAACGCGACCGGATGGCTCAGTCGTTGGCCGAGTGGGAACAACTGCGGGCCCAGGCCTCCGCGATCAAGGGCTACACGCTGGCTCATCTCGGCGAACTGTTGGAGCAATTCGAGCGCGAGGCGACGGCGCGCGGAGCGGTGGTGCATTGGGCCGAGACCACCGAGGATCACAATCGGATCGTGCTCGAGTTGCTCCAGGCTCGCGGAATGACTCGGGTCGTCAAAAGCAAATCGATGCTGACCGAGGAATGTCACCTGAATCCATTCCTCGAGCGGCATGGGGTCGAGGTCATCGACACCGACCTCGGCGAACGGATCGTGCAGCTCCGCAAGGAACCGCCGAGTCACATCGTGTTGCCCGCCATCCATATCAAGAAGGAAGAGGTGGGGGAGCTCTTTCACGAGCACTTGGGGACCGAGCAAGGGGCGACCGATCCTCAGTATCTGACCGAAGCGGCTCGGCAACACCTACGCGAAAAGTTTCTCGCCGCGGAGGCGGGACTGACCGGCGTCAATTTCGCGATCGCGGAGACGGGCGGCATTGTCGTCTGTACGAACGAGGGGAACGCCGACCTGGGTGTTTCGCTCCCCAAACTCCACATCGCTTGCATGGGTATCGAGAAGCTGATCCCGCGACTCGAGGATCTCGGAACCTTTACCCGGCTGCTGGCTCGCAGCGCGACGGGGCAACCGATCACGACTTACACGTCCCACTTCCATGGGCCTCGTGACGGCGGCGAACTGCACATCATCTTGGTCGACGCGGGACGCAGCAAGATCGTGGGGACCAAGGAGTTTCGCGAGGCGCTGCACTGCATTCGCTGCGGCGCCTGCATGAACACTTGTCCGGTCTATCGCCGCAGTGGCGGACATAGTTACGAGAGCACGGTGCCCGGCCCGATCGGTTCGGTGCTCGGTCCGTTGCGAGAGCCGGACAAGTACCACAGCTTGCCGTTCGCTTGCTCGCTCTGCGGGTCGTGCACCGACGTGTGTCCGGTCAAGATTCCGCTGCATCATCAACTACTGCGATTCCGCCGCACGCTGGCCGAGACACGCAAGATACCGTGGACAAAACGCGCCGGAATGAAGGTCATGGGTTGGATGTTTCGCCGACCGTGGGCCTATCGCTGGTCGGGTTGGTTGGCTCGGCGAGTCATGCCTTGGTTGCCCCGGTTCCTCGTGTACAACCGTCTCAACCCATGGGGCAAGCAGCGCGAGATGCCGGAGATGCCGAAACGAAGCTTCCGCGAACTCTATCAAATCGAGCGGCCGAAATGAGCGACGCCAAGCAACGCATACTCTCGCGCCTCGCCGAGTTTCGACGGAACGATGTCGAGTTGCCCACGCCGTTGGCGACGCCCACGGTCTACGACGATCGGCTCGCGCAATTTCGCTCGGTGCTCGAGATGGTCGGAGGCCAGTTGATCGTGACTCGCGACGCGAACGAGACGCGACAAGCCATCGAGCGACTCGAGGTCGTCCGCGACGCGCGGCGCGTGCTGTCGTATTGTCCCGACCTGATGGCGTCCGCCGAGGGGCTCGATGAGATCCATGATCCGCATGACTTGGCCGACGTCGATGTGACGGTCGCTCCGGGTGAATTCGGCGTGGCGGAGAATGGAGCGGTTTGGGTTTGCGATCCGGCGATCATGCATCGAGTCAGCCTGTTTCTCAGCCAACACCTCGTGCTCGTGATTGCATCGGGCGAACTGTTCAACAACATGCACGAGGCCTATCACCACATCGGCCGAGTCGATTCGCCGTTTGGCGGTTTCATCTCCGGGCCGAGCAAGACCGCCGACATCGAACAGTCACTGGTGATTGGGGCGCATGGGGCGCGGAGTCTCAACGTCGTGCTCGTCGACCGATAGGCCAAGGCGTCGCTGCGGACCGAAACGAGAGCGTCGCCGAGCAGCGAATCGCGTCTCGAGCCCGAGGAAACCCGAAGCGTGAGTTTTGATGTTGCGCTTTTCACGCTTCGCTCCGGTCGATCAACTCAAACGCGTGGGAAAACAAAAGGAAACCCGAAGCGTGAGCGAGGGACTCTTCGACTTCTCAGACCAGCCGCTAACTCGCTCCGCCATCCGTAGTTCCGCCTTGCCTCATCCCTGGAAACGCCACATCCAAGAGCGTCAGCGGCTGTTGATTGAATCAGACGCGCCGCATCGTGCGGCCGTGAGACGCCCATCGAGGTCGTCACACGGATTGGTATTGGGGTGGGAACTCGTCACCTAGGGCTGC
>JAGQPS010000222.1:0-2980 GCA_020426595.1 Planctomycetales bacterium
TCACCAGCTGTTTAACTCTCTTGCACCCAAAAGCGTGAGCAAGCGGTTCTACGCTGTTGATGGGCGACCGAAAGCCCGTGGCCTACCAACACGCCCGGTTCGATAACGAGGCGCCACCCCACGCGGGACGTGCCCCATTCACCGCACGAGCCAGTTGTCACCGCGGCACCATCGTGTGGACCGTCGTCCCTAGAAGGTGACGGCGAACTTCACGTACAGCTCGATCACGGGAGTCGACGGGTCGTTGGTCCGAATCACGATCTTTCCGAACTCCTCGCGGCTCGGTCCGAGTCGACTGATCGAGCCAGCCGCGCCATCGATCGTGAGCTTAAGCGGCACGCGAACGACGTTGCCCAACGCTTGCTTCGGCAAGATCTCGGCTCGCAGGTGGCTCGATGGAGAGATCTCGGCGGAGTCGATCGTCACTTCGATCTCTTGGTTGTTGTCGCCGCGCACCATGAGCGAGATTTCAACATCCTTGGTCTGGCCCGAACCGATCTGCCCCAAGTAGACCAAGTTGTTTTCCGAGTCGTAGGGGACCCGACGGTGCGTGTCGACGGTGATCGGTCCGACGCCCAATCCGCTCACCGACACCTCGATTGGTTCAGGAGCCGGCGGTTCGGTGCTGAGTTGTAGCTTGCCTCCCAGCGGTCCGATCGGCAAACCGACCGAACCGACCAGGTGAACACGCACACCGCTACGAATCGACTCGTCACTCTGTCGGACCGGATCGTCCGCCGCGATCGGCTCGGTGACAATCGCCAGCCCCTCGGGAAGGGCACCGCCGTTCCAGGTCCACGATACGACTTCGAGCGAATCCGATTTGTGTCCGTAAATGTCGACCGACGCATCAAACCCATTGGCGACTTGGAAGGTTCCGACCGCCACGAATTCGGGATTGGGGCGGATGGCGACCACGACCGCTCCCATCACGCGCAATTCAAGATTGCGGTGATCGGGGTCATTGGTTTGCAGCGTCGCGTTTTGCGAGAACGAGTCGAGATAGTCCTGGCTCTTCCATTCGAGATCGACATCGATCGATTCGCCTGGTTGCACCGTTGCTTCGTTGAACTTCGACAGGGTGCATTTGCAGCTCGTGCTGAGCAACTTGAGCCGCAACACCCCTTCGCCGACATTGCGAATCACGAACCGATGGCTGCGAGTCTCACCCTTATCCATCGACCCAAAGTTATAGATCGCGCCATCCACGACCTCGACTTCGGGCTGCTTGGCATTGGCCGCCGCGACTTGCGCCGCCACGGCGACATCCTTGTCGAGTCCGATCGTTTTTTCGTAGCTAAAGTCGTTGACTTCGCCCCGCACCGACATCGCGTAGCGTCCCCACGCGAGTCCGACTCCTACCACCGCACAAATAACAACCGCCAACAATTCGCGCATCGTTCGTTCTTCAATTACTGAGGAGCAAGTGACCGGTGGAAATTGACTGCCTCGAAACGGGGCCGTGGGGGCCATCCCGACAGAACGGTGTCGCCGAGACCAACGCTAGGAACCACGGATGGTTCGGTGGATCGGCGTTCCGTCAGCCCGGCGGGTTTGGAGTCCCGGCCTGAACCTTGCTACGGATTTCCAGCATCCGTTGTTCGGCCGTTTCCAAATCGGGACCGTTGGGAGTCATTAACAATTGTACTTTGAGGGCTCGATCGGCATGTGGGTTGAATCGGTCGAGCTCCAAGGCTCGCTCCGCTTCGGCGGCCGCCCGATCGTTACGACCGGACAAAGCGTAGGTACGAGCCAACTGGGCTCGTAGGTAAGCGTCGTTGGGAGCCAGCTCCACCATTCGCTCGAACCACTTCAACGCGGCCTCGATGTCGCGAGCATCGTGACGACGGTCCCAGGCGGCGAGGTAAGCAAAGCCCCAGCGCTCACAGATGGCGGCCGACTCAGGTCGGAGCTGGTTCGCTCGAGCCACCATGTCGCCGAACGCTTCGCGGTCCTCGTCGCGTCCGTCCGATTGCTGCCATTTCGCATGGGCGATCTCGGCCAGTCGTTCCCAAGGCTCTTCGCTCAACGGATGCTGTCGCGCCCACTGCAGCAGTCCACTTTCCACGCTCGCCATATCGCGTGGCATTCGCCGTTCAACTCGGCGAAGTTGAGTCCATGTCTCCACGGTCGGGCGAACCACCCATCCAAGGCCAATCACCACGGTCACCATCGAAACGCCCCAAGCGAAGAACGGCCAGGGCCGTTCCTTCGGTTCGGTTGAAGGAGCGGTCGACGGAGTCGAATGGGTCGTCGTCGGACCGTTCGCGAGCGTGACCGTGATTCCCAGCAGTCCCCACATCCACTGAGCCACGCCCCAGAACCCGTACCCACCGGTCACGAGCAGCGCGAGAGCCATGCTCGCCACGGCTCCCCCCGCGGCTCGACGAAACAACACGCCTTCGTTGTCGCGATCGAGCCAACCATCCGCATGACTCGCCCAAGCTCCCAACGCGACCAACACGGCGGGCACGGCGGCGAGTAGCCATCCGACAAAGTCCGGATCGAATCCCAGATAGATCATGTTCGCGGTGCCCAGCACGGTCGCCGCCAACAGGCCGCCCACCACGCAAATCATCGCGGCCCAAGGATTGGGAAAGAACGTCCATCCGTCACGCTGCGACTGGGGTAATGTCGCACGGTGCTCGCTGGCATCCGCGCCCGTGACCGATCGCCTCGGGAGCGCCAGTCGCAGCGCCAGCAGCGTGACGACCAACAACGCGAGTCCCGCGGGAATTCCGCTGACCGCCGTGGCCTCGACCCAGGCGTTGTGCGGGTCAGCCACCGTTTCGCTCGCCTCGACCGCTTGATACTGGCGGTAACGGTCCTGGTACGATCCCGGCCCCACACCGATCCACGGATGATCGCCGATCATCGGCAAGGTGGCCTGCCAGTACTGAGCCCGGTAGAGCAACGACTTCGGGGCTTCGGAGATCACCTGCCAGTCGAGTTTGCCGGTGGCGAAACCACCGACGAGGCC
>JAGQPS010000222.1:3079-8388 GCA_020426595.1 Planctomycetales bacterium
AAGCACCAGCATCCCACCCATCGCCCAAGGCAACAAAGTGATGCGATGCTCCCAAGCGAAACGCAGCGCCCAATACAGCGAGAGCAGGGCGGCGGCCAACAGAGCCGCTCGACTCTTGGTGAGCACCAAGACGACGGCGACCAAGAGCATCCCAGCCAAAAGCAACACCGTCGCGAGACGACCGGTCATCGGAGGTCCCGGCGGTCCCCGTTCCACGAGATTCTCCGAGTCGGATTCCTTTTCGCTTGCCCGACCGAAGCGAGCGAGCAAAGGTCGCCACAACAGGACTCCGGTCCATTCGAGCAAGACATACCACGCACCGCACAGCACAACGCCGAGTGAGTTGGCCAATGTGAAGGTCGATGTTGGCTCGGTGGAGCGGAGCCGGTCCTCGAGGAGCCGACGCTCGCGGGATTGCGGATCGGTGCGAGAGATGCCCAACTGCCGCATCGTCGCCTGCTTTGCTTCCTCGCTCTTATCAAAATACTCGGCCCGCGCCGCAGGCATCGTGACCGTCGCTTGATAGGCCGCGAACGATGACAGGAATATCGCGCCTCCCAGTGCCCAAGTCAGCGCCAGCGCCGTGCGGTCTCGGTCGCGAGCCACCCAGCGGCCCAGCGCGTAAAGAGCGGCCCAACCCAGCGCCTGCATTCCCAAGGTCGCGGCTTGTCGCGCCCAAACTTCATGAGTCGCGATACCAATCACGGCCGCGACCACGTACCAGACGACCCAAGCCGCGACGGCCCAATCGATCGGCCGCATGCCCGCACGAACCGACTTCCACGAGGCCCGACGCGTCGGTTTCGCGCCGAGTCCCAATGGGAGATAGGCGGCGAGCGCTAGGAGGCACCAGAGACTCGCTTGCACCACGCCGGTTTCAAAGGCTGAAAAGCCGTCTCCCGGCAACAGCCAGGATGAGACCAACGCGATGAGCGCCACACTCCAACCGACGCATTCCCAGGGAGAGCGAACGGCGGAAGCCGTGGCCGTCGAGGTTGCCGCGGAGTGGGTCATGAATCGCTCGTGGGTGTCGGTCGGTCGTCCGCCGAAGTGCTCGATGAGGCGGACGGCTCGAGGGAACCGGGCGCGGTACTCGGGCTCATACTCGACTCATTCGACATCGCCCGCAATCGCCGGCGGGCGGTCAGCTCGATCAGCCCGATCAGTGCCAGGATGCACGCAACGATCGCCGTCACGATCACACCACCGAGTAAATCGAGGCGGTGCAGCAACAAGGCTCCGAGCCCGCATGTCGCCGTCAGCAAGTGAATCGTCGCCACGGCCTGTGGCTTTGTAAAGCCAAGGTCCACGAGGCGATGGCTCAGGTGATTGCGATCCGCCTCGAATGGACTTCGCCCCGAACGAATGCGAATCGCGATCACCGTCAACATGTCGTACATCGGCACCGCCATCAAGAATAGCGGAGTCAGCACGGCGAGGTGGTGTTCCTGGTAATTCGCGTACGTGCCCAGCAGCGTGGCGATCGACAGCACGAAGCCAATCAAGTAGCTCCCAGCGTCCCCCATGAAGATCCGAGCCGGCGGACGATTGTGGATCAGGAACCCCAGGATCGCGCCGACCAAGACCAGCACGAACGCGGCGACGAACCACTGAGGCTCCCCACTCGCCGGCTCGGCGTCCATCAGCAACGCGGCGGCGAGCAGCAACCCGACGATGGCTCCGATGCCGCCGGACAGCCCGTCCATGTTGTCGAGCATATTGAAGGCGTTGATCATCGCGACGATCCAAACGATGGTCAGGAAAGCCGAGACCGCGCTGATCGACAAAAACAAAGTGAGTCGCAGTTCCGGGATCGCCACGCAGATCCCAGCGACCAAGAACTGGATGCCGAGTCGAATCTTCCAACCCAATCCATAACGGTCATCCAACAATCCCACGACCGCCAACGTCGTGGCGGCGAAAACGACTCCCACGAGTACGTCGATGCGCTCGGCCGCGCCATTGAGATGCACGGCCCAATCGCCGAGCAGCCGCTGAGCCAATGCCGCGTCCTGCCGCAGCCAGTACACGATGAATATGCCCGCGGCGATCGGAGCCAGCCAACCACACCAGATGCCAATCCCGCCTCCCAGCGGAATCGGCGTTGTGTGAACCTTGCGCTGATTGGGGCGGTCGAGCAATCCCAGGCGAGGCGCCCAAAGCCGCAGTAGCCACACGACGCACCAAGAGACGCACAGTGAAGGCAGTAGCGTCGCGGCGAACAGCAACAGCATTCGATTCGACCCCATGACTCGCCTCGCCGAGCATTACGCTCGCGACTCCCTTCCTCGCGTTGCGATCGATGGCGAGAGCACTCGTCGGGCGACTCGCACCCGTCCGCCTTGCCTCGCCCACACCGTTTCATGTCGCGCCCTTTGGGTTGCGACCGCTGGGAACTCTCGACGATGCAACGAGCCGACCTAGGGCTGCGTCGCCTCGCGCTTCGCTCGTGAACGTGAGGCATCCCTCGCTGACGCTTCGGGTTTCCTTTTGGATTACCCACGCTTCTGACTTGCCCGCTTCGGCCGCGTTTTTACGGCGCGACTCCAATACCCTTACCACCACTCGTCTCGATTCGTCGCCCCAGGCTTCTAGGGTCGATCCCGTCCTTCCAAGTTCACTCACGTCCCAATTGGCGTCTGAGTTTGCTCCGAGCCTGGCTGAGAAACTCAAACACCTCGGGACGGCGATAATCCGGATAGGTCCATGGCCAAGGAGTCCAGACTCGCTTTTGGTAATGCAGTGTTACCTCCGCGAAAATGCCTTGGCCAATGTAGAGGCGATGCTCCCGGTCCTTCGTGGTCGCCAACACGAGTTTGGCTTCGCTGAGATATCCCGAGTCGATATTGATGGGGCGGGGAGGGGCGCCCGACCGTTGCTCGGCCAACTCCCGCTCCCACTCGCCGCCTCGCAGCTTGTCCCCGACAAGGACATCCATCTCCACGAGCGATTCGAATAGCCAAAGTTGCTTGAGGACACCGGGTCCCATCGAACGATGGTAATAGCCTGTCTCGGCGACTGGCCACGCATCGCTCCGCAGTTCAATCGCTCCCCACTCACTGGCACATCGCCGCTCCAGCCAATCCAAGGCCGAGCGATCGTAGGCGAAAACCGCGGCGATTCGTTTGACGTGATCTCGTGCGCGAATCTCGCCCATCGCCATTCCTCTCCTCGCGTCGGCCCACTTGGCGGACTCCGCTGGTTGGGAGTCGGTCGATCAATAGGCCCGCGCGAAGACGGCTCGAGTCGAACTTGGCTGGCCGGTGAAGATGCACTTGCCATCCTCCGGTTCCTGGCCGATGGGAATGTTGCGAGCGGTGACCTTTAGTTGCTTGAGTTGCTGTTCCATCTCGGGTGATTCGGACCAGTGACACCAAGCGAAGCCTCCCGGAGCATCTTCCGCGAAGTACTGTTTGAATTCGTCGAGCGTATCGAGGCGCACCGTGTTCTTCTCGCGGAATTCAGCCGCTCGATCGAATAGGCCTTGTTGCATCTCGGCGAGGATCGTTGGCAGGTTGGCCAAGAACTCCTCTCGGCTCGAGCCCGCGCTCTTGGGCTGATCGCGTCGCCCCACGAAGACTCCATCGGCCTGCACGTCACGCGGACCGACTTCCACCCGAATCGGCACGCCACGCTTCACGTGGTACCACTTCTTTTCACCGCCGCGCAGATCTCGATCGTCGATCTCGACCCGCACCGCTTGGCCGTCGTAGTTCACTTCGCGAGTCCGAGCGGCGAGCTTCTGACAGTACTCGATCACGCTGGCACGCTCTTCGTCATTGCGATAGATCGGCAAAATGACGACATGCGATGGAGCCAGTCGCGGAGGGAGCACGAGCCCATCATCATCCGAATGCGTCATGATCAGCGCGCCCACGAGTCGCGTGCTGACACCCCATGACGTGGTCCAGGCGTGAACCTCTTGCCCGTGCTGATCCTGGAACTTGATGTCCTGTGCCTTCGAGAAGTTCTGACCGAGGAAGTGCGACGTGCCAGCCTGCAAGGCCTTGAGGTCTTGCATCATCGATTCGATCGAGACGGTCGACACCGCTCCCGGAAATCGCTCGCCCGCGGTCTTCTCGCCCTTGAGCACCGGCATCGCCATGTAGTTCTCGGCGAAGTCCGCGTAGACATCGAGCATCAAGCGAGTCTCATCCCAAGCCTCTTCGCTCGTGGCATGCGCGGTATGGCCTTCCTGCCACAGGAACTCGGCCGTCCGAAGAAACAATCGAGTCCGCAACTCCCATCGAACGACATTGGCCCATTGATTGATCTTGATCGGCAAGTCTCGGTACGACTGCACCCACTTGGCATACATCGCTCCGATGATCGTCTCACTCGTCGGCCGCACGATCAGCGGCTCCTCGAGCGGCCCAGCCGGTACCAAACCACCATCGGGGCCCGGCTCCAGTCGATGATGAGTCACGACGGCACATTCCTTGGCGAAGCCATCGACGTGCTTCGCTTCCTGCTCCAGGAAGCTCATCGGAATGAACAGCGGGAAGTACGCGTTTTGGTGGCCCGTATCCTTGAACATCCGATCGAGGACACGTTGCATGTTCTCCCAGAGCGCGTAACCCCATGGCTTGATGACCATGCAGCCTCGCACGGGCGATACCTCGGCGAGGTCCGCCGCCTTGATCACCTGCTGGTACCACTCGGGATAGTCCTCGCCTCGCGTCGGCGAAATCGCGGTCTTCGGCTTGCCGGACATCGACGTTTTTTCACTCCCAGATTGCGGCTCGATCGGTTGCCTTCCCTTGCCATTCCCGAATCTCGCGCCTCGGCGAGCTCCGTTGGTTGGAGGCGGCCGAGGCTTGGGGACGAGGCAAGCGGACCATGGTAACTTTTGGGCGGGAATCGGGACAGCACGGGCCCGCGCGGATCACAAGCCACTCGCGGCGTCGACCGAGCATGCTGATTCACCGATCCACGATTGATCGTGGTCCGCCCGTGGGCTCGGGCGACGTTGGGTTCCGCCCGGTAAAGACAAGCGGACCGTACGCGATCATCGCGCCGGCCCGCCAGGGTTCTCGACCTCGGCTACACGCCCCAGGGGTCGGTAGCCGAGAGGGCGGGAAGCGTTCCCCGCCCAGTGCTAGGACGATCGGTCACTTCACGCGACCTTCAGTTTCCGAGTGTGGCCGGCCCAGCGAATCCAGTCGGTGACTTCGTTGAGATCCGGAGCGGGTGCCCGCCTCAACACGCGTTGCCCTTCCACCGATTGAGCAAACGGCTCGACCAAGGCCAACAGCGTCTCGGCATCGAATTCGGCGAGTTCCTCGGGCGTCTCCACTCCGCACGCGACG
>JAGQPS010000223.1 GCA_020426595.1 Planctomycetales bacterium
ACCGGCCGATGATAACTGGCCTCGACCCGATCGAATGTGAAACCCGACCAATGCTCCTCGAACAGCCAGCGATCGGGAGCCGGGTCCCGCGCGGCGACCAGCGGATTCGAGCCCCCCGCCTCATCGGCTCCTCGCCACTTTCGTGAACGACATCCGACTACCGCCGAGCAACCGAGAACAAGAAACAGGCGGCGATTCATCCTGAAACTCACCGATAGAACTGGCCGGAACGCGACTGATTCGGGATAACTACCAAATCGGGGGCCCGGCTCCAAGAGACGTTTCGTTAGCGGTGACCTTCGCTGACCGACTCGCTGCCGCATGGAGGCACTGAATGTTCGTGGGAATTCGCTACCGTCGCGTTGTTTTGGCGCTGGTTGCCTGTTTGCTTTTCAACTCGGCTCTGGTCGCTCAAGAGCGAACCGAGATTCTCGACTTCGTGCCGAGCGATGCGCCGGCCGCGATTTGGACCGACGACCTGACCGTCACGACGGCTCCGGTTTCGACCCATCTCCTGACCTGGATTGAACGACTAGAGTCCTCTCTCAAGACGCTCGACGAAACTCCCGCGAATGAACAACTGCGCGAGCAATTCGAACCGCTGCTCGAGGATCTGACGACGATTCAAGACGGACTCGCCGTCCCGTTTTTCGACGGTCCCTGCGTCGCCTTTCAGCTGCCGACGGGGGAGACCCTAATCGTGGCTCGGTGCGTGGCGGCGCGCGACGAACTGGAGAAGTTCTTATCCGCTGTCGAGCGATTGACGCTCACGATCTCTCAATACACGACCGCCGCGGCTTTGGCTGAGGAAGGAACCGAAGAACCCGCCCCCGGCGGTACGCCATCAGGGCATTGGGAGCTGGTCGACGATTGGTTGGTTTGGTCGGACTCCGAAGATGCGTTGGAGGCGTTCACCGAGCGACTAACGACCCACCAGTGGCCGGAGCCTTTGACCGAGAGTCGCGAGTTCCAGACGATTCGCGCGAATCTTCCTCGGGGCGAACGGGGATCGTGGCGGTTTCACTTCGACGCCGACATGACACAAGAAGTGTTCTTCGCGCTCTGGAGAGGAGCCGATCACGAGGGAATCATCTTCGACGATGAGACTCGGCCCTATCTTTGGGTTGGCACGGGGCTGAGCGAACTACGGGGCCTCGGCGGTCAATGGACTTTGTTTGATGACGAGCGTTGGGACGGATCCGCGCCTCGCGCGACTCTCGAGGCGTTCGCCATCCAGGCTCTTCCGCTGCGTGGCCTGGCGGCCGCGATGTCTCCGGGCCGAGGCTTTGAGCTGGACCAAGTCGCGCCGCACGCGCCTCATTTCAGCTTCTACTTCCAGTTGCTCTTCGACGGACCGTCGCTCCACCGAGAAGCGATCGCCGGGGCGCGACGCGCCGCGACGCCGATCGCTCTTGAGAACGACACGACGGTCGACGAATTGCTCAGTGAATTCTGGGACTCGACCGATTTGGGATGGTCATTCGAATTAAGTGAGGCGTTCGAGTCGTTGAGTTTCGGCCAACAGGAAGGCTGGAAGACGATCGAGGATTCTCGCAATACCTACAATCATGCGGCTCTACGATTTCGCGACACATCCGCGGCTCACGACCGGCTTGGCGCGTTGGTCCTGAGCCGAGTCGCTGGGTACGGATTCGATTCCCCTCAAGACAAGATGCGACATCTCGTTGAAGATGGAATTGAGTACTGGGAGCCAACCGACGAGTTCTTTGACGCCTACTACGAGAAATTCATCAAGTCGCAAATCGAGACTCCGTTCTCCGAACAGGCGATGAAACAGATGAAGGAACAATACGCGGCCGCGATCAAGGAACAGACGGGCGCGGAACCCACCGAAGCCCAGTTGAACGCACGCATGGCGGAGGTCCAGGCAGCTCACACGCAGAGGATCATGGACGATTGGCAGTCCACTCGAGAGGCATTGAACTGGCGAGTCCCCTTCGAGAATGATTGGCTCAATTTCGTTGGCAATCGCCCCGATTACGAACCGCTCACGCATCGCATGGCTTTTGATCAACTCATCGCGCTGGAGGACGAGATCGACACCCTACGCTCCGCGACCGCGATGCGGAGCCAGCCGGTATTCGTGATCGCCACCTGGAATGACGCGGGACACAGTCTGGCCGAGCTCCATAGCCCGCCTCGCCCCAAGGAAGCGGTCTACTTGGTTGACGGCGAATACCAGGCTCAGCCGATTGTTCAGGCCGGAGAGGACCCCGCGCTTGACTCGCCTCCCTTGAGCGACGTTCAATTGCTCCAGCGTATGCTTGCCGGTGAGATGAACCAGGATCCGGTGCAGTGGATCTGCAACAACACCTTGATCATCGGTGGACTCGGAGCGAAGGGCTGGGAGATTCGAGTGGCGATCGGAGCGCGCCCGCCCGCCGGCCCGGAGAGCGATGCGCGGGAGGAGGAAGACCGGTAACCGCGTGCCCGCGACCTCGACGCGACCGAGACCTCTTCGTGCCAGCCAGTGCTCCGTGCTTGGTCACCACCGAGGGCTCGGAGAGCACGGAGGTTGAACGAGCCTACGCCACTTGCGCCGTTGGGCGAATCAGGCCAGGAACACCAACATCTGGGCGGCCACGATGCGGAGAACCATCGTGAGCGGGTAGACGGCGGCATAGGCCTTGGAGCAGGCTTCCGAGCTGGTGAGCGAGGTTGCGAATGAGAGTGCCGGTGGGTCGGTCATGCTCCCGGCCAGCACGCCACAGAGTGTGCAGTAGTTTTCGCGGAGCCACCACCTAGCCATGCAGCCGACGGCGAGCAACGGCAATAGCGTGACGCAAAGTCCCGCGACGATCCACTTCAGTCCGGCGATGCTCAAGGCCAGAGCGAAGAACTGAGGCCCGGCGGCGAGTCCGGCGCAAGCCAGGAACAAGATCATGCCGAGCTGTCGCAGCGCTTGATTGGCGGGAGTCGGGATGTACCACACCAATCGGCCAATGCTGCCAATCAGACTCAACAGGATACCGGCGAGCAGCGGTCCACCCGCCAGTCCCAATCGCACCGCCGAACTCATACCGGGAATCGAAAACGGAATCGAACCCAGGGCGATTCCCACCGTGACGCCAATGAATAGCGGAATGAACGGAGTCTGCTGCAAGCTCTTGCCACTATTCCCGAGCAGCTTCGCGGTCTGTTCGACACCCGGTCCATCGCCCACGACATACACGACATCGCCGAAGTGGAGTTGGCTCGAGCCGCGCGCCACCATCTCGACGCCAGTTCGTTCGATCCGGGTAATCGTTGTGTTGAAGAGCTGATCCAACGCGAGTTCACGAAGCGTTCGGTTCAACACTTCGGACCGAGTCACCGAGATACGACGCATGACGACATTGCCGGTGCGCCGCATGAGATCCGCATCGCTCACCGAGCCAATCATCGGCGTGAACCGATCGAGCCCGCCGCGGCTCCCGATGACTTGAATGACATCTCCGACGTGCAAGGCGGTTCGTTCCGAGGCCGCCACCACGAGCTCATCACCGGCTCGCAGCAAGCGCGACACCCGCACGCCCGCTTCCTCGACTCCGGCCAACGAGCCGAACTCCATCCCTTCCACGTGCGGATTATCGATCAAGACCGAGCGACGCTCGAGCGGCTCGGTTTCCGCCGACTCTTGCGCGCTCAATTCGCTGGCTTCACTCGCGATATCGATCGCGAAAAACCGTCGCACCAGGAGCATGGCGATGATGATTCCGAGCACGCCGCCGGGATAAGCCACGGCGTAAGTCGCGGTCAGGTCCTCGACCCAAGTATCGCCCTCGGAGCTGGCCGCGTTCACCATCGAAGCGGCTTGCTCCGCGGCGGCGAGCGCCGGCGTGTTGGTTGTCGCTCCACAAAACAGCCCCGCCGTGGAAATCGCGGGCAGACCAAGGATCCAACCCGATGCCAATACGACCGCGACGCCAAGGATCACGATCGTGGCCGCGAGCGCATTGAGCCGCAGTCCATTGCGTCGCATCAAGCGGACGATGCCAGGACCGAGTTCGATCCCCATCGTGAACACGAACAACAGGAGACCGAACTCCTTGGCGAAGTGCAGCATCTCGTGATTGAGCGCGAAGCCACGCTGCTCGACGAAATGGCCGGCGAGGATGCCGACGAACAGCACGCCCGCCGCTCCGAGCCCAATGCCACGAACTCGAGCGGCTCCCAGCAGAAGCCCGAGCAGCGCCACGATCGCGATCATCAAGATGGCAAAACTGACCGCAGACATGAGAGGTCCGAGGAATCGTTGGTGTCGAGTCGCGTTCCCCATGCGAATGGGTCACGCGGAACTGTCGTGAACATTCCCAAGTCCGACAAGCCATGACTAGGAATGTGGACATCGATCACGAGTCCACCTTGTCCATCAAGGCCCGCGTCGTTCACGACCCGGCTTGCGTGCCGACACCCCTCCCATGCTGAACACGCAAGCCACGAACATGGAATCATCTTCACGAGTTGTCGGACCGAGAAAAGGGCACTCTCCAGCGGATTCGTGTCCCCGATTCGCTGGCGAGTCATGTCGCGATACTAGTACGCCCAGGTAGCCGGATGACTAGGGAGCCGATCGCACCCTATGCTGGCGGCGTGGCTCGGTAAACAGCCGCAGTGATCCGAGTGCCTGCCCGAGTCGCCAGCGCACGGGTTCCTAGAAAAAACTCAACGGAGTCCCCGGCCGCTTGGTGAGAGAGCTTGATCGGGCCCTGTCGCCGCGACCATCTCGTCGGAAGTTCCGATCGGAATCGCTTGGCACGGTTAGATCTCGGACAGCATCTCGTCCGAATTGCCAAAGCTATTCATCGGCACGCCCATGCGATCAAGCAGGCTGAGATAGAGACCCGAAAGCCGGCGATCCGAGGCGTTCTCGAAATCGAGCGTGCGGCCCGTTTCGTAGGAACCGCCCAAGCCTCCCGCCATGATCAACGGAACCTTGGGAGCGCTATGAGCCGTCCATTGCTCGTTGGCGAGTAGGATGCAACTGTTGTCGAGCACCGAGCCGTCGCCCTCGGGCATCTCGGCCAATCGCTTCACGAGGTAAGCGTACTGCTCGACCCAGAATCGCGTGATCGAGGCGAACTCCTTGTTCTGCCAACCATGCGAAAAGTTGTGGTGGTCCTGACGCAGTCCCAGGAAAGGGTACACCTGTCCCGAAAGGTTGTTGGTCAACAACAGCGTCGCGATCCGTGTGCGGTCGGTTTGAAACGCCATCGCGATGATGTCGGCCATCAAACGCGAGTGCTCATCAATCATGTTGGGAATGCCGTCCGATGGACGTTGCAACAACTCGCGAGGATCTCCCTCGGTCTCCTCGACACGACGTTCCTGCAACTTGATCAATCGCTGTTCGACTTCGCGCACGCTCGTCGCATACTCGTCAAGCTTGGCGCGGTCCGCCGAGGACACCTCGCGCGTGACATCATTGAGCTGCTCCAGCACGTGGTCGAGTACGCTGACGTGAGTCCGATTACTCTTGCTCTCGAACAAACTGTCGAAGGCCAACGACGGATACAGCTCCGCGGGCACCGGCGAGACGGGTGAGCTCCAAGAGACGTGCGACGAGTACATCATCGAGTAACCCGACTCGTGAAACCCGCTCACCGGACGTTCGCAGGCAAGCACCAGGCTAGGCAGGACGGTTTCGTCGCCGAGGCGCTGAGCCAAGATCTGATCGAGACTCGTGGCGGCCTGAATCTTCCGACCGCCCGCGGGTTGAATACCGGTGAGAATGCCGGCCGCTCCGCGCGCGTGCCCGCCTACCACCGCCTCGGGATGCTGCAAGCCATGAATGAAGTTGACTTGTTGCTTGACCGATTCGAGCGAGGCGAACGCGGGCCCGAGTTCCAAGTCCGCGCCACTTCCCTTCGACCACCACTCGGGAGGATGAATACCGTCGCCAAAAAAGAGGCAGGCGAATCGCTTGGGAGGCCCCACCGGATCCCCGCCTGCCACTCCTTCGTCCGCGGCGACACGCAACGACTCGAGCCACGGCAGGGCGACCATGGCACCCACGCTCTGCAAGACAACACGGCGGGAAAGGCGGGCTGACTTCTTCATCGGAATCCTCGAGTCACTCGCGGAACCATCGATCATTCACGGAAATTGGCGTTGAAGCTTCGGTCCTAGCGATCGGGCCAGGAACCGACTCACGGTCCCCGCGGCGCTTCAAAGTCGCGTCCACGCTGCAAACGAAACTGAGGACTGCGCACCACGACTTCAAACAACGTCGAGAAGCGATAGTCGTGGGCTCTCAACTCCGTCGCCATCTCGTCAAGCAAGGGCTGATCGGACAGGGTCACGGAACGCCCCAACGCGTATCCCAGAAACTTGCGACAGAAGGTTTGCACGAACTCCGGTTCTCGCTCTTGCTCAATGTACTGGATCAGCTCGGGAATGCCTCGAGCAATTTCACCATTGGGCAGTTCGGCGGTCGCGTCGACCAATCGACCGGCGCTATCGTGGGTGCGAGCCCGACCGATCGCGTCGAATCCCTCCATCGCGAGGCCGAGACCGTCGAAGTGCTTGTGACACATCGCACATTGGGCGTCGGCCACATGAGCGGCCAATAGCTGACGAATGGTTTGGGTCGCCCCGGTTTCCGTCGCGGGCAGTTCCGGCACTTGTGCGGGCGGCGGAGGGAAGTGTTGCCCCAACAGGTGATGGACCATCCAAAAGCCACGCTTGACGGGGCTCGTCCGCTGCCCAGCCGAATTCTTGGTCAAGATGATCGCCATCCCGAGCAGGCCACCGCGCCCCGCCTCGCGGAGCCCCGTTACTCGTAGCCAAACTCGCGCATCATCGGGCTCCCCGCGCTCGTTGAGCGGCAACGCGCCTTCGCGGCGGCGCTCGTCGAACGCCACCCGATACCGCCGTTCCAGCTCACCACCGTAGTGTCGCGCCAACGGGCCATTCAAAAACGTCTCATCGCTATCGAGCAACGACAGAATCGACTGGTCCCGCCGAAGCACCTCACTCGCCAACAAGACCGGCTCAGCGAGGATCGACTCGCGCAGCACATCGTCATAGCCTGGGAAGCCGGCCGCGTCGATCGGATCCTTGTCCAGGTAGTCCCGGTACCGGAGCCACTGACCAAGAAACTCACGAGCAAAGGCCTCGACCCGTTCGTCACCGAGCATGCGTTTCGTGTGAGCGGCCAGTTCATCGGGATTCTGAAGCTCGCCTCGCTCGGCCGCCGCCAACAGCTCATCATCCGGTAGCGACGACCACAAGAAGTAACTCAGTCGTCCCGCGAGGTCACGGTCGTTCAGAGGCACCAAGCCGTCGCCCGCCGCCACGTCATAGCGTCGGTAGCAGAACTCGGGCGACATCAGCACCGCGGTCAACACACCTCGCAAGGCGCCCTCGACCGATTGCCCCTCGCCACGCAACTCGTCATAGAGGCCTTGGTAGGACGCTTGTTCGGCATCGGTGAGCGGGCGCCGATACGCTCGATTCGTCAGTTCCCACAAGTCACGCAGGCCCGCCGCCTCGGCTTCGACCAGCAACGCATCATGTCGACTCAGACCCGCGCGAATATCCTCGAAGAATCCATGGATCATCGTGTACTGATCACTGGGCGTTTCTGGCTCGAGCGTATCGCCGACTCGAGCGACTCCGAGACGATCGAGATAGAGCTTCTCGAATCGCGTCAGATAGTCATTCTCGACCAACCGTGGGTCTTCCGAACGTAGCCAATCGAAGCGTGAGTCATGAAGCACCTCTCGCTCGCTCCGCTCGAACCACACGAATCCACGCAGCAGGGTCTCGGTGCCTTGCGTCACGAAATCGAGTTCTTGCCAGAGCCGATCCAACTCGTCGCGTTCTTCTGGGCTCAGTACCTTTTCGACCAAAGGCTGATCGTCGCGAAAGAAACCTTCCACCAAGTGAAAGCCGGCGGCCAACCCTCGCTGGTCGTTGACGTAATAGAAGCGGCTAGGAAAGACGCGACAAAACTGGCTGGCGTCGTGAATCAGGGCCTCGCGTGCCGCTCCCGAATTGGGGACCAACAGCGTTGTCGTGACGTCGCGCTGTTCGTTCTCGACTCCTTGCCCCGAACGGACCCACACAAGTCCGTCTTGAGGCGAATCGTCTTCCAGTCGGCAGCGGAATAGAAAACGCGAACCAGCGAGTTCACGCCGCGCTTCGGCCGGCAATTCAATCTCCAACCTCGCCGGCGTGGCGAGGCTCAGCACATCGATCGGGTTGCCGTCTTGATCGGGACGAGTCGCGAGGGACAGCGATTCCAATTGCTCCGGTGCATATTGTTGCAGGACTTGTCGGAGCGTTCGCACCTTGTGATTCTCACGCTCCTCATCATTACGAGGGTAGTGGTCGGCCTGGGTGAAGATTGGTTCCTCGATCGTGAGCGTCGCCCC
>JAGQPS010000224.1 GCA_020426595.1 Planctomycetales bacterium
GGCAAGAATTCTGGCTGATAAAGGCGACGATTCCATGGCTCGCATCAACGACAACTATTTGAAGCTCAAGGCGGGCTACTTGTTCCCCGAGATTGGTCGACGGGTCAGTCGTTTCGTGCAAGAGCATCCTGACGCGAAAGTGATTCGCCTTGGCATCGGCGACGTCACCGAGCCGCTTCCTCCGGCGATCATCGCGGCGATGCACGCGGCGGTCGATGAGATGGCCTCGCGCGAGACCTTCCGTGGCTATGGGCCCGAGCAGGGATACGATTTTCTACGCGAGGCGATCGCCGAACATGCCTTCGCGGCTCGTGGAGTCGAAATCGCGGCGGATGAGATTTTTGTCAGCGACGGTTCGAAGTGCGATACCGGAAACATCCTGGACATCCTCGGGCCCGAGAATCGAGTCGCGATCACCGACCCGGTGTATCCGGTCTATGTCGATACGAATGTCATGGCGGGACGCACCGGGCAAGCCACCGAGGGGGGACGGTACGAGGGGATCGAGTACCTGCCGATCACCGCCGAGAACGGTTTTCAACCCGACCTGCCGAGCACGCGAGTCGACTTGGTGTATCTCTGTTTTCCCAACAACCCGACCGGCGCGGTCGCATCGCGCGAAGTGCTTAAGACGTGGGTCGATTGGGCCAAGGCTAATCAAGCCTTGATTCTCTTTGACGCGGCCTACGAGGCATTCATCACCGACCCCTCGATTCCGCATTCGATCTTTGAGATCGAGGGAGCTCGCGATTGTGCCATCGAGTTCCGTTCCTTCAGCAAGGATGCCGGCTTCACGGGAACTCGCTGCGCGTACACGGTCGTGCCCAAGACCGTGACGGCCCTGACGGCGAGCGGCGAGGCGCAGGCGTTGCATCCGTTGTGGAATCGCCGGCACACGACGAAGTTCAACGGAGTCTCGTACATCGTGCAGCGAGGAGCCGCGGCCGCCTTTAGTCCCGAGGGACGCACGCAAGTGCGGGGCCTCGTCGACTTCTATATGGAGAACGCGAGACTCATTCGCGAGGGGCTAAGCGCGATGGGGATCGAGGTGCACGGCGGTGTGAACGCGCCGTACGTCTGGCTCAAGACGCCCAACGATCTGAGTAGTTGGGATTTCTTTGATCGCCTTCTTTCGGAAGCTCATTTGGTGGGAACGCCCGGCAGCGGATTTGGCGCCGCGGGTGAAGGCTATTTCCGATTGAGCGCCTTCAATTCGCGAGCGAATGTCGAGGAGGCGATCGCGCGGATCAAGAACTGGTTGGGTTGAGCGGCCGAGCCGCGGCGAGCCAGCGTCGCGGTGATTCGTGCTCGATTCGATGGTAGTCGGAGAAAAGCCGATGTTGATCGATCCTCAAACGACTCGCGGCGCCGATCTCTACCAGTACATGGTCCGGCTGATTGGACCGAGGCCCATTGCGTGGATCTCGACTCGATCGGTCGAGGGCGTTTCCAATTTGGCTCCGTACAGTTTCTTCAACGGAGTCACGTCGCGTCCGCCGAGCTTGGTTTTTTCCAGCGTGCGCAAGCCCGATGGAGGCCTGAAGGATAGCCTCACGAACATCGTGGCGACCGGCGAATTCGTCGTGAATGTCGTGCCCTATTCACTTGCGGAATCGATGGTGGCCACGAGTCGTGATTGGGAAGCGGAGATCGACGAGTTCGAGATGTGTGGCATCGAGGCCACGCCTTCGGCCCGCGTCGCTCCGCTTCGAGTCGCGCGGTCTCCCGCGGCGTTTGAGTGTCGGTTGATGCAGGTCGTGGAGGTCGGCTCGGGACCGGGAGCGGCGAGTCTCGTGATTGGCGAGATCGTCGCCATCGCGATCGACGACTCGGTGCTCGGCGCGGACAACTTCCCCGATCCAGCCGCGCTCGATCTGATCGGACGGATGGGCGGCAACACCTACGCGCGGACGACCGACCGGTTCGACTTGGAACGCCCCTCGTAGTCGCATTCCACGGCACGACATTCCCCGGCACCACGATCCACGTCGCCACATCGCGTCGATCTTGGGTAACAGCGTGTGGATATCAGCGTGATTGGTCCCAAGCTCCCCTTGCCTGTCCTGTTATCCCGACCCGACTGGGATTCGCGGCTCAGCGAGTCAGCAGGCTGATCCAGCTCATCGAGTAGACGGCTCCGATGAGCCAGAGTGCGGTCGCCGTTCCATAGGTCGCCTTTTCGCGTTCCAGGATGCCACGGATGGCGGCATGCAGGAGCGCGGTGATGGCGACGGCGGCGAGACCGATGACGATCAGTGCTTCGTCCGAGCCTCCAGTGAGCGTGTTGGCCTTGGAGCGAGGGAGTTGCAGGGCGACCCAGAAGCCGACGAAGAACTGCAGGCTCGTCGCTCCGAGCACGGCGTGAAGGCCGCGTCGATACCAACGATGCCAGGCTTGCCGCAACGAGCCTTCGGTCTTGTTGAATCGGCGCTGAGCCATCCAAGCCACCATCGCTCCCGTCGTGGCGATCGCGGCGAGCACGACATGCAGTGTGCGCGAGACAACCGTGGGATGCGCGATGAGCGCACGAAACTCGGCGCTCGTGAGCGGCTCGTCCGGGATCGGTTGTTGCCGGAGGACGGAGATGATCTCGAAGAAGACGGGGAAGTGGTAAATCAAGTTCGTGCCGGCGGCGAAGAGCAGGAGGCCTCGGATCCAGAAGCCCCAAGAAGGTCGCGAGGCGGGCCGTTCGATTAGTTTCCGGCTCGCGCGAGCCGCGAAGATCCAGACGGCGAGCACAAGGACGAATGAGAAGCCGAATTCGGCGATGGTGAAGACCCAGCGTGAACCGGTGGCGAGGATGAGGGCTTGATAGTCATCGTTCCAGAGCAGCCAGCCATGCAGGAAGCCGATCAAGCCGCCGAGCAGGAGCGTCTTGGTGGCGAGGAGTCCGACCTTGGGCAACAGTTCTCGCGCGGCTGGGTCTCCCCTCCAGGCCCGAAACTCGATCAGGATCATCAGGAGGGGTGCGATCATCGCCACGTTGACGCTGAGGAGATGAAACGCGAGGAGCAGGGAGCCGGTGAGGTGGGAGACCATCGAACGTTCCGCGATCAAGGAAGCCGAGTCTGTGGGGAGCTGGCCGAAGTCGGAGGGGTTGAGCGAGACTCGGACATTGGGATCCGAGCGAACCCTCTATTTTGCTCACTCGGCGAGGAAAAAGAACCCCCAAGCGTTGTACCGTGGGCTGTCCAAAGCCAGGAATCTAGCGGCATGCGACAAAATGCCGCCCCGTTCCGGAGTCGAGGTGGGTGAGACGTGAGGCGGACTTGGGGCGAGGCGGACTTAGGTCGTCGAAGGGAGCATTCAAGTCAGCGCTGTGGAGCGGCGTTTCATGAGGGCCGAAGCGGGTGATCGGTTGAAGCAGGACGCCGGGTGGTAGGCAGTCCGAGCCGCGTTTGCGTCTCCTTGCGAAACCCTAGCGATTGCGTGACAATTCCCGATCGCCGAGACGATTTACGGCTGAATCGATTGGTTGCGTGGGTGGTTCGCGGCGGAGTTCAAGTTCGAGACGAACGGTCAAGAACCTCTCCCCACGATCCGATGTCTAGGCAGTTGGTCGTTGGCATGAGAGTGGTCGATTGCCACGAACGCGAAACAAGTTCAAAGGCGCGAAACGCCTTTTTGTTTCGCCCGCGATAAACCAAGCCAAGCAAATTCCGAGGGCGCTTAGCTCAGTTGGCTAGAGCGCCGCCCTTACAAGGCGGATGTCGGGGGTTCGAGTCCCTCAGCGCCCACTCATGGGGTTCTGTGATACCCTCACAGGACCCCGTTTTCGTTTCAGGACCCGTCAAGATACGATCGTTTCCCAGGGATTTCGGGTTCTCTTGAGGGCTCGTGCCGTCTTCCTGCGGTAGCAGTGAGGGCTCCATCGGTGCCTCGGAATCGTACCCACGCGCCAAATCGTCCCCACCGGTGCCTCGGATTTTTGAGCTCGGCGGAGGTGGTACCGAAGGCGATTCCAGGGCCGCCGAGAACGTGTCGGCGGTAGTCATCGCATAGTGCTTCGCCGCGATCGTGGGCGAGTTGCCAAGCCCGCGCCGTACAGAATGACTGTAGGCACACTTTAGAATCTAGGGTTACGTAGACTCGGAATTCGGACGGTGGCGGATGGGTCCGACCAGTTCGAATGTCGCGAGCGGCTTGGCGGCGTGAACGAGTCGATGCAACGCAAAGCGGCTTGAGACTGGCCGTCAGTCGTCGATTCATCAGCCAACGTTCTGCGTTCGCGGTACGCGCCGACTGTGAAAATCAGCTTGGTTCTGTCCGTTTAAGGACCCTGTATCCGCTTTCCGCCGGAGGCGAACCGAGGCTCGAGCTCAGTTTTCAACGGCCGTCTTGCTTCTTCAGCGCTTGATTCTGCCGGTCGAAACCTTGTTCAGTCGTTTTGTACCGTGCGCGGCTCCCGCCATTAATCGGCTTCTGTGATGTGAACGATCCACACCCCTTGCTCCCCGATCGCATACTGATATCCAGCTTGCCAGAACCGGAGAAAACATTGCTGACTCGATTGTCGACGATATAGCAACGAAATGACCGATTCCGCGGCCCTGAGATCATGCTCTAAACTACTCAACACGGCCTCATGAAAACGCCTTATGATCATTGCAGACTTATGGTAATCCCGCCTGTTTTCGGCTGCAACCTCACGTAAAAATGAACGATGAACAACGCCGCTCTGGCACCACACGAACTCTTTATGCTCATCAGTCCACTTCTCAAACGAAGAGGACCTGATCGTCCCGCGGCCAATGATGTCTCGAAGGGCCGAGTTGCATACGTGCTCTCGAAAGAAAGTAATATCGCTTTCCGCCAACTGAGCCGCCTCAGTCGGGGTTATGGACTCTGGCGTTGACGTATACTTCGTGAGCAAGTCGCAAAACTCGCTTAGCTCTGGCGCCTTCTGGGATAGGTAGCCAAGAAGGTCTTGGTCCGGTCTTCTAAAGTCCATTTGATAGAAACTAGAGATTCCAGTAGTAATCGAATTTGCGTCATTTTGGTGTATTGCTTCAATGAAATCGTCAATATTAATTTCATCCATTTTATTCACTTTGACTTGTGATGGCATAGCGGCAGTGTTTGGTTGTGACTTTAGAGCCCAACGTGTCTCAATCTATTCACCGGCAATTAGCGCGCCCATCTCTCGGCAGTCTCCGGTGAACATCCCGACCATTGAGAAATCTCGAACAAGTGCTAAACAATCCAGTACTCTGATCGAAAAAAGGTTCTACCCGTGTAGGAAACTCCAGACGACAAAACGAGGACTGTTTCACTGGGTGACAGGCCAGTCTCTTCAGGAATCATATATTAACATTCTCGTCCAATTGCGATGAAGTCGCGGGTAAAAGCATAGTCAAGCCCGTGAGCAACCAGAAAGAGATAGTTGAGGTGATTAGTCTTTCCGGGCAGCATGAGTGAAGACAGAGCGTACCTAAATCTTGATCGTCCGCAGGCGAACTCGTCAAAGGCCTCGTGGAGTGCAAGTGCGACGGGTGATTGTGAAATTCGTGGGTATTCTTCCGCGTGTAAACTGTCAAGTAAGTCAAACCGAAACGTCATGTTAAGATCTGCACTTGATGCCTGTGCAAATTCGCGAGTGTCCGTTTCTATGTCGTGTAGTAACCAAGTCTGGAATTGGGACAGTTCAATAGCATGTTTGATCTCGGGAGTTGTAACGTGATGAGAGATGCAAACGAGATCCTGTTGCACAGCACTCTCTATTTCGCTCAGGGACGGAATTTCTGCGGGGGGGTAGTAAATAGTTCGCAGAAAGTCCTCCAACCACTGGCACAGGCGACTAGTGTTTTGGACTTGGCCAAGAATTGATCTTATTGCCGCAACCCGGTTTTCTAAGCCAGTTTGCGTGATCACGCTTGGCATCTCAAAATAGGGTGACAGGAGGTAATTGAAATGGCTTGGCTTGACCTGTAGATCTCCAGAGCAGAACTGATCCCATTCTAGAAGTAATTTGCGTGTGGTCGGCACTTTAGGATCTCCAAGGCAGGACGGAAGCGACAAAAGAAGCTAGGGATGTTTTGGTTAGCAGTTGGCCTAGATGTCGGATGTAGACAAAGGTCATATGCGTGATTGCTTTGGGTAGACGACAAGTGCTCCCTGCAGGAGGATCACGGTCTTAACGTCCTTGGGAAATAGTAGCGTTGCTTTAGGTGAACGTAGTCGAAGGCTACAGCCGCTAGGCGTGCTGTTTGACTTCGATGCGGTGTTTTGCGGTACAATCGCAATGATGCTGGTTGGTCGATGCGTAATTATTCTCTTGGGGGCCATTTAGGAGTATTTATTTGGACGGACGAGTGCCGTCGATCAAGCGACGCAGGGTTATTGGGCATTGTTTATTAGCTTGTTCTTGTTTCCAGCAATGTATGTTTTAGGACTGTTTTTGTAGTGCTTTCAATACCGTTTCATGTGAGGTCTCGTGCGTACCTAATTCATGCGCCATCAATTGCGTTCTACGTCGTGCACCTTGAAAAGCAGCGGCGTGTTATTTTAGTTCTAGACTTGTTTTGATTGGCTCTAGAATTCGATGTCGGCGTTTGGGTCGCCTATATCTCCATGGCGTCTAGGCAATCTGCCATATTGATCACCCAGATTCCCAGTTCGCTAAGTAGATATTTATAACCATTGACTAGCAATTGACGATGTTCACGGAAGTCTGGGGCTTTAGGGAAAAGGGTTGATCCGACTGTCACTTGAGTTCTTTGGTTGCCGTCCAGGCTAAGGAGTGAATCAAAGAATAGTCGCTTGACATTGGATGAACAAAGATATGGATCAAGGACAGAGTTGACTGCAATGTCCGCGAGCGTCTGGTTAATTAATGTACGTTGTAGCAAGTTGTACGTAGAGCGTGCTTGCCAACCATCATCAGGTGTAATTATACGAGTCACACCCATGTTGACGAAGTGTTGGATGGGGCCAAAATCGCCCTCCTCACTGAGTCTATCCAGGTCTCCTTTTACTAAGTCAAAAATGTCTTGCGGAGATAGTTCGGATCGTCGTTCAAATGTTCTCAAATATTGGCAGCATGGCGTAAGTTCGGGAAACGTTGATTCTAGCTCGATGAGAAATGAAAAGTCCGTATTGTGCAGGCCGCCGTTTAAGAAGAGTTCTCGAATTGCTTTTGAATCTGTTTGCTCGGTTCTCCGAGCGCTTTCAATAAATGACTCAATTTGCTCTGGTGTCATTGCAGCAACCATTCCTTAGGAATCGGGAATTTTACTGACCTTTGAAGATCAATTCTCCATCGTTCGATGAGCTCTTTCATGCGGTCCATTAGGCCTTGCCAGGTCTTGGCGTCGATCAGGACATGAGGAAGAGCTTTGTGAAACGTACCGGAGTACGGTCCGCCATTATTTCTCCATTCACCTGTTTTCGTCTTTCGCGTTGTGCTGTTAACCGTATGGAGCCGTGCGGTAGAGAGCAAGCGTAATGGGTCGTTAGGGTCCCAACAATCTCTTCGACCCAGGGGCCGTAGACTGCCGCTCAGTACGGGCTTCGAGAAATAGGATGGACCTGCGGTTCACCATCGATGTTCAGGCGTCCTGTTTGACCGGCCGCTAGGCCGTAATCACTGTGGATCCGGGGTGAAAATCGACCTCTATCTCTCGGTCGCCCCTGGACTTGCGTCATTTTGAGTTTTGAGTTGTGTACGCCCCTTTCATTCGCTGGTGACCCTTCTGGCCACGGCCACGGACATTCAGCTTCGCCGCCGTATCGAGTTCCTCAAGGCCGAGAACGAGATCCTCCGGGCTCGGCTCCCCGATGAGATCCACACGCGGCATGCGGAGCGTGTAAAACTGCTCAAGTTCGGGCTGCCTCACGGCATGGCGATCGAGGCGCTGGTCACCATTGTCTCGCCGTCGGCATTCTATCGCTGGAGGCGTGAGGCTTCACGCGGAAAGGCTCGCAAGCGTCGGACTCATGGGAAGAGTCAGTTGCTGCGTGACTTGGTGATCGAAGTGGCAAGATCCACGGGCTTTGGCTACTCCAAGATCTTGGGAGAGCTCCGACGATTGGGCATCTCGCGGATCTGTCGCCAGACGGTCAAGAACATGCTCAAGGAGGAAGGGATCGAGCCGAGTCCGAGACGTTCGAGCGGCACGTGGGGCGAGTTCCTCAAGGCTCATGCCGAAACACTCTGGGCGTGCGACTTCTTCACCAAGCGAGCGTCACGGCCAGTGGTATGGTCGACCTCTATGTGTTGGTTTTCATGCCCCTGTAGACTCGTGAAATCATCTGCACGAAGTCGACTTGGAATCCCAATTCGCAGTGGGTGACGGAGCAGGCTCGAGCGTTCGTTGAGCAAACCGGGTCGCGTGAACATCGTCCGGCTCACGTGGTCCACGACCGCG
>JAGQPS010000225.1 GCA_020426595.1 Planctomycetales bacterium
CTGTTTAACTCTCTTGCACCCAAAACGCCGGTTGCTTGGGCACGAATCACAATGCTTCGGCCTTAAATCAACAGCCCGTCACGCTTCGGGTTTCCTTGGGTTTGTGACGCTTTTGACTCGGTCGCATTCGCGAAGCGTGAATAACGCTACATCCAAACTCACGCGTTGGGTTGCCTGTCGGACGTTCGCGCTGATTGCTCAAGAAACCGCCGGCGACATCATGAACATTCGCGGTGATTACCGCAGGCGCCAGCGCCATCCCTGATCATCGGACGCATCGGGCATCGCCGCATCGTTCGGCGGACCTCCGTCGTCCTCGCCGTTGCGACCGAATTGGTAGAGCACGACCTCTTCGTCGTTCACTCGATACGTCAACGGATAGACTCCGCTCCGTTCTCCCTCGGGCATCGACCGGCCCGCGTCACTCAGGTCATCGAGCGACGCGGGAAACTCCCCGTGCTCCAGCTGATACGCCTTGATGGCGAAGGCAAGGCGAGTCATTTGTCGCGCGGTATCGGAACGATCCTCGGCGTGCAGGATGGCGGCGGAGGCTGGCATGATGAGGCCCGTGAAGATGACCGCGACATCCTTCGAGGCTTCTTCTCGTCCCGAGAAAAGTTGCAAGGCAATTCCGCCGGCGTTCTCGTACTTTGCTTGAACCGCGTCGTTGGATTCCCGCAGCTCCTCCTCGAACTCAGCCATCAATTCTCGGCGTCGCTCTGGATCTTGAACCGCGAAGATCTCGCCCATGCGGTCGTAGCGGCCTCCCGCCTCGCGCAACACGAGGTTCCAGTCGATTCTCCGCCGAAAGAGAACCATCATTTGCGCGCCCAAGCCGGGCCAATCCTCGAGCGTGTTGCCTTGGGACACGAAGTTGGCCAAGTCGACCAACATGAGACGCTCGTTTTGGACCTTGTCGGCGAGCCGAGGGATCGGCCCCAAGGCGTCGTATTCCGCGAGACACTTTTCCAAATCAGGAGCCATTACCGGGAGCGTCTCGAGCCATTTCGACGTGGCCTGTTGAGCCATGGAATCGATGGCCACTCCGACCAGACTCTCGATCAAGAACGCGCCCTTGGCCGACATCCGACCCAAGCGGTACGTCGTCAGGATGTCGTCCCAAGCCCCTTCGTAGTCCGATTGCTCCATCCGCAAGTAGGCACGAGCGATCAAACAACGAGCGACGCTACGAGAAGATTGCACGTCGGGCAACAACAGGCTCCAGGAATGGTCTCCCTCACGAGGCACATAGAAGCGGGGACGCTTCACTGCCTCCGCTACCAGCGCGAGCGCCGCCTCATTTTCCTCGATCCACTCCGCCGCCTCGGGGCATTCATCCGCTCCCCATGGTCCTTGGTTCACGCGTTCAAGCTGCTCCAGTGGCAGAAACACATCGAGCGGCCCAGGTTGCGGAGTCCCGTGCCGAAAGAATGACGCGTCATCGGGTGGAATCTCACTGCCCAACTGCTCGGCCTGATAATCCAGCACGGTTCCCTCGGCGCGAAATCCAATCGCCTCGAGCCACAACACCGCCGCGTTGTTCTCTCGAGTCACGCCTTCCGAGCTGTGTCGCCGAAGCGCTTCGACGACCAGCAAGTAACCGTTTTCGTCCAGTGGCTCGGTGTAGACCGTCGTCTCCTTGGAAACCTCGATAGGCGATTGGCGGTCCTGCATTGAACCGGTTTCGAAGCGAGTGAAGCCGAGACCGCCGAGCAGTAACAAACCGACCAAGGCGGTCAGCACCGAATATCGCAGCACCATGAGAACATCCCGTTGGAGAAACGCCGTCGTGAATCGCTCTCGGTCTGGCCTCAATGCCCCGGTGAACCAGCGTTCGCGTCTGGCGCGCGACATGGCCCAGCATGATGAGTCGCGAGGGAGAAGACTCCGAAACCGATGAAAAGCTGTGTCAAACAGTGTGGGGGCGGGGTGGCTCGAATGCAACTCAATCCCCACCCGAACGACATGCGTCGAGTTGGTCCTGGATGCGAAGGCGGGCCGGGAACACCAAGCGTCTCATGAGCTCCCAAGAAAGCGATCTTGCGGCATTTTCGGGGCTCCCGTACAAGTCCCGCACGTCGGTTGTGAGTCCCGCGACTCGCGGTTTCAGCCCGCCACTAGCTCCGCGGTTCTCTTCGCCGACGCTCAATCAACACAACGATATTTGCGTGCGAAGTAGCATCGTGCGCTTCGTTCTACTTGCGGAAGAACGAGGCGAGCCCTTCCCTCCTGGGTGCGAGCTTTCATTTGCCGAGTCCGTGGTATCTGGGTCTTCCACGCGGCAATGGCTCACGATGAAACTTCGGGCTGTCACCGGGGTGTCCTTCGAGGCGCCCCGGTGACAGGGAACACCTTCGCGTCGGCACTCGCCCTCGCGGCCTCCCGATGGCCTCCGCTCATCGAGTCTTCCATGCAACCAGCCCCCGTTGGCTGACTCGTCTCGCGTTCGCTCGTCCTCGTGGTCATGCCTACCCGATCAGCCTCGTGATCGCATTCGATTCATGATGTGGGCTAGAACGACAGCCGTGACTCAGCCACACGCATCGAATGTCACTCCCCCAAGACTCACGATCAACTCGCAGGAACGGGTCTCGAGGCCCCGCGAAGCAATCGGTCGACGAGAGCCTTCGCGCGAGACACGTTAGGTCGCTTTAAGCGGAGCGTTGTCGCCCGATTTCAATGACCGACGTTCTCGGCGCGAGGAGGCGGTAGATAGAAGGGCTGGCAGCGAGGCGCGGCCACCGGATCCTCGTAGGACAATTCGCTCGGCGGATGAAAGACGTCCCAAGCCGGCACCGGGTGAAAACGCGAGACCGGACGTTCCACTTCCGGCTCTTGCCACGACTCGTCTGGCAATTCCACCTCGGCCTCGGACGGCTCGGCGCCACTGGAAGCTGGGCGAGCCACGGAGCAGGACAGCGGTCCACAGCGCCAACAAGCACACCCTGGCGCCACGAGCGACGAAGCCAAGAGGCATCCGACCAGGAGTCGATGCATCATGCCAAGTCGTTTGTAAGGCATCGCTGGCATGTCCGTCTCTCGTGCTCGGAGCCGTTCGCGGTTCGAGGACCAAGAAAAAGCAAGACGGAAGTACCTCGCGAGGGCACTTCCGTCTTCTTCTTCGGTCGATAAACCGGGCAAACTCCACCGACTTTTCCGGCGTGAGCCGGGCTGCTATCACTTGTCGCGTGGAGTGAGCGATGGACCGACTTACGCCTGGCCAGGCATGGCCACGCGAGGCTCTGGCATGTCGCCCCACTCGTAGCTGGTCGGGCCGAGCACGACATCCGAGGCCAAGGCTTCATCCCAGCTCAGCGACTTGCCGGTGTAGCAAGCCTCGCGTCCGATGATCGCCATCATCGTGCTGTAGCTCATGTACGTGCCGTTGTTGATTGGCGTGCTGTTACGAATCGATTCGAACAGCCGTTGATGCTCGACATCGTACATGCTGGGCGAGGGGCCACGGTACTTCCAGGTTCCCTCACCGTTCACGATCTCGTTCTTGAGGATCGTGGCATGTCCCTTGGTGCCCATGACGTAGTCATCGACATCATTGTGGCAACCCGACATCTGCCGCGTGTAGGCGAAGCACTTCACGCCGCTGTCCCATTCGTAGCAAACCGCGAAGTGGTCGTAGATATGACCCCATTGGTCGGCCGTTCGAACTTGGCGACCACCGAGACCAAAACAACGAGCCGGGGGAACGTCGCCGTTGAGCCACAGGGCCTTGTCGAGACTATGAATGTGTTGCTCGGCGATGTGGTCACCCGAGAGCCACGTGTAGTACAGCCAATTCCGCATCTGGTACTCCATGTCGCTCCAATTCTCGTTGCGACCACGGTGCCAGAGGGTGCCTGTCAGATAGTTCTCTTGAATCGACTTGATCTCGCCGATCGCGCCGTCTTGAATTCGCTTCATCGTCTCGAGCACGCCAAGATCGTAGCGCCAGCAGAGACCAGAAACGAGGCTCAGCCCCTTCTCTTCGGCCTTCTTGCTCGTTTCCATCACACTACGAACACCAGGAGCGTCGACCGCGACGGGCTTCTCGCAAAACACATGCTTGCCCGCGTCGATCGCGGCCGCGAGGTGAGCCGGACGGAAATGGGGCGAAGTGCAAAGCAGCACGACATCCACGTCGCTCGCCATCACTTGCTTGTAGCCATCGAAGTCCGAGAAGCAGTGATCATCGGCGACGTCGAGTTGGTCGGGAATCTGGTTCTTGAGCACCTGACGCGTGTGCTCGATCCGATCCGGGAAGACATCGCAGAGCACGGTGATCTTGACGTTCTCGTCGGCGCGCGACGCGTTGACCGCCGCTCCGGTGCCTCGACCACCGCAACCGATGAGCGCCACCTTAATCGTGTCATCGACCGAGTTGTGAACCGCGGCGGAAACCGTCGGCGCGATCGCGGCCCCCGCGACAGCCGCCGCGGTGGCTCCTTTCACAAACGAACGTCGATTCGGCTTGCTAGGAGCCTCTTGCTTGCGAGTCATCAGCGTACTCCGTGGGAGAAAAAGCCCATCATTCAGGCAGGTCAAAACAGGCGGGACTCGCGGCGGGCCGCATCCAACCCTGCGCGAGAGATCCAAGGCGCGAGCCGCGTAACCTCGTGCGGCGCGCGATCCTCGAACGCTCCCCCCATGATACTTCCGCGGAAAACCTCGCGGCAACTAGGAGGCGATGATACGCCGCCCGCGAAGAGGACCTCGAACCCGCGGGCCAATGAGAGATCCGGGGCTCCTCGGCACGGAATCAAGTCCCGCGAGGCCTCGAAGCGGATCGACTCACGTGCCACAAAAGGTGCGATAACAGGCCCCGGCGGGTCCCGGCTCTCGAAATCGGGCCAGCGATTCGGTCCGCTCGAACGGAAGTCGCAAGGCGACCAACAGCTCGTTGAACGGCCTCAGGTCATCCGACTCGGCCGCGGCCAACGCTTCCTCCACGCGATGATTGCGAGGAATCAACGCTGGGTTCACCTGCCGCATCATCGCCTGGGCTTCCTCAAAAACCCGTTGCTCGAGCCCGATACGCTTCCGCCAACTCGTCAGCCAACCTTGAAAACGCGAGTCATGGTAGGGAGAAGCTACGAACTCACCGCGCGTGCTCAAATCGTCGAACGTATTGGTGAAGTCAACCGCTGAATCTTGCATCCATTCGAGCAGCAACGAGACCAATTCTCGATCTCCCTCGCGCGGAGTCGTCAGTCCCAGTTTCGCGCGCATTCCGGCGAGCCATTCCTCTTGGTAGTCGGCGGCGAACTGATGGAGCGACTCCTTGGCGATCTCAACCGCCGCCTCCGGCTGGGCCGCGAGCAGTGGGATCAACGATTCGGCGAAACGAGCCAAGTTCCACTGCGCGATGGCCGGTTGATTGCCGTAGGAGTACCGACCTTGTTCATCGATCGAACTGAAAACCGTGTGCGCGTGATACGAGTCCATGAAGGCACACGGGCCGTAATCAATGGTCTCACCCGCCAGTGAGACGTTGTCGGTATTCATGACTCCATGCACGAATCCGACCATCTGCCAGCGGCTCACGAGTCGCGCTTGCCGACGACAAACCTCGTTGAAGAACTCAAGGTACTTCGCCTCGACCGGCAATCCCGCCTGTTCGATTTCTGGGAAGTGCCGCGCGATCGTGTAATCGGCCAACTGCCGCAGCGCTGATTCATCGCGCCGAGCCGCGACGAACTGGAACGTGCCCACGCGAATGTGACTCGCCGCCACGCGAGTGAGTACGGCTCCCCTCAGCGTTCGTTCTCGATACACCGGAGCTCCGGTCGTGACCACGGCCAGACTACGCGTCGTGGGAATCCCGAGGCCGTGCATCGCCTCGCTAATGATGTACTCACGAAGCATCGGTCCGAGCGCCGCCAATCCATCGCCCCGTCGCGAATAAGGTGTTGGCCCCGACCCCTTAAGTTGAATGTCGAAGCGACGACCGTCCCGCGCAAGCTGCTCACCCAGCAACAGCGCACGGCCATCACCGAGCATCGTGAATCCGCCAAACTGATGACCGGCATAGGCCTGCGCGATCGGCTCGGCCCCGGGCGGCAACTCCTGCCCGGAAAAAATCCTCGCCAGCGAGGTTTCGTCCATCCCCCGAAAATCGAGTCCCAGGTCGTCGGCGAGCGACGAGTTGAGACGGATCAGTCGAGGGCCAGGAAAGCGCAGAGCCGTCGCGCGGGAATACAACAGTTCCGGCAGCCTCGCGTAGGAATTGTCGAATCGCCAACCCACCTCATGCGGCGTTTCGTTCTCGGGCGATGAGTCGGATCGGGCAGGGGAGTTCTCGCGGTCCAAACCTTCAACCTCGATAGGAGAGTGGGCTTTTCGGTGGGCGGGGGAAAGACATGATTACCGCCGTTCGTCTCGTCGAACACCATCCCTTTGGACGATGCGTGACGAGGGATCCTATTTTGACCACGAAGACCTCGGAGAGCACGGAGATGGAATTTCGCCTAGGCCCCGTAAAAGACAATGGAAACGCGACGCGTCAGTTTTGATGTCGCGTTTTTCACGCTTCGCCCCGTCGACCAAGCCGAAAGCCTGGAAAACCAAAGGAAACCCGAAGCGTCAGCGAGGGATTCTTCGACTCCTCGAAAAAGCCAACATCACCATCCATCCCCTACCGCCGACCAGCCCGGCCAACACCGCGCGGTTAACTAGCTCGCTCGAGAATCGCATCGACGACGCGCGGAGTCGTGACTCCGGTAAGTCGTTCCTGTAGGCCGTTCTTTTCCACCGAAAGCGACTCGTGGTCCAAGCCCAGCAGATGAAGAATCGTGGCGTGCCAGTCCTCGACGCTCACACGATCCTCGACCGCCGCGAAACCGAGCTCGTCGGTCGCGCCAAGCACATGCCCCCGTTTCACGCCGCCTCCCGCGAACCAGGAGCAAAAGGCATTCTTGTTATGGTCTCGACCCGCGCGCTCCGCGTTCTTGTCGGCCGGCAATTGCGAGATCGGCAGCCGCCCCATCTCACCACCCCACACGACCAGCGTCTCGTCCAACAGCCCGCGTTGATCGAGATCCTCGAGCAGCGCCGCGATCGGTTGATCGGTTTTGAGACAGGCGCTCTGGAGTGACGTTTTGATGTCGTTGTGGTTGTCCCAGATTTGACTCTCGATGAAGAGCTGTACGAATCGCACGCCCCGTTCGACCAGCCGACGAGCGATGAGGCAACGACGACCGTAGGAGTCGGTCGGCCCTTGTCCGATGCCATAACGCTCGAGAGTCGCTTGCGATTCGCGACTCAGATCAAGAGCATCGGATGCGGCGAGCTGCATGCGGGCGGCAAGTTCGTAGGTCGCCATCCGAGCCTGCAGTTGCGGACGATAGGGACGCGACGATTGGTGCCGAAGATCCATGGCGGCGATCAACTCGCGTTCGCGCCTCCGGTCGTCACTCGACTGCCCGTCCCACGGTTCGAGATCCAGCACCGGAGTCCCCGTGGCTCGAAAGCGAGTTCCTTGCACCGACGGTGGCAAGTAGCCACTCGTCCAGTTGTCGATGCCGTTGACCGGCAAACCATTCGGGTCGTCGAGCACCACATACGCCGGCAGGTCTCGGTTCTCACTGCCCAGACCATAAGTCACCCATGCTCCGAGACTTGGGCGGCCAATGAACTCGCTCCCCGAGTGGATCTTGTACAAAGCCGGTTCGTGCGTGAGATTCGTCGTGTGCATCGACCGAATCATCGCAACGCGATCGACTTGCTTGGCGAGGTGGGGCAGGGCGTCGGAAACCCACATGCCACACTCACCATGCCGCGCGAACCGAAAGGGACTCTTGAGCAACGCACCCGCGGCGTCGGGAAACTCCACTTCCCCGGCGATCGAGTCGAAATAGTCTTCCCCATGCCGGCGAGTCAACTCGGGCTTGGGGTCGAACAAGTCCATCTGACTCGGACCACCGTTCATGAACAAGTGAATAACGCTGCGAGCCGTCGGGGCGTGCGCGGACCGAGGCACCGAGTCGATGGACAATGGTCCCCCCGTCCGTCCGCCCGTTGCTTCGTCACCAAGCAGTTCGCGAACCGCCATCGCGCTCAGCGCCGTCCCCATGCTCCCTAGGAGCGAACGGCGACTGATTCGCGATAACGGCTTCAAGGAATCCATGTCAGTAATCACCCATTCACAACGAGGTTCGTGGTGGTCAAGGAATTCCATTCACTGGCCGCGTTCAAAGCCATTCCCATCCGAGGAAAGCCAAGGTTCTTGATGTCGAGCTTTTCACGCATCGCCCAGGCCAATCAATTCAAAAGCGTGGCAAATCAAAGGAAACCCGAAGCGTGACGGGCTGTTGATCTAATTAGACGCGCCGCATCGTGCGGCCGGGAGACGCCCATCGAGGTC
>JAGQPS010000226.1 GCA_020426595.1 Planctomycetales bacterium
GCTGACCGCGAAGTCGACCTTGCTTTGCAATAGTTCGTCGATGTTGGTGGGGACGGTTTCCGCCGGTCCCTCGGGCGCGCCAGTGTCGACGGTCGGATCGGTGAGAGACGCGAGAATCAGCTCCGTGCCCGTCACCAAGTTGGGGCCGGCGGGATCGGGAAGCCACACGTTGGCGCGAGCCACGTTGTCCTCGACGCCAAACCGTAGATTGCCGAGCATGTCCCGCATCCAAGCCGGAAACCTCAGTCGGACTCGCTCCCAATACGGATGCTGCGGGACCTCGGCGATTCCCGCCTCGAGTTGATTGCCCCAGGTGCCGACATTGGCTTCCCATTTCGCCACGAGTTGTTCGGCCGTTTGTCCCACTCGTTTCGTCGCGGTCAGTTCGAGGTACCAATCGGTATCGCGATGAATGCTGAGCGCGAAACTCTGGATGCCATCGAACAAAACCGGCTCGAAGATTTCCGCCAAGGGCAACCAGCGGCCTCCGAGCCACGCTTGGCCTTCCTCGCTGTAGAGATTGGTCACGGTCAGCAGCACGGTGATGTGTCGAGCGCCGTCGACTTGGGGAACGAGCAGCCGCTGGTCGGGAGCCAGAACCGGTTCACTCGTTCCTTTCGCGACCGCCAAATCGACCAGTTCCAACGGCCCGGCGGCGAACGCGCTCACGCGACCATCGGTGTCGCTGGCGACAACCGCCAGGGCCAGGTCTCCCGACCGCCAAACGTTACCGCTCCCTTCGCTAAAGCCCGCGTCGCCCCAGCGCGACTTGAGCGCCGCCGAATCGGCTGGCGCGGCGAGTTCGACTCGAGTCAACATGGCGTATGGCATGCCGGGGGAATCCGCGTCGTGCAAACTAATCACGACTCGCGACGCTTGATCGAGATTGATGCCAACCTGATCCTCCCAGGTCGAACGCCAGGTGCCGAAGTCCGGCCCAAGTGCCTCGGTCAACGCGATTCCCGCGTTGCCAGCCAGAAGCTCCGAGGGTCGCAGCACGATCACGCCGCGCGGTCCGTCGGGAATTCCCGCGAGCGATAGCGGATCACCTTGAGTCGGCGATTCCCATAACAAGGCACCATCATCGTCGACGACCTTTTGTGGCACCGCGGCCGTGGTGTCGACCAGATCGGACGAGCCGCCCGTTCCCTCACCCCCGTCGTTTTCACCGTTATCGGGATTCTCGTTTGTGTTGTCGCTCGGCCGCGCGACGTTCGTGCCTGGCTGTCGGAGATAAATAACCAAGCCAACGAGTCCACCCACGAGTCCCAAACTAGCGACCACGGCCAAGATGATGCGTTGGCGCTTTTGAGCCTTCTTGCGAGCCTCGATCATGCGGGCTGGCGAGTTGTGCGAAACCGGATTCGCGCTGGCGTCGGAAGCCGCGCCCATCGCGGGAGCCGCCGCGGCGAACACTGGGACTCCACTATTCGGCGTTCCGGCGACATTCGCCGTCGTCGCTTCCTCGCCGAGCTGCAAGGGAGAGCGTCGCTCGATCCACGCCTCGTACGAAGCGGTCGTGGCGAGCGGCATCGGGGGCGGCGGGACGTCGATGGGGGTTTCCGAGAACCGCGCGATCTGATCGGCGACGGCGGTCGCTTCCTGATAGCGCACGTCCGGACGTTTCGCCATCAGGTAGGTAACGATTTGTTCGAGCGGCTTGGGGATGCCTTGGGCCGAGAGTTCGGGGATCCGTTCGGAAGCGTGAGCCTGCATGGTGGCCATCAACGAATCGCGTTTGAGGGCCGGCTCACCCGCGAGAATCTCGAAGTAAACCGCGCCGAGCGCGTAAAGATCGGTGAGGTGGCTGTAGGGAGCTTGCTGAACGTCCAATTCGGGAGCGAGATAGGCGGCTCGTTGTTCCAACTCTCGCAAGGTCGCGACATCGGCCCCAAGCAACGGAGCGGGGAGTCGCAATGGATCGTGCCACAGGCGCACGCCACCGTCGCTCGAGAGGACAACGTTCTCGGGACAAACATCGGCGTGAGCGACTCCCGCTTCGTGCCAAGCCGCCAATGACATCGCCACTTGAACCGCGATGCTGGATGCTTCGGAGGGAGACAACTTGCCGCGAGCGATACGTTGCCGGAGCGTCTCGCCGGTGAGGACATCGGCGACCACCAACACGAGGTCGCCCTTACGAATGACCTCGTAGGCCTTGGCACATTGAGCCTGGTGGATGGGGCGATCGGCGAGCAGCCGTTGCTGTACCTTTCCGAGCGCCGCGGGGTTGTCCAAAGCTGAGAGGTGGGCCGCCTTGTGAAGCACCGCCATGAGCTCGTGACCCGTCGGTACATGCTTTATGCGGTAGGCATCCTCGAAAGGCGCGTCGGCGAGTTCGTCGGTCACCACGTAGTCGCCGAACGATAGCGGAGTCTTGGGAGCGGCAAGCAGAGCCTTGGCTTGGAAACGCGTGAGAACGTCCTGGCCAATCAACCACTTGGCGATCGCTTTGACGTCATCGAGCCGAGCGGCCTCGACTTGCTTCTGGACCGACTCGAACCGGCTGGGATCGAGCAATCCACTCGCTTGCATACGCTTCCAAAAAATCGATATCGGGTCGGACATGGAGATACGGCATTCTGTTGGAAGCAGGGACGAGCGCGGTTTGGGGGCACGCACTTGTGACGGGCAGGCACGACACCTCCCCTAATGTCCAGTGTGAGCAAATCCGAGGGCTTGGCAAGCTTTGAACAGGGCAGGCCCGGCATCGGGCCGGTTGCCGGACTCGCAAACTGACGTTGACCTCTTTCCCGAGCCCCTCTACCCTCCGCGCCGACTGGGTTCTCCACCGCTCTCTAGGGAGTCGGTGGGGTGTCTGGGTCATCGCGTGTGGAAGCTCCACGACGCGGGCGTTCCGGTTATGGCGACTTGGTAAAGTTTACCGGTTTTGCTGATCGTATCGCCCCGTCGGCACCGATCATGATTCGGGGCGAATTTCACGCGCGAGCCTCCGAGTTGGCTGCTGGGCGAGTCCGTAACGGGCGGCCTTGTCGCTTCTCTCTCGAACCGAGGGGGAAGAAGCGGTACGTCAGCTGGGAATGATTGGGGCTCCGCGAGCTGATGGTTCGCGATTTTACTTCGATTCGCAAGGGAAGGCGTTTCGCAATGGCAATCAACCGTGTGCAGATTCAGCGAGCCTGCATGGGCATCGCCGTCGCCGCCGGCCTCACGCTGACCGGCTGTAAAACCGGACCCAGCATGAGTTCGCTGGCCTGGTGGAAGAAAGACACCACCTCGTTGGCTCAAACCGAGCCGCCACCACCAAGTCACTCGTACACTCCGTCGAGCTCGTACGCGTCCACGACCGGTTCCCGCAGCGGCTACGGCTCGCAGACCGGATCGCCGTCGACCACTGGTACCGGCAGCTACGGCACGAACAATAACTATGCCGGCACCAGCACCGGCACGTCGGGGGCGAGCTACGGCACCAATCCGTACGGTGGACAACCGGTGGGTTACACGCCAAGCAGTCCCAGCGGCGATCGTACGGCGCAGAATCCTTACGGCACCAATCCGTACGGATCGACGACCGGTTCAACGACCGGATCGACCAATCCTTATGGCAATGCTCCGACCGGTTACACCTCGGGTCGAGGCCCCTACGGCCAGCCGAGCGGCTCTGCGGCTCCCTCGGGTCAACAGCCGGGAACGTCGTACGGCGGTCCGGCGAGCGGCTCGAGTCCCGGTACCTACGGTGGAACTTCTCCGTATGGCGGATCGACCGGCGCGCCGACCAGCTATCCGTCGACTCAAGGCTACCCAACCACTGGCATGTCGGGTCAGTACCAAGTTCCGAGCACGCCAGGCGCCAGCGTGACGCCTCCGAGTGGCTCGAGCTACACCGCTCCGGGTAGCAACGCCACCGGCGCTCCCGCGACTCAGTACACCGCGCCGCCGAGCACGAGCTACACGCCGTCTCCGTCGGCCGCCACGACTCGCGCCGTCGATCCACGACTCATGACCTCCGGCACCGGTTACACTCCGGGTTCGACGGCGGGTCCAACGTCCGCCTCGACGACTCAAACTCGTACCGCCACGGCTCCGAGCTACGGCACGCCGTCCTATCCGCCGACGAGCCAATCGGCTCCTGCGACGGGATCGAGCTACCCGCCAGCGAGCTCGACTTATCCGCCGACGAGCGGCTCGACCTATTCACCGACAAGTGGCACATCCACGATGCCTCCCTCGTCGCCAACAACGAGTGGCGGTAGCTTCCGCCCCTACTAAGCGAGCGACTTGGCTCGCCGCGAAGAATCGAATGATCGAGCGGCGGTAAACACTGCTCGCCCGATCGATTCGGTGCCCGCCACCGCGAATCGAAATCCAAAGACCCTACGGCCCCGTTCCGTAGGGTCTTTTTCTTGTTGGAGTCGGGGTGGGCATGGTGGAGGGAGACGTCCGACCGTCTCGAAGGTGACCCAAATCCAGGTCTCGTTTAATGATGCCCTCGTCGCGCGGCGGTTCCGATAGGCTTTGGAAGCGAGGCCGGGCGGCTTCTTTGCGCTTGGCCGAACGATGTAGGTCTCGCCCCATGGCGTTCCCAGAGTAGGCGAGCTCCGTGATCCGCCGGAATCAAATCCTCGGCGAGAAATCATCGGGCCAAGGGCCGTGGAGTTATGCTCGGAAGGTCGCTCACGGGAATTCAAGACCGCAGTTCAGGACCCGCGCCAATTCCGGATCGATCTCCTTCATCCGTTTCCGCCGTCCAACGTACGACCAACATGACTCGCAATCCCTGTCCCCAATGCGAAGCTTCTCGTCAGTCGTTGAATGACGCCTGCGGCGAGTGTGGGTGGCGGCCCGAGCCGGCGCACGTCGAACACGAGGTGGTGATACCGCAGGCGATGAGCGGTGCCGAACAGAAGGCGATCGTGTGGGCGGCGGTCGTGGGTGGTGCGGCTGGGCTGTTGCAAGGCTGGTATTACTTCGGCCCCATCGGAGCCCTATTCGTGGGACTGCTTTTTCTGGGCTTCTCCCTAAGCGCCACGGTCTTGTTTGTCCACGCGGTAGCGTTTTATCGCGAGGTTCATTGTCGGTTTCGGCTGAGAACTTTATTGATACTGACGGCGGTCGTCGCGTTGCTGTCCGCCTTGGTCCGGCTCATGACTCCCGCGAACACGGACTGGCTCATCGATTGGCATATGCGAATCGATCATCGTGGCCTTGGCCGTGCCATCGACATGGCGATTGGCCTAGCCGCGGTCGCGTGGCTGATGACCGTACCGGGTTGCTCGCTCTATTACGCCTACCGACCCGTTCGATTTCGGCCGGCGCCGATGTCCAAGTACGGTTTCCTAGGCAGTTTCACTTACCTACAAACATTGGTCCTGCTGGCGATTACCACGAAACAACTTTGGACGATCGCGAGCTTTCCACTGGCAGTGGCCATGATGTGCATCGCCGCAGTAGTGTTCTTGATTGAAGTCCTGGTAAGATCCATGGAACGAGGGCTCGTATGGGAAGCATTGGTAGCGGTTGCCCTGAGTGGTCAGACCTATCTGGCTCTCCTGTGGGTCGCCGATGCCATGAGGGCGGTGAGCGTGTGAACCGACCTACCCATCGTCCGCTTCTTAGCGATCAAGCATCACGACAGCCATGACTCGCAATCCCTGTCCCCAATGCGAAGCTACTCGACAGTCGTTGAATGACGCCTGCGCCGAGTGTGGGTGGCTCCCCGAGGCGGCGCACGTGGAACATGACGTTGTGATTCCGAGGACGGTGTATGAGGTCGAGAAAAAGGCGATCACCGGAGCGGCGATCGTGGGAGGTTCGGTCGGGCTATTGCTGGGCCTGAACGACTCCCGCCCCCTCCAGTTCATAATAGAGGTCCCAATTTGTCTGAGTTACGCGGTATTGGTCATGGCCTTGGTTTTGCATGCCGTGGCGTTTGTTCGAGAGGCGAGAGGGCGACCTCGCTTTCGACTAAGAACCTTGCTGATCGTGACAGCCTTGGTCGCGATCCCCTTGTCCTTGGTCCGGCTGATAACCCCCGAAAACACAAACTGGCTCTTGGAATGGCACCATCGAATCGCAGATCGAGAGGTCAGAGAAAACGTTGGTGCAATAATTGGACTCGCCCCCATGTGCTGGTGGATGACGATCCCGGCGGCCTCGGTGTATCTCAGTTCCCGGTCCATTCAATTTCGTTCACCGGTGATCTCAAGGTACTGTTTCCTAGTAAGTCTCACCTTCCTGGTAACACTCGTCGTGCCTGCGATCGTCATGAATTGGCTTTGGCCATGCCAGTATGTACCGTTGGCCGTGGCTCTCGTGATCATTTCCGCCATTGGCTTCCAACTGGAAGCCCTGACGCATCCCCGGCGAAGCGGGCTAATCCGAGAGGCGATGCTGGCGATCGTCGTGGGAGTGCTTTCCTACTTGGCTCTCTTATGGCTAGCCGGCGCCATGGCGGCGATGGGCATGTGAACCACGATTCACTCACCTTTCTTCTCACTACTCTCTACTCACTACTCTCTACTCACTACTCTCTACTCACTACTCTCTACTCTCTACTCACTACTCTCTACTCACTCGCACTACCAAGGGCTCATGCCGCCGTTGACGCAGAGCGTCTGACCGGTCACGAAACTCGCTTCGTCACTCGCGAAGAACAAGCAGGCGGCGGCGACGTCGGCCGGAGTCCCCCAGCGCTGCATGGGAATTTGAGCGAGATAACCGTCCTTCATCTCTTGCGGGTCGGACTCGTGACGCTCGACGGGGATCCAGCCGGGAGCCACCATGTTCACCGTGACTCCGGTCGGAGCCAATTCCTGGCTCATGCTGCGACTCCATCCAATCTGGCCTCCCTTGGCGGCGACGTAGGCGCTGAACGGAGAAGCGCTGCGCTGGAAGACTTCGCTTGTGATATTGATGAGCCGTCCCCACTTTCGTGACTTCATGCCGGGCAAGGCGCGGCGAGCGAGCAAGTACGGGCTTTTGACGAAGAAGTCGAGCATGCTTTGATAGAAGTCCCAGTCGTACTCCTCGATTGGCTTGAGCGGTTGCTCGCACGTCGCGTTGACCACGACGACATCGACCGCGCCGAGCGTCGCCTCGATATCGGTGAAGAGCCGGTCGACTTGCGCGGCGTCGGTGACATCGGCCTGAGCCAGCATGGTGTCGATGCCGGCGGCCTGGTATTCGGCGAGCGTCGCTTCGGCTCGAGTCCGGTTGTTGGCGTAGTTCACCGGTACCTTCGCTCCGGCTCGACCCAAGGCGAGCCCAATGCCCTTCCCGAGTCCCGTGCTATTTCCGGTTACAAGCGCCACCTTGCCGGCCAGCGAAAAGCTCATCACAGTCTCTCTTGTAGCGTGAGGGGTTGAACAGGATCGAGGCTCGAACCTGGCGGACAGTCGTCTCGGACGACGCCAGCGGCCGAGCCTCGCAGCAGCTTAGCAAAATCGGTCGCTCACGGGTCACCCTCTCGTGGAACCCGTGCTAGTTGGACACCGTGAACGTGAAGGGGACAGGCTTGAACGACGAGCTGACCGAACATCCTTGGACCGCCGCGGTCTTGAGCGACCTGCGACGACGAACCGGACTCGATGACTTGGAGTTCCACGAGTCGATTGCCTCGACGAACACGCGCGCGTTGGAACGGTTACGACAAGCCGACTGGCGCTCCCCGACGCTGGTTCTCGCCCATGAGCAAACCAGGGGAAGAGGCCGAGGCGAGAATCGATGGTGGAGCGTTGACGGAGGGCTCACGTTTAGCCTCTTGATCGAGCCGTCGACGAGCGAACCGGACAATCTCTCAACGCTCACTTTGCGAGCCGGGTTGGCGGTGGCCGAGGCGATCGAGACGGTCATGGGAACGGACGGCGACGCGTCCTCGTCGCGACTTCGCTCGCCGGTGATCGGACTGAAGTGGCCCAACGATCTATGGATTGATCAACGCAAGATCGGTGGGTTACTGGTCGAGTCGATCGCGGATCGCCCGGGACTTGTCGTGGGACTTGGTCTCAACGTCAATCAGCGACTCGACGAAGCACCCGCGGACGTGAGACAACGAGCCACGAGTCTGTTCGAACACGATGGCCGCACTCGGGACTTGCCCACGTTGCTCGGACAACTGGTGACGAGGCTCGATCGAGAATTGACGAGCGATGTTCGCGCGACGAATGCATTGCCCGATTGGGTCGAGCGATTCCGCAAGCGATGCGTCTTGACCGATCGTATCGTGCAAGTCGCTCATGGGACCCGGAGTGTGACCGGTCGCTGCGGCGGCATCGATGCTCAGGGGCGCCTTATCGTGAGCAACGAAACGGGCTCAGTCGCGATCAACAGTGGGAAAGTAGAAGCGATCGGGGC
>JAGQPS010000227.1 GCA_020426595.1 Planctomycetales bacterium
GTCTCGCGGCGGTTACGCAACCAAGATCCATGTGCTCTGCGACGGCCATGGAACCCTGCTAGGCATGACCATCACCGGAGGTCAACGAAATGAATCGACCGAATTCGAGAACCTGATCGACCACTGTGAACTGAGCTTGCATCGTGTAGCTGCTCGCCCGGACGCGATAGCTGGTGATAAGGGGTACAGCAGCAGAGCGATTCGCGACCGTCTCGCCGGCCTCCGAATCGAATCGGTGATTGCCGCGAGATCCAGTGAAACTCGAAAAGACAACTTCAATCGCGATGCCTACAAGCGACGCAACATCGTGGAGCGTTTAATTGGCTGGCTGAAAGAGTCGCGACGGGTGGCCACGCGGTACGACAAGCTCGCATGCACCTATCTCGCATTCGTGCTCCTCACTGCCATGCGAAGAGCACTAAAAATGATTTGATAGACAGTGCCTAGGCCCTCGATTTCCCGCTGAGTCTCCCGAAGATCTTGTTTGAGCTCTTCGTTTTCACAGTCGACCAGCAAGTTCGCTTAGGCCCGACTGGATTCCGTCAAGGCCTTGTCGATTTCACGTCGACGGTCGTATAGCGGTCGAGTCACTTCATCGTGCTGGGATTCAGGCTGTTCGAATGCCCGTCCGCTAGGGCAAATTGATCGTCGAGCCTGGCTCGCTCTTTCCGCAGCGCGGGGCGCCGTTCATGCGTCGCTCGAAGTTGCTTCCGGCATGTGAGCTTGCCGCGGTCGGTTGGCGGGTTCTCAAGCGTCTCGCCGCTCTCGGACAGCAGCCGTTCCACTTTCTCTGGTTCGGTTTCCGTTCCGCTGACGATCGCTTCCACCAACTGCCGATACCCGAGGCTCCGGCCGCAATACGGCACGTCGCACACCAGGTTCATGCGTTTGGCTTGTTTGAGTCATAACTTCAAGGTGCACGTTTTCGCCCGCAGGTGTTTGGCGACTTGGCTCGCTGGAACCGGTTTGGCGTCGACACAGAGCTCGCTAACCGCCGAAGTGGCGCGTGGAGCCTTTTGTTCCGCGACAGATGTTTTGACTTTCACTTTGAAAGGCACCAAACCGGCGAGCTGGCCGCAACCTTCCTATTGACCGATTTGCCTCGGCCCTTCTACTTGGCTGAAGCCAGATACTTGAGCGTCTGTCGATGTTGCATCCCCACGGCGTTTTCCGATCGCCGGCAATCCATCTGGCTCACTTGCGGCGAGCGACTCCAGAGCCGCGACACCCCGATTCTCCGGTGGTTTCCCGCGAGTTTTGAAGTCCGCGACCACTGTCCCCCGTCTTGCGTGACTGGGAGCACATGAATTAATGTCCGCTGTTCCGACTGGTGAACGAGTTCGTTCGGAGCGGGAACAAGGCGAGATACGCGGAGCCACAATGGGAGTCCAGCTCGGCTAGCGACTTCGATGGATGCCCTTACACGACTCTATGGAGTTCTAGGAATATTGAGAACACTTTTGCCGCTCCTGCCTACTTGCCAAACTGAGTTCGACACAGGGAACCAGTCATCGACCTGAGGAGGAGCGGAGAGACGTCATCAGGGCTTAATCCCCAGTGAATCCCCAGCACATGTGAGAATGTACGTTTTTCCCTGGAAAACGATGGTTACTTCGAGTCCCTCCTCCGCTACTTTCGCGATGCCTTGCATCGTGTCACACAACAACGCTCAAGTCCTCGTCATCGTGGGACTTGGGCGTTTTCTTTTGGTGTGACCTGTTTGCGGGAAACTGGTCTCGTGAGCGGAACGCGAGATGTACCGGGAGTTAGTGGTCCAACTGATTCGGATTGGAGAGACTGTCAATCACTTGCGTTTGGTGTTGGTGAGTCGCCTGGGCGGGGAGACAAATAGGTTCCGAATCTTGGTCGTTGGTGATTTCGAGAAAACCCTTGGACTGCGAGCGGTCCTCAGATGTCGAATACGAGCACCCATTCAAAACCAGTACCGGCCTGAAGCACCCGGACCAAAAAAGCATGGTGGTCTAGGCACACTTGGTGAACCATCGCCGCCTGCTCGAGACTGTCAGGGCCTCCCGTCCCACCGTATAAGTCACGCCGCCAACGGTCCGAGTAACCAGCCACGTTTAATTCGAGGTTCTCTAGTTGCCGGAGGACCGACTCCGCTTCTTGGCCCGTAAGAACGATCTCTTCAATGCCGTTCGCATGTGGGACGTCAGCCCAGGCCTGCGGAAGTTCGAAGGAGGACTCGGTCGTGAAGCGATCCACGATTCCGATCTCCTGTAAGTAGGACGTCATTGCTCCAAATAAGCCAGCTTCATTCGCATGAACGTAACCGATTTCGATCTCGCATTCCGGCGGCGGAAAGATCGAAGGGACAACCGCCATCGAGTTTGGAGATAGAACATAGGCTCTCAACATGGGCTACCCTCACAGTATCCGTGAATTGCTCCGTGCCTTGCACGAAGCTTCTCTCGAGCTAGTTTCCGCGATCCGCGCAACGTGGCTCTCTATTCCTCGCGGACTTCGCAATTGGGGAGCAACTGGCGTAGTTGGGCGATGCCGGTGGCGGTGGTGCGATTGCCGCCGAGGCCGATCTCGGTCAACGTGGTGATCGTCCCCAAAACGCGAAGGCCTTCGTCGGTGATCGCGACTCCTTGCAATGCGACCGCCCGAAGGCTCGGCAATGATGCCAGGTGCTTCAACCCCGCGTCCGTGATCGCGGTGCCTCCCAACATGAGAATCGCGAGGTTCTCAAGCGGAGCAAGCGCCTTGAGACCCTCGTCGGTCACCTCCGTGCCACCGAGATACAAATAATCAAGGCTCCGCAACCGAGCTACTTCAACCATGCCCGCGTCCGTCACGGCGGTGTCGCCCAAAAGGAGCTCGTCAATCTTCCCAAAGATCGTGAGCTCGCGCAGCCCCGCATCCGTGATCCTCGTATCGGTCAGGTCCAGCCGCACCACGTCGTCAAACGGCGCGAGTCGCTTGAGCCCCTCATCGGTCAAGCTCGTTCCATATAAGTCGACTACCGTCCCAGGCACTTGCTTCCAGAGACTCTCGCCGTGTTCGACTTGCCCACCCAGTTCATTCACAAACGATACGGCCAGTTCTCGTTCTTCGGATGAGGACATGATTGAATGCCTTGTGGTTAGGGAAGGCGGGCCATGCAGTGGCTCTTCGCGCATCAATCAACTGTGCCCAGCGATTCAACTCCGCGACAATCAGGACTCACGCCAAGACGCAAAGACGCAAAGAAAAAACCAAATCACCAAGCCCGTCCTTTGCGTCTTAGCGCCTTGGCGTGAGAAACCTCCGATCCTCGGTCAGCCCAAGAGCTCGTTGAAATCTTGTTGGCTCGTGGAAAACCGATTCGCGGGAATGCCGAGTCGGTGCAACATCGTGACAAAGAGATCGCTCAACGGACGGTTGCGCTCCGGATCGTGACGAAGGTGTCCCGCGTGACGGAGCCCTCCGCCGGCGAGCAGAATCGGCAAGTTGCGGTTGTCGTGCGTGTTCGAGTCGCCCATGTTGCTGCCGAACAACACCATCGTCTCGTCCAGCAGTCGCCCGTTCACGGTCGGAATACTTCTGAAATGACTCAGCACGCCGCGGAGGAGCTCCATCTGGCGATGGTCCGCCTCGGCCAATTGTTCGAGTTTCCTCGGGTCCTGACCATGGTGACTCAAGTTGTGATAGCCCTCGCTTGTCGCGTGCTCGTCGTCCAACTGAAAGATCTCGGTCGCGAACGCATCGACCATCAACGTCACGATCCGAGTCGAATCGGATTCGAGCGCGAGCGACGCCATCCGCAGCATCAACTCAAATCGCTCGAAGAACCAACGCTGATCAGCCACGTCGGTGGGCCGCTCGGCCGCGATTTCAGGAAGTGGAACCGCTTCCCAATCCCGAGCCGCCTGGATGCGCTGTTCCACCTCGCGAATGGAATTCAGGTATTGATCCAACCGCCGTCGATCCGAGCCACTGAGACTCCGCTCCGCCGAGCGAGTATCGTCCAGCAGCGTGTCCAAGAGACTCGTCTGGGAACGCCACCGAGCTCCGCGTCGCGCTCGATCCGTTTCACTTGACGGAGCAAACAAACGATCAAAGACTCGGCTCGGTTGATCCTCCGCCGGAATCAAAGCCCCGTCGCGAGTCCAAGCCAAACTCCGATTGGCTCGATCGATATTGACCCCGAGATTCAACGTGGGAAAACGAGTCACGGGGCCGAGCTGTTCAGCCGCGTATTGGTCGAGAGAGATCGAGTTCCGAAAGCCGCTCCGAGTCGGACCTGGGGCTCCGGTTAGGAAGCAATTCTCCGTGCTGTGACCGCCCGCGACATCCGGATGGGAAAGTCCACTGAACACGGTGAAGTCATCGCGGAACTCGTCAAGCTCTCGCAAGTATCGAGACGACTCGTAATCCCGACCTTCTCCACGCGGAAAAAAGTCGCCCGGCAATACGCCGAGGTTGTTCGAGATGAGCAACATGCGAGCCGCGTTCGGAGAGAATTCATCCTCCGCGGCCGCGTCTCCCCACGATTCCAACCACGGCAGCGCCAAGACTCCCGCCGCGCAGCGCAAAAATCCTCGCCGCGAACCGAGCGTTGATAAGTGACCGTGTCGAGCGGATGTTGGCTCCGTCATCCGTCCTCGCCTTCCAGCCCAGCGGGGCCAAGAAAAATCGGGCTCATGATCAACTCGCGCAGCAAGTCTCGGGCTCGGTACCCCGTCGGCTCGCAGCGGTCGAGAATCTCCTCGACAACCATTCGATCGGCGAAGCGAACGGGCGTTCCCGTCGCGTGAATCGTGAGTTGTCGTATCAAGTTCCGCGCGAGTTGCCGCTCGTCATCGCGCAGCAAACGCTTGAGCTCGTGGATATCGGCGAATGTTCGACCATCGAGCAGCGTTCCCGATGCATCGACGCTCGCCGTGAGTGCGTACTCGAAGTCGTGTCCGGCTCGATCGATGCCGCTCACTGGCTCACCCGTGCCAAGACCGCGATATCGCTCACGCCAGCCGCCCACGACGTCGAAATTCTCAAGTGCCAAGCCCAGCGGGTCAAAACGCGCGTGACACGAGGCACAAGAAGCGTCCGCCGCGTGGCGAGCAAGCAGTTCGCGAATCGTCGATGCTCCACGAATATCGGGTTCGACCGCGGGCACCTTGGCCGGCGGCGGCGGAGGAGGCGTGCCTAGCAATCGATCGGCCACCCACGCGCCTCGCACCACGGGACTCGTCGAGACGCCATTGGACGAGATTTTCAAAATCGCTCCCTGGGTCAGGAGTCCACCAAACGGCGAACCGGGAGGCAAATCGACGCGTCGCAAACCGGAACCGTCGAGCGGCTCGAGTTCGTAATGCCGTGACAACCGGTCATTAGCGTAGACGTAATCGGTATCGATGATCGCGGAGACCGGTTCGTTACGACGAAACATCTCCGCCACGAATCGCTCGGTTTCCTTTTCCATTGACTCGATCAAATAGGCATCGAAGCGATACTCCGGATAGAGCCGTTCATCGACCTCGCCGCGATAGAGGCGTTTGAGATCGAGCCAATCGGCCGAGAACTCCTTGGCGAATCGTTCGAAGGTGGCGGCTTCGATCCAACGGTCGACTTCGGCGGCCAACACTCGAGGGTCCCGAAGTGTTCCCTCGCGAGCCAGTTCACGTAGCGGCTCGTCCGGAATCCCGTTCGAGAACAGCAAGCTCAGTCGCCAAGCGATCGCATCGTTCGAATCCGGCGCGAGAGGCTCATCCGCGAACAGCACGTGTCGCGAACAGAGCACGGCTTGGCAACCAACCAACACGGCATCCGCCAACGACGCGCCTTGCTCGAGCTCCGCGACCACCAACCGTTGGAAAGGCGCACGCTCCGCATCGTTCAACGGAGAGAGCGTGACTCGATCCAGAAACCGATTGATCAGTCGGGTCGCTTCGTCAGCGGGAGCCTCCGTTATTAGCTCGATCGACGCGATGCCCCCGGATGCTTCCCGGTCCGATGCCTCTCGCTTTCGGAAGGGAAGATCGCCCAATACGACACGGTGCGAGTCACTCGGCCAACTGGTGTCCGGCAGAGGTCCCGTCAATTCCAGCGCCCTTACCGCGAGTCCCGGTTGACCGCCCGACGGAAATGGAGGGAATCGATAGGTCGGCGGTCCGCCATCGACGTTGCGAGCCAACGGAACAGGCAGTCCCAGCACGCTGTACTCAAAGGTCTCACCCGCCTTGAGCTCGATCGTTGTTTCGTACCACGCCTCGGCGGAGGCGACATCGATCCAACCGCCGGTACCTCGCACATCCCCAGAGACATCGGGGCCGCTCGGCTTGCGGGCTCGGAATGTCACCGTGACACCATGGGGCGCCGGGGTCAACTCGTGTCCTGGTTGTTGCAACACGGCGCGAGCTAGAAATCGCACTCGGTACCGACCGGACTCGCGCGCAACGAACCCTTGCGGGTAACCATAGTAAGGCCAATGGGCCGAACGAAAGATCGCGAGCTCGATTGATTCGTCGGTGGGCGACGCGGCCAGCGTCGCATCGTCGATCGCGCGATTGTCACGCGCGAAGAACATTGCCTCGCGGTTGCCGAACGTCGAGGTTTCGGCGAAGAGCTGACGTCCGACGAAGCGATGGGAGTCGCTCGAGCGCGGCTGCTCGTCGTGGGCAATGGCCGCAGTCAAAGCCGTCTCGGCCGCCTCCAGGTAAGCGGTGAGTTGGATTCTCGAGATGTCCGCGACTTGCGTCGATCGACGAAAGTGATGTGATTCCCGATCGGCCGGCAGATGATCACGCAAATCAAGGTAAGGCATGCCGAGCAAGTCGCGCACCACCTGCTCGTACTCGATTCTCGTCAACCGACGTCTGGGGCCTCGGCCGTCCCTTTGGATCTCGGCAAGATCCGCCGCATGAAGCTCGGCCCGTAACGACTCAAACCGAGGCGCCAACGACTCGGTCGTCGCAGAGTCCGCCGGCGGCATTTCTCCCGCCAAGACCCGGTCGTAAGCACGGATCCATCGTTCCCGAACTTCCGGTTGATCCAAGTCGACGCCCAGCTCCGCGAAACTCAACCCTCCCTCGGCCAAGTCCGCGGAATGACAATCGGTACAATGCCGCGTAACGATCGCCATGACTTCCGCCGGAACTTGATGGCCCGCGACAACCGGCGAACCAAACAACATCAGGAGAACGGCGCTAAGCCACGCTCGAGTCGACCCACGATGCCGAAACGCGAAACGAAATCGCCGACTCGGTCGAGTGTCTGACAGGTTGTTGGAAACCGAATCGCGGTAGCGCATGACGGCGGCTCGACTGCGGGAGCAACACGGCAAGAAACGAACAGCCAGTTTACCGCGCGGCGGCGACGGAATGAGCTTCCCGACGGGAATGAGTGCGTGACAAGCCTGTGAACCCAGCGGACCGTTGGAGGGTCCTTAAAGAGAAACAGGAGCAGTCATGAAAGACCCCAAAGTCACGATGAGCAAGTTTCTCAGTCTGGTGCTGAGACACCAACCGCAAACGATTGGCGTCACGCTCGATCGCCATGGTTGGATTGAAATCGACACGTTGATCGCCGCCGCTAGCGCTCACGGTAGGAAACTCACCCGCGAGTTGTTGCTCGAACTAGTGGAGACAAGCGACAAGCAGCGTTTCGCGGTGAGCGACGATGGCCTTCGCGTTCGCGCCAATCAAGGACATTCCATCCACGGCATCGATCTGGAGCTCACACCCCAAGTGCCGCCAGAGACGCTGTTTCACGGCACGATCGCGGCCGTGCTTCCCGCGATTCGCCGCGAAGGTCTGCTAAAGCAGGCGCGACACCACGTGCATCTCTCCGCCAGTATCGAGACGGCCGAGCGCGTGGGGGCTCGGCGCGGAAAGCCGGTGATCCTCATTGTCGCCGCGCGAGCGATGCATGAGGCGGGAATCGAGTTTTATCGCTCGGCCAATGGAGTCTGGCTGGTCGATGCCGTTCCCCCAGAATACTTGCGAGAAAACTCCGAATAGCCGGCGCTGTCAGACTGAAGCAAAGGCCGAGAATTGGTTCGACGACCTCGGCTATCTCATAACCAATTGGATCAGGTTCAAGGCTCGCGGCGCCAGGTGACGTTGGGATTGGGACCGCGCGGACCTGAGAGTTGGTCGCCGTTCAATCGAAAATGGGAGCTCAAACTCACGTCACCGCTTCGCGATATCGTGACGATGACTCCGTCGGCCGAAATCGCGTAGTGCCCAATCGTGCGTTTGCCGCCCAAGTCCTCACTAAACGTCCCCGACTTGCCATCCAAGTCGAATTCAACCAAGTCGCCTTCGGCGTCATCCGACACCCA
>JAGQPS010000228.1 GCA_020426595.1 Planctomycetales bacterium
CGGTCCTCCAGCCGTCGGCGCTGAGGCGGCCGATGAGTCGGCACCTTGAGCACGTCGACGTGGTAGACGTCTCGCAGCTCCTGTCGGCTGTTGGCCGCCGTGCCGGTCATCCCCGCCAAACGTTCGTAGAGGGACAGGAACCGCTGGAGCGTGATCCGTGCCGCCTGCCCCGTGGGCGGGCTCAAGGGAACACGCTCCCGCGTCTCGATCATCTGATGAATCCCGTCGCGCCAACGACGTCCCTCGGCCAAACGCCCAGTGAACTCATCGACGATGACTACCTCTTGGTCGCGCACCACGTAATGGCGATCGCATTGGTAACGGAATCGCACCAACAGGCCGATCTCGACTCGCTCGTACAAATCGATGGTCGGCATGTCGGCGATCGAAGCGGGCAGCATGCGCGATCGCACCAATCGACGCCCCGCCGCGTTGAGTCGCGCGGCTGCTTGGTCGGGAGTCCAAGTGAAATGCCGTTCTTCCTCCAACTCGTTCGCGAGACGATAGGACCAGTCGTGCAGTGCCTCCCAGGAATCGGCGTTTCCCTCGGGCTGCGAGCTAACGATCAAAGGAGTACGAGCCTCGTCGAGGAGCAGTGCGTCGGCTTCGTCGACCAACATGAAATACCTTGGCCGCGCGCCTCGGCCAGCACCAGTTTCGGGATCCCAAGCCCGAGCGGCCTGACCATCGCCTCGTTGTTTGAGACGCTGACGGAGGAAGTCGAAACCAAACTCCTTGGCCGTGCCGTAGGTGATGTCGGCCTCATAAGCCTGCTGCCGCTGGGAAGGGCTCGATCCCGCTTGGATGATCCCGATCTTTAGCCCGAGCATTTCATAGACAGGCGTCATCTCTTCCGCGTCGCGTCGCGCCAGATAGTCGTTCGCGGTCGACACATGAGCTCCGCGCCCCGTCATCGCGTGCAACGCGGTCGGCAATGTGGCGGTGAGGGTTTTTCCCTCGCCGGTTTGCATCTCGACCACCGCCCCTTCGTGCATCGCCAGTCCGCCGATCAATTGCACGTCGTGGTGTCGCAGGCCAATCGTTCGGCGAGCCGCTTCGCGAATGAGGGCGAATCCCTCCTCGACCAAATGGCCGAGCGGTTCACCGCTGCGGGCTCGATAGCGCAAGGCGAGCGCTTGCTTGTGAATCGACTCGTCGTTCAGCTCCCGAAGCTGTGATTCGCGCGCCTCGATCGCTCGGACTCGGCGCCGCAAAGTAACCAGCGGTGGGCAACGGTGCTGATTCCAGAAGTCGAGCAGTTTCATCCGCGTCGTACTCCACGCGTCCTTCGTTCAACGCGACCCGCGCGTCGTCGGCCGGGCAAGATGGCCAGCCGATTAGAAACGAGGACGCCACGAGGCTTGGCTTGGGCCAAGCAAATCATCGACGGTGAGCCGTCCGGCCGAAGTTGGGCCGGACGAGGACGGTTGTGAGGCGTTCACCGACACGGATCCAGTCACTCCAGCGCCACCGCGCACACCCGAACCAATGGTGCCCGCCTCGGTCGGCAGCTGCATGCCCTGCGTTGGAGGCAAGCGGCCAGGCTCGGCCACGGTCGGCTGCATTCCTCGCGACTCATCGTCGGCCGCGGAGAGCGAAGTCGTGGAGACCGGCAACAATCCTGCGACGGTCCCCGCCTCGGGCCCGCGATAGGAAGCAGGCTGCACGGCGGAGTCGATCATTGTTTGAGTCGGCTCAGCGGTTTGCGAGTAGCTGGCCGGCGGGGTCGACGAGGCAACGGCTTCGGAGTTCGTTCCCGCAACAGCCACGCTGCGCCACTGCAAATCGGCGGCATTCGCGACGGGAGTCGAGGCGAGCGAGTTGGCGGGCATGCCCGCGCCGGAACTCACTCCTTGTGGCGACGGCGCCGTGCTCGAAGCCAAGGACGTCATCGCATTGGGACTTGCAAGCGAGGCGCCACTGCCGGTCGTTGCTGGAAGCCACTGACCGCCAGTCGATTGTCCTCCGGTTGACTGTCCACCGGTCGATGAGGCGGGTGCCACGGCACTCGTCGCTCCATCCGAGCGTTGATAATACGGTTCACTCGCCGACCGAGTCGCGCCGTTGGGGATGTTGTAGGTCCCGGTTCCTGGCGGTGGGATCCGAGTCGTGCAGCTACCGTACGGATTGTTGCCTCGACAGCCGCTGGCGATGAGCGGCAGTGCGAACAACGCCATGGTCCAGCCAATCAAACGGCCACCACGAGCCTGTTTCGAGCCTTTCGCGCTCGGCTCCGCGACAATGGCAGGCCGGCGGGCGGCAACGCTCGCGCGACAAAAGGAGGATCGTGGGCTCATGGCGATTCTTCCCTTACATGGTGCGTGCGTCGGCAACGTCGACGTGCCGAGGCAGCGCGGAACTCGCGACTTGAGACGAAAAATACAAATGCCTCAAATCTTGTGGGTGGCGGAGAGTAGCGAAACCGGGGCGAGGCTCCAAGAGGAAATGGCTCGAACGAGCAACTCCACTGGCATCGCGGCGCGGAGCCCACTCTCAGAGTCGCCGCGGATACAATGAAGGGGTTCGCATTCCCGCCTTGAAACTCAACGGGGAGCCCTCAATGCCCGCCTCCTCCCTACGTAACCGCCCACAAGGCCCCGCGCTTTCGCGTCGCTTGGTCTCGTGCGTCCCTTGGCGCTGGGGGTTGCTGCTAGCAACCATCGTGATTCTCGGCAACGCGGCGGGCTCTGCGCTGGCTCAGGAGACCGAGTCAGGCGTTGACTACCAGCGAGAAGTCCGACCGCTGCTTTCCGACCGTTGCTTGGCCTGTCATGGGCCCGACGCCAATACCCGAGAAGCCGACCTACGGCTCGACGTGAACCAGGATTGGGCGGAGCGAGGAGCGATCGTGCCCGAGTCGCTCGACGAAAGCGACGTGTGGTTCCGCATCACGACCAACGATCCCGACTTGCGCATGCCCCCGTCGGAGACGGGCAAGGGCCTGAGCGACTCCGAAATCGATCTCCTCCGTCGTTGGATCGTGAGCGGAGCCGAGACCGAGGCGCATTGGGCTTACCAGCCGCTGGCTCGGCCCGCCATTCCCTCGGACTTCGACGAGCGGCTCGGGCCAATCGATCGATTCGTTCGTGACGCCCAGCGTCAACGCGGTCTATCCTCCGCGCCTCCGGCCGACGATTACGCGCTTCTGCGACGAGTCACCTTGGACCTGACAGGGCTGCCACCCGAACCGGCCGCGGTCGAGGCTTACCTGGCCGACCCACGCGACGACAAGTACGAGCGGTGGGTCGACGGTTTGCTCGATTCGCCGAGCTACGGAGAACGCATGGCGAGCTACTGGTTCGACCTCGTACGGTTCGCCGACACCGTCGGCTATCACGGCGATCAGGACCACCCCATCGCGCCTTATCGCGACTGGGTCATCCACGCCTTCAACGAGGACATGCCGTTCGACCAGTTTTCGACATGGCAACTCGCTGGTGATTTGGTCGATCCCGACAACCCTCATGCGTTGATCGCCACGGGCTATCTGCGTGTGCTGCAGACATCGCATGAAGGCGGTATTCAGCGAGGCGAATATCTCGCGAAGTACTCGGCGGATCGCGTGCGTAATTTCGGCGAGGTCTGGCTCGGGTCGACCCTCGGTTGCGCCGAGTGCCATGACCACAAGTACGATCCGTTCACGCAGGATGACTTCTATTCGATCGCGGCTTTCTTCGCCGACGTCGACGACTCGGGGACTTTTACCGGCACCAACACGCTCCCCACTCGTCGTGAACCCGAGATCGAAGTCCGTTCACCGCTGGACGAGGAGCGACTAACGCGACTGAGGCAAGAAGCCGAGTCCCTCACGACGGCGCTGGCCGGGCCGAGTCCGACCGAGTCGAGCAATGCGCCGGACGCGAACGTCGACGAGGCTCAAGCACGCGCCGCTTGGGAATCGCGATTGACGGTGATCGAGGCGGAAATCGACCGTCTCGAACAACGCCGGTTTCGCACGATGGTCGCTCGTGCCGTCGAGCCGCGCGACATACGCGTGTTGGCGCGAGGCAACTGGATGGATGACACCGGCCCCATCGCGTCGCCCCACGTACCGCGTTCGCTCGGCCGCCTTGAGTCGAATGAGGACCGCCGGTTGAGTCGCGCCGATTTGGCGACTTGGCTATTCACCGAGAATCAAGCGCTCACGTCGCGCGTGCTTGTGAATCGCTTATGGGCTCGCTTCCTGGGCCGAGGCCTCGCGGACAACTTGGGTGACTACGGGGCGCAAGGTTCGGCCCCTACGCATCCCGAGCTGCTCGAGTGGCTCGCCGCGGACTTGATCGAACACGATTGGCGGCTCAAGCCTTGGATTCGCCAAGTCGTTCTCAGCGAGACGTACCGACAGTCCTCGACTCCCGACGCATCGCGCGACGCGGCCGATCCCGGCCTTCGTTGGCTCACACGGCAACGGCGACCGCGACTCGAGGCCGAGGTGATTCGCGACCAAGCACTTGCGACGGCCCGACTATTGGTAGATGAACCGGGTGGCGCGAGTTGTCGCCCGTATCAGCCCGCGGGCTATTACGTGCATCTCAACTTTCCGCCTCGAGCCTACTACGCGGACCAGGGGCCGGGCCAGTACCGCCGAGGCGTGTACGTGCATTGGCAACGGCAATTCCTGCACCCGATGCTGCGGGCCTTCGACGCGCCGATGCGCGAGGAATGCACGGCTCAGCGATCGGTGTCGAACACGCCGTCACAGGCTCTCACCTTGCTCAATGATCCGACGTTCGTCGAGGCGGCTCGCGTGGCCGCGGGTCGCGAACTCGTCGCCGCGGGCGCGACCGAAGAGCAAGCAACGGAGCAACAAGTCGAGCAGGCCCTCGAGAGCCTCTGGCGCAAACTGCTCGTTCGCCCGCCGCATCCGCGCGAGAAGCAAGTGCTGCTCGAGCTCTACCACGACTTCCTCACCAACGAGCAACTGGATTCACCCGAGCTGGCCGAGTTGCTCTCCGTGGGACAGGTTCATGACGAGCCCCATCCGCCGCTTCGCGAGTGGCTCGCCTTCACGATGGTGGCTCGGGCGATCCTTAACCTCGACGAAGCCGTCACCCGTCCCTAGCACTCCATCGCACCCGCCTCGAATCCGGTTACCCGCGACGCTCGACTCAAGCTCCAACGCAACGAGGTACCAACGTGAACCCCGCCGATCCGCAGTGGCTGAGATCATTGCATCGTCGCGCCTTTCTGTCGCGCGCCGGCCTTGGTCTCGGCGGCATCGCCTTGAGTTCCCTGCTGGCCCAGTCCGGTGCGGCGCGAGCCGATGAGGGCTTGGCACCTCCGTCGCCCCAGGCCCTGCCGGGCCTGCCACACCATGCGCCTAAAGCCAAACGCGTCGTGTTTCTCTACATGGCGGGCGGCCCGAGTCAGTTCGAGACGTTCGACCACAAGCCGAAACTGCGCGAACTCGATGGCCAACCCATGCCCGCTTCGGTGACCGAAGGGCAACCGATCGCTCAGTTGCAAGGTCAGGACTTGCGCATCCTGGGACCGCAATTCCGTTTTCGGCCACGAGGCGATTCGGGTCTCGAGGTCTCCGACATCATGCCGGCGACCGCTGAGATCGCCGACAAGATCTGCGTCATCAAGTCGCTTCACACCGATCAGATCAATCACGATCCGGCCCACACGGTGATGAATACCGGCACGTCGATTTCGGGCCGTCCGAGCCTGGGATCCTGGGTGACTTATGGGCTCGGGTCCGACGCCGAGAACCTACCCGGCTTTGTCGTGATGACGAGTCAGGGAGGTCGTAATCCCCAACCGATTTCGTCACGGCAATGGAGCGCCGCGGGACTACCAGGGCGATTCCAAGGTGTCGAGTTCTATTCGCGGGGCGAACCGATCCACTACGTGCGTTCACCCCAGGGAGTCACGGCGGCCCAGCAACGACGGCTGGTCGACGGGATTCAAGCGCTGAATGCGATTCGAATGGAGGAGGTGCCCGATCCGGAAATCGCGACGCGAATCGCCCAGTACGAATTGGCTTTTCGCATGCAGACGAGCGTGCCCGAGTTGGCCGACTTTTCGGACGAGCCGCAAACGGTGCTCGACGAGTACGGCGTTAATGAACTCGATGGCTCCTTCGCCGCGAATTGCTTGATGGCTCGACGACTGCTCGAGCGAGGCGTTCGCTTCGTACAGCTTTACCATCGAGGCTGGGATCACCACGGCGACTTGGTCCCGTACATGGAAGTCTGCAGTCGTCTCTGTGATGGACCCGGCGCCACTCTGGTAAAAGACCTGGAACGGCGCGGATTGCTCAAGGATACGCTCGTCGTATGGGGAGGCGAGTTCGGGCGGACTCCAATGTTCCAAGGCAAGGGCAGCCAGCCGGGCCGCGATCATCACATGGCGGCGTTTTCGATGTGGTTGGCCGGGGGCGGAGTGCGAGGCGGCATGTCCTACGGTGAAACGGATGAACTCGGCTACCACGCGGCCGTCGACCCAGTGCACGTGCATGACCTGCACGCCACGCTCCTGCACCTGCTCGGAATCGATCACCGTCGCCTCACCATCAAGCTACAAGGTCTCGATTGGCGCTTGACCGGCGTTGAACCGAGCCGAGTGGTCGAGGAGATCCTGGCCTAGGCGATGGCGCGATGGGACAGATGCCGCGGTCGTGGGCAACATCGCCGAAGGTCGGGGAAGCCGATCAGAATCGATCGACGATGCGAAACACCCAGGCGTCGGGAAGTTCTAGGCTCGCGCGGCCCGACCGATAGTCGATGCGCCGACCGCTCACGTAGCCGATCTCGGTGCCCGAACCTTTGTTGGATTCCCGATTCTCGATGCCGAACAAGACGCTGATCTCGCGATAGGTCATGACGTCATCGCCCGATCCCGCGGGCTCGATCGCCCACGTTCCACCACCGAGTTCGGCTCGAAAATAATATGCCTTTTGGTCGGTGATCCATCGGATCATCGGCCGTGGGAACTCGGCTCGCACTTGCAGGTCCGGAAACGGCTCCCAGCGTATCCCGGCCACCGGTAGGTAGGCGAAATCGTCTCGGTCCAGGTAGTCGATTCCCGCGATCCAGCGAGCCCGTTCGGACAACGGCCCCGACAACACGGCATGGCCGGGAAAGCGAATGCCTTCCACCGCGCTCCCTTCAAAATCCGAAAACGCGCCCACGCCGGCCGCCACGTCGAACGACCAGCCATTGAGCAGCGTCGCGCGATGTTGATACATCGCCGTCAAGTCGTACATGCGCGGATGGTGATTGGGCGCGAGCGGTCCATCGAGGAACCGCACCGCGGCTCCCAAGGCCAAACCGCCATGCCGTTGCAAGTTGAGGTAGGGGAGAGTCTCCCAAGTCGTATCGCCGAAGCCCGCTTGGCCTCGAGCCAGAAAACGCCAGGTTGTCTCCTTGCGCCGATAGAAGAACGGACTCTCGATCGACAACGCATCGGGGCCACCCCACTCCGTCATCGCCTCGAGCGTCCGCGGATCAAGCGGAGGATCAGGGGTCGCCTCGAATGATTCGATCAACAACGGGCGGCTCAGTGAATCATCGACTGGTGGCGCGGTGTCGCGGATGGTCCCCGTGTCTTGCGAGCCGACGTTGGTGAAAGGATTCACGTCAATGACGCCAGAGGCGTCGGGAGAGACCGAGGGTAACGGCGTTGAAAACGGAAGTGCCTCGGGTTCGTCTTGCGGGGCGGGGGAGAGGCCCCAGGCATTCGTCGGGGGACTCTCGATCGGAACCGGTGGCAGCTCTTGAGCCCGCAGTAACTTGGCATTGGAAAGCGGCACGGAAGCAAACGCCAACGCCAGCATCCAAGGAAGGATGGCCGGGTATCGAACAACGCTGGGCCAAGTTGCGTCGGTCATCGCTCGTGCCTCTGCGATTCGCCTAGGTCTCCCGTTTCGCGTCCGTCAACGGACTCAACCGCTGCCGGAAAGCCCCCAGCGCGCGAAGCACCGCCGAGGGCCCGGGCTTGTAGGAGAAAGCCGTTGATCGTGTCAAGATCAATCGCTGGGGAGAGGCCTTTCCGCGCACGTGGGAAGGCGTCGTGGATTCACCGCGGAGGATTAAATTCGGAGGATTTACCACGGAGTGCGCGGAGAGCACGGAGATGGGGAGGAAGTGGTGGGGAAGAGAGTCGATGGGCTTGAGTTTTGTTTTCGCGGGTGGGCGAGAGAGATTCCTTGTAGGTGTCCCTTAATGTCGCGGATTTCAAAATCAGTGCCTAACGCACAAGTCAAAGCCTTAGGCAAGCAGAGGAAACCCAAAGCGTGACGGGCTCTTGAATAAAACCTGACGGATGCGATTCGCGCCCAA
>JAGQPS010000229.1 GCA_020426595.1 Planctomycetales bacterium
AGCTCGGGCCATCCATGTTCCGCGAGGCGACTTTGGAAAGTCGGACCATGACCCTCCAGGACCTTGCGTTGGGCGGCTGGATCAGCCAGCGGGCTTTGCTGTCGCAAGAGCGTGAACTCTGCCATGTAGTCGCCTGTGCTCAAAGAATCGTGGTCGGGCCAGATGGTTGTGTGTCGGAGACATGTTTCGCTTGGACCGATGCGATACCTGCCGAGTCTAGCGTCATTCTCGCCATCCGCTGCATTCTAGCGCGAAAAGTGGCGAGCCCCAGTCCAATACTGGGAATCGCTCCCTACGACGGTTAGAGTGGGCTCTCCGAACGCGGCGGCTGGGCACGCGGATCGCATGGATGCCAAGGGGATCGGGGCTTTTGCAAGTCGGAGTAAGGCAGCAATGAGTGGGCGTTGGCTACTGTTGGTATTGGCGATTTGCGGTCTTGGTGTGACGGCGGCTCCCGCCCAGTCGCTGCAGGCTCGGTTGGAACAGGAACCGGCGGCCCAGTTGGCTCAAGCGGCCCTCGCCGACGGCGATGCGCAGCGTGGAGCGATTCTGTTTTTCCACCCACGCTTGCTCTGTACCCAATGTCATGCCGGTGACGATGCGGCTCTGCAGGATCAGATCCCTCGAGTCGGTCCCGACATGATGACGCTGCCCGAGACGCTCTCGGATGAAGCGGTGGTGCAAGCGATCCTCGCGCCTTCGGCCAGCCTGCGGGAAGGGTTCGCGACCACCGCGCTCGAAACCGACGACGGCCAACTGATCGTGGGACGTTTGATCGAGCAAACCGACGAGCAATTCACGCTGCTCCCTCCGGCCACCGAAACGCCTCTCGTGATTCCCGCCTCGCAAGTGATTGGGGTCGGTACCGATCAGCCGTCGATGATGCCAACCGGCTTGGCCGATCAATTGGCGAGCCGGCAAGAGTTTCTCGATCTGGTGCGCTACTTGCTCGAGATCAAGCGGGCGGGAGCCGACCGAGCCAGGGAACTGCGACCGAGTCCCTCACTCTACGCGACCGTCTTGCCCGAATACGAATCGCACGTCGATCACGCGGGGTTGATCGAGTCGCTCGATGGCGAGTCGTTTCAGCGAGGGAAACAAATCTACGAACGGCTGTGCATCAACTGTCACGGAGATCGCAAGCAGCCCGGCTCGCTGCCGACCGCTCCTCGGTTCGGTTCGAGTCCCTTGAAAAACGGTTCGGACCCGTTCTCGATGTATCAAACGCTCACCCACGGTTTTGGTTTCATGGTGGCCCAAACATGGATGGTGCCTCGACAGAAGTACGATGTGATCCATTACATCCGCGAAGACTATTTTCGACGTCGCGGTGATGACACGTATGTGTCGATCGATGATCGTTACCTCGCGACCTTGCCGCCGGGCGATACGTTGGGTCCCGAGCCGGTGGAGGTCCAGCCATGGGCCGAGATGAACTACGGTCCGAGCTTGATCAACACGTACGAGGTTCCACGCATCGTCGCGGGAGAGGGCCCGCACTTGGTCTACAAGGGAGTCGCGGTGCGCGTCGATGCCGGACCGGGCGGAGTGGCTCGCGGCCGCGCGTGGATGTTGTTCGACCACGACCTGATGAGTTGGGCGACGGGTTGGACCGCTAACGACTCCGATCCTCGCTTCATCGACTGGAATGGGATCCACTTCAACGGTCGGCATGGAGTGCATCCGCGAGTTAGCGGGGACGTCGGTTTCGCGAACCCCTTGGTGCCAGGTTGGGGCGAGCCGCGAACGGGCTCACTCGCCGACGATCAACGCGTGGTGGGTCGTGATGGTCGTCACTACGGACCGTTGCCGCGCCATTGGGCGAGGTACCTGGGGCATTACGCCGCTGGCGATCGCACGATCGTGGAATACGCGGTCGGCGAGACCGTGATTCAAGAGATGCCAGGGTTGGTCGAACTTTCGACCGGCGACGAGTCCGACTCGGTCGCCCCACCGATTTTCACGCGTGGATTATCGATTGCCGCGGGGAGCGAATCGCTGCGCATGGTGGTCGCATCCGAGCATCCGGATACTCAACTGGAAGTGAATGGACCCTTGGCGACATTGGTTGGACCGAGTGACGACGCGATGCCGTTACAGGTGTTGGCCCTCGGTGATACCACGGGCATGAAATGGGTCATGGATCCCAGTCGGCCCGGCACGCTTTGTCTCGAGATACCCGCGAGTAACGAGCCGCGTTCGTTGATCGTGGCGTTGGCGCGCACGGATGAAAGTCGCCTTTTGACCACGGCTCAAACTCGTGTCCTGGCTCAAGGCGACGTCGATGCCGCGCTGCGAGTCGTGGGAGCGCGATGGCCGGAGGAGTTGACGCTCGCCGCACGAGGCTCGGACGGCTCGGCCGCGTTCGAGGTCGAGACGATCCCGCATCCCGAGCTCAATCCTTGGTTGGCCTTGGTTCGCTTGACCGGCATCGACTTCCTGAGTGATGGCCAGATGTTGGTCACGACTTGGGACGGCGATGTGTGGCGCGTGCGCGAGTCGACGAACGAAGCGGGTGACCAAGTCTGGCGCTGGCACCGCGTGGCCAGCGGACTGTTTCAGCCGCTGGGGATCAAGACGGTCGACGACGTTCCGTACGTGACTTGTCGCGATCAACTGGTCATCCTGCGCGACCGTGATGGGGATGGTGAGTTCGATCACTTTGAATGCTTCAACAACGATCACCAAGTGACGGAGCACTTTCACGAGTTCGCGATGGGGTTGCAGCGCGATGACGCCGGCAATTTCTACTATGCCAAGAGCGCACGGCACGCGTTGCGAGCCGTCGTGCCTCACCACGGCACGCTGCTGCGAGTCTCGCCGGATGGAAGCCGCACCGACATCATCGCTAATGGCTTCCGCGCGGCGAACGGTGTTTGTTTGAATCCCGATGGGACGTTCATCGTCACCGACCAGGAGGGACACTGGAATCCCAAGAACCGTATCAACTGGGTTCACGAAGGTGGCTTCTACGGAAACATGTTTGGCTATCACGACGTGGAGGACGCGTCGGACGAAGCGATGGAGCAGCCGCTCTGCTGGATCACGAATGCGTTCGACCGTTCACCCGCCGAGTTGCTGTGGGTGGAGAATGAACGATGGGGAGCCCTCAACGGGTCGCTGCTCAATCTCTCGTATGGCAATGGTCGCGTGTTCGTCGTTCCGTTCGAGGAGATTGACGGTCAAAAGCAAGGCGGCATGTGCGCGCTGCCCATCGACCAATTCCCCACCGGAGTCATGCGTGGTCGGTTTGGGGACGAGGGTTGGTTGTATCTGTGCGGCATGTTCGCGTGGGCCGGTGATCGCACGCAGCCAGGTGGTTTTTATCGACTGCGACCCACCGGCAAGCCCGCCACCTTGCCACTCGCGGTGCATGCGAGTGCGGGCTCGTTCACGTTGGACTTGAGTGATCCGGTCGAGGTCGAGACGGCGGCCGATCCGTCTCGCTACACGGTCAAGGTTTGGGGACTGAGACGTTCGGCCAACTATGGCTCGCCTCATGTCGATGAGCACGAGTTGGTCGTTCAAGGCGTCAAGGTCTCGAATGACGGCCGCCGGATCACACTCAAGATTCCGGACCTCGCGCCGACCTGGGGCATGGAAGTGCGAGCCCGATGGATCGACGCCGATGGCGAACCGATTGAACGCGTGTTGCACAACTCGATTCACCGACTCGGCGACTGATCCGACCTCGGGGACTCAACCGAGATAGCGAACGACGGGACCACTCATCCTGGAACGGGGAAGGCAGTAGCGGCATGCGGATCGTGGATCGTGTTGGCAGTCTCGCGCGGTGCTGCTTCATCATTGGGTGGGTCTGCGGTACGTTAGCCGGAGCCCGCGCCCAAGAGCCTTTGCAGTGGAGTGACCTTCCAGAAATCCCCAACGCGATTGGAGTCGCCGGGCCATTCGCCGGCACGTTGGGGAATGAGCTCGTCGTGGCCGGTGGAGCCAACTTTCCCGAGGCTCCTCCTTGGGAAGGAGGCACCAAGGTTTGGCACGACGCGGTCGTTGCGTTATCGGCCGATGGTCGGCAATGGCGGACGATTGGTAACTTGCCGAGCCCTCGCGCCTACGGCGTGAGTGTCTCGACCGAGGACGGCCTGATTCTGATTGGCGGTAGTGACGCGTCTCGCCATTACACCGATGTGACCCGCCTGACGTATGACGGTTCGACACTGAGTTTCGAGGCTTTGCCACCTCTCCCGGAACCGCTCGCGAACATGTGCGGAGCGTTGTGGGGGAAGCGCGTGTTGGTGTTTGGTGGCACGACCGACCCGGCCGCGACCGAGGCGAGCGATCGGCTCTGGAGTCTCGATCTGAGCGGTTCGGCGGGGGATTGGAATGAGCTGCCGGTGCTCCCCGCGGCCGGAAGGATGCTGGCGACGGCGGGAGTCCAAGGGGATGCGTTCCATGTGTTCGGCGGTGTGAGTCTCGAGCCGGATGAAGATGGGAAGCCGGTTCGGACCTACCTGCGAGACGCCTATCGGTATCGTAACGGCGAGGGCTGGAGCCGCATCGCCGACTTGCCCGTGTCGCTCGCCGCCACGCCAACTCCCGCTCCGGCGATCGGAGCGGCGCATTTGTTGTTGGTGGGCGGAGACGATGGATCGAAGGTCGGCTTCGAGCCGCTGGCGGAGCATCCTGGATTTCATGACCAGGTCCATGCCTACAACACGATCACCGACGCTTGGAATGTCGCCGGTCGCGTCGCGCGACCCAGTGTGACGGTGCCCGTGGTGAAGTGGCGGGATCGTTGGGTCATTCCGAGTGGCGAGATTCGGCCTGGAGTGAGAACGCCGCGCGTGTCGTCGCTGACGGTCGCATCGCGCAAGGCGAACTTCGGTTGGCTTGATGGCACGGTGCTCGCGGCCTACCTGCTGGCGGTGGTCGCGCTCGGCTCGTGGTTCATGCGTCGAAATCGCACGACCGACGATTTCTTTCGAGGAGGAGGTCGAGTCCCGTGGTGGGCGGCGGGGATTAGCATCTTCGCCACCATGCTCAGCTCGATTACGTTCACCGCGATTCCAGCGAAGGCCTACCAAAGCGGCTGGAGTTTCTATCTGGCGAACTCCTATTTGATCCTCGCGCCCCTCATCGTCGTGGTGTACCTCCCGTTCTTCCGACGACTCAACGCCACCACCGCGTACGAGTACTTGGAACTGCGGTTCGATTTGTTGATTCGGCGGGTCGCGAGCCTGCTCTTCATCCTGCTGCAACTCGGGCGGATCGCCGTCGTGATCTTCCTGCCAGCGCTTGCTCTCTCGACCGCCACTGATTTCGACGTCGGTTGGTGCATTCTCGTGATGGGAGTGCTGGTGATTCTCTACAGCGTGCTGGGTGGCGTGGAAGGAGTCATCTGGACCGACGTGCTGCAAACCGTCGTGCTCATGGGCGGAGCCGCGTGGGCGTTGGTCGCGATCTTGGTCAACGTGGACGGAGGGGCCGGAGCCTTGGTCACCACCGCCAACGAACACGACAAATTCTTTCAGTCCGTGAACTGGGACTGGGATCTGACACATGACAGTGTCTTGGTGATCGTCGTGGGGAGCGTGTTCGCCAACCTCTTCTCGTACACCGCAAGCCAAGATGTCGTGCAGCGCTACGTGACGACTCGCGACGAACGCACGGCGGCCCGAGCCATCTGGACCGGGTTCTTGATTGCTCCAATCGCCCAAGCGATTTTCTTCGCGATCGGTACGGCTTTGTTCGTCTACTACCGGCAGCACCCGGCCGAGCTGGACATGACGCGGCCGATCGACGGAGTCTTTCCACAGTTCATCGTCGATCGGCTGCCGGTCGGTGTTTCGGGGTTGGTGATCGCGGCGATCTTCGCGGCGGCTCAGTCCACGCTTTCGAGTACGCTCAATTCGGTCTCCGCGGCCGTCGTGACCGACTTTTATCGCCCTTGGTTTCCTAGTTCCAGCGATGCTCGATGCCTCGCCATTGCTCGCGGGACCACCGTCGTGATTGGCCTTCTAGGAACGTCCGTGGCGCTGGTGTTCACGTCGTTCGATGTCCGCAGCCAATGGGAACTGTTTCTTTCGATCCTGGGCCTCTTCGGTGGAACCGTCGCTGGCCTCTTCGCGCTCGGTATCTTCGACCAGCGAGCCACCTCCCTGGGAGCGCTCCTTGGCGCGGTCGCCAGCATTCTGATCGTCGCGTGGCTCAAGTTCTTCACGCCGATTCACTATTTCATTTATCCGGTCGCGGGAGTGATCGCCTGCGTGGGAATCGGTACGATCATCAGTCGCTTGCTGCCACCCGATCGTCGCGACCTGACCGGCTTGACTTGGGCGACGTTGGGACGTCGCGAGGAGTCAACTCGGTCGTAGGCATCGACTGGCCGATCAACCGCTCCCACCTCACTCAATCACCCCGCGCAGGACCACGATGGAATTCTCTCGACTCGAAGGCTTGGTTGCCGCCGTTCACTCCCCGTTCGCGACCGACGGATCGTTGAATGTCGACGTGGTCGAGAAGCAACATGATTGGTTGTTGTCCCAATCGGTGCGAACCGCCTTCGTATGCGGCAGCACCGGCGAGAGCAGTTCGCTCTCGTTGCTTGAGCGGCGTGCGTTGCTTGAGCGCTGGGCCGAGGTGAGTCGTTCGAGCGACATGACCTTGGTCGCCCATGTGGGCAGCAACTGTTTGCCGGACAGCAAGGAGTTGGCGGCTCATGCCGAGTCGCATGGCGTACGGGCGATCGCGGCTCTCGCGCCAAGTTATTTCAAGCCACGTGGCATCGACGAGTTGTTGGCGTGGTGCCGCGAGATCGCCGGCGCCGCTCCTCGGACTCCGTTCTACTTCTACGATATACCGTCGCTGAGCGGGGTCTCGTTATCGATGCCCGAATTGTTGGAGCGGGCCGATTCGATTCCAAACTTCGCGGGACTCAAGTTCACCAACAACGACATGTACTCGTTTCAGCAGTGCTTACGCGTGCATGGAGGCAAGTTCGATATCGCGTTCGGATTCGACGAGATGTTGTTGGCCGCCCTCGCGCTCGGCGCCGTGGGAGCGGTTGGCAGCACCTACAACTTCAACGCCCCCGTGCATCACCGCATCATTGACGCGTTTCGAGCTGGAGAGATGGAACAAGCACGCGACGAGCAATTCCGCAGCGTGCTGACGATTCGAACGATCGTCAAGTTTGGTTTCATGGGGGGCACGAAGGGGATCATGGAAATGCTCGGCGTTCCAGTTGGCGAGCCTCGCTTGCCGCATCACTCGTTGGACGCTGAAACCAAGCAGCGTCTGCGCTCCGAACTCGAGGCGATCGGCTTCTTCGACTGGCAATAGTCGGCCAAGATTTCAGTGACCAGCCGGAAGCGGAACCTTCCCATGGATTTGTCCGTCGCTCGGGACCGAGAGTCGCTTGGCCAGTTCTATTGGCGTCAGCTGTGCGACGATGTTCTTCCGTTTTGGTTTCCGCGTTGTTTGGACCACGAGCACGGTGGATACCTTCACTGCGTGGACCGAGACGGAGCCGTGGTCGATACCGACAAGTCGGTGTGGGCACATGGGCGCATGTCATGGCTGATGTTGATGTTGCATCAACAGTTCGAACCACGCGACGAATGGCGGCAATGGGGCGAACACGGCCTTCGGTTCCTTGAACAGTACGGCTTCGATGATGATGGCCGAATGTTCTTCCACTGGACTCGCGAAGGCCGCGCGGTGCGTAAGCGTCGCTATGCCTACAGCGAATCGTTCGCCGCGATCGCCTATGCGGCTCATGCCGCCGTCACCCAATCGGAAGCTTCGTCCGAACGAGCCCGAGAGCTGTTCTTGCGGTTTCTCGACTGGAACTTCACACCCGGACGCATGCCAGCCAAGGCCACGGACGAGCGACCAACCCTTGGGCTCGCGCCTCGCATGATCGCGATCGTGACGGCCCAGGAGCTGCGCGAATGCTTGGGAGCCGATGAACACTTCGACCGAGTCATCGAGACCTACATCGATCAAATCGCGTCGCTGTTCTGGCATCCCGAGCAACGGGCGGTGATGGAATCGGTGTCTCCGACCGGCCAGATTCTCGACCACTTCGACACACGCGTCATCAATCCGGGCCACGCCATCGAGGCCGCTTGGTTCATTTTGCGTGAGGCCGATCATCGGAATCGCGAGGACTGGCTTCGGCTGGGCTGTGAGATGCTCGACGCGATGTGGGAGCGAGGTTGGGACCGCGAGTACGGAGGTCTGTTTTACTTCCGCGATGTATTCGACAGGCC
>JAGQPS010000022.1:0-2054 GCA_020426595.1 Planctomycetales bacterium
ACCCGCCTACCTCGCCCCCGTTTGGGACTCGTCATCAACCGATTGGGAAGGGAATCACGGTAGCCCCTTAAAGGTCACTTAAAGGCGTCTGACGTTACTTCGAGACGCAAAACCCCCACCACAGGAGCCCATTCGCCTCACGCCAAACAACAGATAGCGACTTTAGGGAAACTAGACAGCCGCCGGCCGCTTCATCATATCTTCATCTCGCCTTCATTTTCTTCACGCGATGCTCATTGAGAATGCCGCCGTTGAAGTCAGCCATTCCCTTGGAGAGAGTCATGCATATTCGAAATTGGGGCTTCTGTGCTTTGTTGCTGGCGGTTGTCAGCGTGGGTTGCCAGTCGGGTGATTCGGAAACTGGCACGGGCGGAGACAACGGCGGGCAAGTCGTCTCGGATCTGGAAGGCAAGGTTCAAATCGACGGCTCGAGCACGGTCTATCCGATTTCGGAGCAAATCGCCGAGGAATTCAAAGAGAAGTATCCCAAGGTGGAAGTGATTGTCGGGTTCTCGGGCACGGGCGGTGGTTTCGAGAAGTTCGTGGCGGGCACGACCGACATCTCCGACGCTTCACGTCCGATCAAGACGAGCGAGAACGAAGCGGCCGCAGGCGCGATGATCGACTACATCGAACTTCCGGTCGCTTATGACGGCCTCTCGATCGTCGTCAACCCGGAGAACACCTGGGTCGACCAGCTGACCATCGACCAACTCAAGACGATCTTCCTGGCCGACAGTGCCGCCAAGACTTGGGCGGACGTCGACCCGAGCTGGCCTGCCGAGGAGATCAAGTTGTTCATTCCGGGTACCGACTCGGGAACGTTTGATTACTTCGCGGAAGTCGTCGCGGGCAAGACCGGCTCGATCCGCAACGAGGGTGTTTCGACCGACGAGAACGATAACTCCTTGGTGGCCAGCGTCGCGGGCGACCGCAATGCGATGGGCTTCTTCGGAGCCGCCTATTACTTCGCCCACCAAGACGAGTTGCGTGCGGTGCCGATCGTGAATCCGGCCGGCGACGCCGTTGCTCCCACTCCCTGGACGATCGAGGACGGCACTTACGCTCCGTTTGGTCGACCGCTCTTCATCTATGTCAGCGTCAACAGCCTCGACCGTTTGGAAGTCCAGAAGTTCGTCGACTTCTACATGGCCAACGTGGGTCGAGTCGCGAATGAAGTCGGCTACGTGCGTCTTCCCGAGGCGGTTTACGAGGTCGATCGCACGAACCTTGACCAGCGCACCACCGGTTCGCGTTACATCAACGAGGCGGGCGAAGCGGTCAGCGGAACCTTGCTCGAGGTGTACGGTATCCCGGCCGCCGAGTAACGGTTGCGATCTCCTTGGATTCGAGTTGCCGCCGCGGTCGACGCGCGGATAGCCTAAGTCGTCAGCCTGGGTTCCCGACGTTCGTCGAGGAACCAAGGGCGGCTCTCGAATCAAGCGGTGAGTGAAGCCACTCGTCGCTAGACTGGCGGTTCTGATCGGTCTCGATTTTGAGGAAGGCGCCGCAAGCGTGTCACTCGCCGAGAGTAACTCCCCACCGAACCCGTCGAACGTCGTTCGACGGAACACCGCTTCGGCCCGTTGGACCGAACGTCTGGTCTTGGTCGGTCTGACCGGAGCCTCGCTGGTCGCGGTGGCGGTCACGATTGGAATCGTCGTGATCCTCACCTCGGAGAGCAGCAAGTTCTTCGCGATGGACGAGGTGAGCGTCAGCGACTTTTTGTTCGGTACGGAGTGGAGTCCCGTTCTCGGCGCCGAACACCGCTACGGCATCTGGCCGCTACTCAATGGCACGCTCTATGTCGCGGCGATCGCGATGTTGGTGTCCCTGCCGCTCGGCCTGATCACGGCGATCTACCTGAGCGAGTATGCCTCGCCCCGCATCCGCGCATGGCTCAAACCCGCTCTGGAGATCCTGGCGGGAATTCCCACGGTCGTCTACGGTCTTTTCGCGATCATCTTGATCACGCCAACGTTGCGTTGGTTGACCGATCCGCTGTTGGGGAACCATGGATTCCAAGGGCAAAACGTCCTGGCGGCCGGACTCGC
>JAGQPS010000022.1:2154-32187 GCA_020426595.1 Planctomycetales bacterium
ACGTTGCGTTGGTTGACCGATCCGCTGTTGGGGAACCATGGATTCCAAGGGCAAAACGTCCTGGCGGCCGGACTCGCCGTCGGCATCCTGTGCTTGCCGATCGTGAGTTCATTATGCGAGGACGCCTTGCGAGCCGTCCCTCGAGCGCTGCGCGAAGGGGCTTACGGTCTTGGCGGCACCAAGTTCGACGTGACGGTTCGAGTCGTCGTGCCCGCCGCGCTTTCGGGCGTGATCGCTTCCTTTCTTCTCGCCGCGGCTCGAGCCGTGGGTGAGACGATGGTGGTCGCGATGGCGGCCGGTAGCACGGCCCAACTTTCGCTCGATCCTCGCGAGCCCATTCAAACGATGACTGGCTACATCGCCCAGATGGCGAAGGGTGACCCGGCTCGTCAAAGCCCCGAGTACCTGACCCTCTACGCCGTGGGCGCCACGCTGTTCGTGCTCACGCTGATCTTGACTCTAATCGGTCAGTGGATTCGGAAGCGATTCCGGGAGACCTACGATTGAACGACTTCAATCCAACTCCATTTGAAGAGTATGAGCTGGTCTCGCACGCCCGTCGGGCTCGATTCGAGAAGTGGTTTCGTGCCTTGTGCATCATGGTGAGCGGACTATCGGTCCTGCTCCTGGTGTTGCTTCTCGGGGCGATCGCGTTCGAGGGTGGTCCGTACCTGACCTCGAACTTCCTCACGAACCTCTCGAGTTCCAACCCAGAGAAATGCGGGATCTTTGGAGCCTTGATTGGCTCGATGCTCGTCTGCGTGACGTGCGCCATCTTCACGATGCCGATCGGTGTCGCGGCGGCGATCTTCCTCGAGGAGTACAAGCCTCGCTCGAAGACTCTGCGGTTTCTCCATTCGAGCTTGGAGCTGTTGATCTCCAATCTGGCTGGAGTCCCCTCGGTGGTTTACGGCCTGCTGGGGCTCTCGGCGTTCGTTCACATGTTCGGTGTGTTCGGCACCATCCAAAAGCCTTCGTTTGAAATGGGCGCTCGCTACTACTATCAGTACGAGTCGCTCCAGGAAGGCCGGATGTTGTTGGTGCCCGTCGCGGGTGTCGACTCCGAGCGCCCCGAGCTCGTCGACGACATGACGGTATACACGTCGGGCCTCAACCCCATTCAATTGCGGTTGTTTGATCGCGGGGAGAAACTTCCCTCCGAACCCGAGGAACTACGACGCAGCTTGTATCGCAACAGCCCCGCGAGTCCCACGAAGCGGACGAGTTGGTACTTCGTGCAGTTTCCCTTTGGATACACGGTCATCGCGGGAGCATTGACGCTGATGCTCGTCGTGCTGCCCGTCGTGATCATTTCGTCGCAAGAGTCCCTGCGAGCGGTTCCACCAAGCCTCCGCGAGGGAGCTTTCGGCCTGGGCTGCACGCGTTGGCAAGTGGTTTGGAACACGACCCTGCCCTCCGCCCTGCCTGGCATCATGACTGGCGCGATTCTCTCGATGAGCCGAGCGATCGGCGAAGCGGCTCCGATCGTGCTGGTGAGCGGAGTCGGGTTCCTGTCCGTCGTACCCTCGAGCCTCATGAGCGCGTACACGGTCATGCCTCTCCAGATCTACCACTGGTCCGACCATCATGAACCCGCGTTCTTTGATTTGGCCGCGGCCGGCATCATGGTGCTTTTGGCCGTGCTGTTCGTTTTCAATCTCGCTGCGGTCTTGGTGAGGCAGTTCGCTCAACGTCAGCTTCACTAAACGCATGCCTGGGTCGCCTTCGGGATGGCCCGCCGCGACGGAATTCGCCCCTTGAATGCCGACCTTACTGAATCTCGAAAATCCGTGTCAGTCAGAGAGGACGCCACCGTGGCGGAGCATCCCGCGATCCAAGCCGACAACCAACCGACTCCTTCTCCGAAGGCGACGACTCCCCGAGTCGACGAGGACCAGCCGCTGGAGATGGCGGTGGAGATCGCCGGACTCAACTCCTGGTACGGCGACTACCAAGCACTGCATAACATCTCGCTCAAGATTCCTCGTCGCCGAGTCACCGCGTTGATCGGTCCGAGTGGCTGTGGCAAGAGCACGCTGCTGCGTTGGATCAACCGCATGAACGATATCGTGCCGACCGCTCGTGCCTCGGGCACCTTGCGGATGGGCGATCTCGATGTCTTGGATTCCAGCACGGATGTCGTCGATCTGCGTCGACGCATTGGCATCGTGTTTCAAAAGCCGAACCCATTTCCGAAGTCGATCTTCGACAACGTCGCGTTTGGCCCGCGATTGCACTTCCGGATCAGCAAGCAGCAGTTGGCGGAACGAGTCGAGTGGGCCTTGCGCAAGGCCGCGGTTTGGGACGAGGTCAAGGATCGTCTCCACTCCCCCGCCCTCGGACTCAGCGGTGGCCAGCAACAGCGACTCTGTATCGCTCGAGCCATCGCGATCGGGCCGGAGATCCTCTTGATGGATGAACCCTGCTCGGCCCTCGATCCTCAATCGACGCTCGCCGTCGAGGACTTGATCTACGAGTTGCGTGAACAGTACGCCATCGTGATCGTGACCCACAACATGCAGCAAGCGGCTCGCTGCTCCGACCAAACCGCGTTCTTCTACGAAGGCAACTTGGTCGAGGCGGGACCGACGAATCAGCTGTTCACTCGGCCCAAGGAAAAGCGGACCGAGGATTACGTGACCGGCAAGTTTGGATAAACCCAGTCAGGCACTCCATGTCAAAGCATTTGCAACGCGATATCGAGCAGATCCGCAAGGACTTGTTGTCGCAATTCGGCTTGGTTGAAAAGCTGGTTGACGACGCGGTTCGCACGCTCGTCGAAGGTCGATTGGACCTCACCGAATCGGTCATCAAGGCCGACCAGGCCGTGGATGAACGCGAGGTATTGATCGAGGAACACTGCCTCAAGACGCTCGCGCTGCACCAGCCGGTCGCCGTCGATCTCCGCTGGATCGCCACGGTCGTGAAGATCAACGCCGACTTGGAGCGGATCGCGGACTTGGCGTGCAACATCACCGAGCGAGCTCAAGAGCTCCACCAATACGCCAACTTTCCCATCCCCGACCAAGTGCCTCGGATGGTGCGATCGGCGATGACGATGATGAAGAAGGCGCTGGATGCCTTCGTCGATCTCGATGGCAATCTCGCTCGCGAGGTCATCCGGCTCGACAACGAGGTTGATCAGCTCAACAAGGAAGCGATCACCGAATTGACCGGCTTGATGAAGCTACATCCCGACAATGTCGAGCCCGCCCTGCACTGCTTCTCGGCCGCGCGGCATATCGAGCGAGTCGCGGATCACGCCGAGAACATCGCTGAAGAAGTGATTTACATCGTGGAAGGTGAAATCGTGCGCCACCGCCATGGCGACTTGTCTTCCGAGCTTCCTTTGCGTCAATGATGGAGAAACGATGAGTCGACCGAAACTGCTCGTCATCGAGGACGATCGTTCGCTTTCGGAAGTGATTCGTTACAACTTCGGTTTGAGTGGCTTTGATGTCTTCCAAGCCTTTGATGGCCAGGACGGCCTCAATCAGGCGCGGCTGCGCTTGCCCGAAGTCGTTCTGCTGGATGTCATGGTCCCCGTGATCGATGGCATTGAAGTCTGCCGACGTTTGCGCGCCGGCGAGGACACGCGCAACCTGTTGATCGTCATGGTGACCGCCAAGGGAGAGGAAGCCGATCAGCTGGTCGGTTTCTCGGTGGGAGCCGACGACTACGTGGTCAAACCGTTCAGCGTGAAGGTGCTACTCGAACGAGTGAAGGCGCTCGTTCGCCGCAAGTCAGCGGGACAACGCCTGGAAGACGATGTCATCACGCTCCATCGCGTCACGCTCGACCGCATCAAACACCGGGTGATGGTCGATAACCAGCCGATCGAGTTGACTCCCAGCGAGTTCCGCTTGTTGGAAACCCTGTTGCGGCAGCCTGGGCGAGCCTTCGATCGCTCGGAACTCATCGACGCCGCCTTGGGTGAGGACACGCTCGTGCTCGAACGAACCATCGACGTCCACATTCGAGGGCTGCGCAAGAAGCTGGGCGAACAGGCGGACGTGATCGAAACGGTCCGCGGCGTCGGCTATCGCTACAAGGACATGTAAACCGGCGATCGTCCGGATCGCCTTCCCAGGAGGATGCGGGTCCGTCGAGCAATCATTCGCGCCGCTTCCATCGCATCACCGTGCCCATCGCATCGCCGTGCCCATCGCATCACCGTGCCCGCGATGAACATCAGCGATCCGCCGTCGAGACTCGTGGTGAGTCTCGATAGCCGATCCGACACGCGATCGCTTCGAGCACGGTACCAGCCGGAACCTCGATCGGCCCGACATAGAGTCGCCAATCGCCTTCGGAATCATCGGCGGCGCGGTAGGCCAACGAGGCTCCTGGCGTATCGCAGCTCAAACGAGCCACGATCGAGTCGCCCTGGGTTTGAAGCTCCCACCGTGGCCTCGCCGTCCGGCGGTCGGCATGCTCGGACTCGAGTCGTTCCATTTGCACGGGCTCGGGGAGCATGCCTTGATCACCCACCGCGACTTGCCACTCCTCCAATGCCTGTCTCATCGCGGTCACCTCGGCGGCGAAGCGTGGGTCGTCGATGAGGTTCTCGACTTCATGCGGGTCGGCTTGCAAGTCATAGAACTCCTCCAACGGCTTCGGCGTTCGAAACCAAGCTCGCTGAACGTCACTGAGCGTCCCCGCTCGTTCCGCCTCGCGCCACTCGCGCATCGTCGGCATCAAGTCCATGTATCGAATGCCTTGCGCGTAGCCGCGCGATGGTTCGTAGTTGCGAAGGTAACGGAACCGGCGACTCCGCACTCCTCGTGTTTGATCGAGCGCCTCATCCATTCGGTCGCGATGCAAGAATAAGTATTCGGGTTCCGGTTCTTGGTCCGGACCGAGGAGCACTCGGCCCACGAAATACTCGGGTCGTTCGACACCAGCGACCGCCAGCATCGTCGCTGGCAGATCGAGGACGGAAACCAAATCCTCGCGAGTCTGGCCCGGTTCGAGCATGCCGGGCCACCGAGCGATCATGGGAATATGAGTTCCGCTGTCGTAGAGCCAACGCTTGCCTCGCGGTAGGCCTTGACCATGATCGCTCCAGAACACCACCAAGGTGTTGTCGGCCAAGCCATCCTCCTCGAGCCGCGCGAGGATCCGGCCCACCTCGGCATCCATGGCCGAGATATTGTCGTGGTACCAAGCCCAGTCCTGTCTGACGGCGGGCGTATCCGGGAAGTAGGGCGGAAGGGTATCCGCGATGGCGTCGGGGTCATGTCGAGCTTGAGGGTCGAGCCGCTCCATTAGCTGCTCGTGTTGCCGAGCCGGATGTCGCACCTGACTCTCGTGGGTCATGGTGAGATTGATCACGCTAAAGAACGGCTGCCCCGGCTCTCGTTCCCGCCAATCCTCGTGGCGGTTGCCCTGTCGATCCCAAGCGGTGAGCGGTGCTTCAAACTGATAATCGGTCTTGGACCGATTCGTGCAAAAGTAACCCGCCTCGCGTAGGTACTCGGTGAAGCATCGGATTCCCGCTTCCGGAACGATCCGACTCCGCATGTGCTGCGAACCGATCGAAACGGCATAGGTCCCGGTGATCACTCCGGATCGGACCACGGCGCAAACTCCGGCCGGCGTGAACGCGCCGTCGAACCGAGCCCCTTCACGAGCCAGCTGATCGAGGTTGGGCGTGTAGGCGGGGGCGAAGCCGTAACAACCGAGTTGGGGACTGATGTCCTCGCAACTGATCCAGAGAAGATTGACCCTCTGGGGCGTCTCGGACGAGGGCTTCGCCCCGGTCCCGTCTTGACCGGCGGCCTCCCCAATCGAGGCTCGTATCCCCAACACGACCACCAAGGACAACACGAGGAAACGGAGCGAACGAAGCAAAAGAACCATGGAGCCGAATTCCTCCGAGAGTCGCATGTGGAGAGTTCCGCGCGGTGCTACTCCACCCCTGGGACCACCTCCACGGTTTGGAGAGTGCGGTCCTTGGAATTACAATCTGAAGGGCGGGCTGGCGAGGATCAACCCCCGACTGTTGATCGCGCGCCGAGCGCATGGCCGTTGCGAAGGGGAGCAACAGCCGACGAACATCGCGGAGCGAGCCCTGTTCTTCCGCGCGACCCTTGGCCTCGTTCCGAAAACCGAAAGCAACACGACATGGCATTGCTGGCTCAGCAACTGTTGGCTCAGAACTACATGATGGCCTACGTCCTGGTCGGGCTCTTTATGTTCCTGGCCGTTCTGGGAGTGAGCCTGCCTCGGTTTCGACGCACGAAATTGCCCGAGGAATGAGCGGTGTCGTCGCGGCTGATGGGTTCCCTTCGGCCCGCGCTAGCCTCGCGTGCTCTTGTAGTTTGGACCCTCCACCGTCGCTCCATCGGTGGAGCGTTGGTTGGTTCAGCTCCCGCGTGACTCACGCATCAATCGCTCGTAGAGCTCGACATGAGCCGCGACCATCGCGTCGACCGAGCATCGTGATTGGATCCACTCCGCGGCTCCCCGCCCGAGCGCGCTGGCTTGTTCGGCGTCTTCGAGCAACTTGAGCGACTCGCGCGCCAACGCGGCTCGATCCCCCAGCGGGAATAGCCGCCCGGTTTGGTCGTCGATGACGAGATCGCGATTGCCAGGAATATCGCTCGCCACCACGCTTCGGCCCGCCCTCATCGCTTCCATCAGCGCGTTACTTTGTCCCTCGAAGGCGCTACCGATCCAGAACTGATCGGCGCCGGCCACGAGTTGGGCCGCGTCGGCACGATGTCCCAGGAAGTGAATATGCGGGTCGATCTTGACCTGCGCGGCGAACCGCTCCAGACGCCAGCGCTCGGGGCCTTCTCCGATCAAACACAGATGCACGTCATCGCGCACGCAACTGATGAGCTCCGTTCCCCAAATCAAATCCTTGAGCCGCTTTTGCGGCCAGAGTCGCCCGACGGCTACGATCAGTTTGACCGGATCTTCCAACCCCGTCGCCTCGAGCAGCTTGGCCCGCGCGGCGATGGGATCGACTTCACGTGGTTCGATTCCATTGGGGATGATGAAGAACCGCTCGCGATCGATTCCATGTCGCGAGTAGAAATCACGCACGCCCTCGCTATTCGTGACAATGCCTCGTGTGCGCCGAGCCAGATAACGATCAATCCAGAACTCGTATCCGCGTTTCCATAGGTCGACGCATCGCTCGCCACCCAACACCACGGGCACGCGTTCCTTGATGGCCGCCCAGCGTCCATAGCTATTCGCGGCGAAGAGCCAGGTGTGCACGATGTCGGGTCGCTGCTCGGCGATGACGCGGCGCAAACGCCGAAAAGCGCCTGGATCGAACTTCCAGCGTTTGCCGATCACGGTCACCGGAATCTCGGCTCGCCGAAGTTCTTCCTCCCAAGGCCCGGTGTGAGTCAGCACGACCACCGATGTTTCAAACCGATCGCGCGGGAGTCCGGCGGCCAACAAGGCGAGTTGTTTCTCGGCACCACCTTGGACGAGTGTCGGAATCACGAGCATCAACTTCGTTTTCATGCTCCTCTCCGCTCCACTTGTTGGCACGCTCTCTCGAGCACTTCCAAATGGGATTTCGCCATTTGCTCCACCGAGAAGTTCGCGCCGACCCTAGCTCGGGCCGCCCGGCCCATCACGTCGCGACGCGCGGGATCGTTGAGCAGTTCAAGCATCGCCCCGGCCAATCGTTCCGCGTCCCGAACCGGCACGAGAAGGCCTTGCCGCCCTGGTTCGATCGCCTGCCGATTGCCGGGAATGTCCGTGACCACGCACGGTAGTCCCGCGCCCATCGCCTCGAGCAACGACAGCGACAAACCTTCCTGATGCGAAGGCAACACGAACACATCGGCCGCCATCAACAGATCGGCGACATCATCGAAGACTCCTGGCATCACAACGCTCGACTCAAGATCCCAGGCACGAATCAACTGCCCAAGCTGCTGGGCCAGTTCCCCCTCACCGACGAGCCACAACCGTGCGCGGGGCAGTCGCTCCCTCACCCGCACCCAGGCCTCCACCAATTCAAGCAATCCCTTGCCCGCGTGCAAACGACCGGTGTAGACGACCACGGGCTGATCAACCTCCGCCGCCAATGATTGATTCCAATCCGCGAGAGAGGTTCGAGCCGCTTCTCGGGCTCCCGAGGCGGGCATTTCAGGAAGTGGAATGCCATTGTCGACCGCCTCGATTCGGCGCGAATCGTATCCGGCGGCGACGAGCTCCTCGACGATCGCTCGACTCGGAGCGATCAGCGCGTCCGCCTGCCGCGTCGCTCGGCGAATCCAGCTTCCAAAACGGCCCGTCTCCTGCCACCGCATGTCTCCCGTCGCCCCCGCCCCCTCCGCTCGCAAGACGATCGGCAAGCCATGCTTGGCACGACTCGAAATCGCCGCGAATGCGTCGTGCTTCAACATCGAGATGAGTACGGCGTCGAGCTCGTGGCGATGAGTCACGAGGTATCGCTTGAGCGCTTGGACATAACGCCATGTGCCCCATCCGCGCGTGCGGGGTTGGGGCAAGCGAATCACTGGGATACCACGATGGTGGATTTCAGTCGGCCAGGAGCGATCCCACTGGGCGGTAATGATCCGAGTCTCGTGACCTTGGCGTTGGAACGCGTGAGCGAGATTGGCCATGGCGACTTCGGCACCACCAACCAGAGGCCAATAACGGCGTGTCACGAGAGCCAATCGCATGGGTCGAGTCTCAAGGTTGCTCACGGTATCAAAGTCGGTCCCCGACACCGAGCCAACGGGAAACCTAGCTCACATGCCCTGCACTACCTGACATGCCCTGCCCCACGCCGCGCCGAGCAACGCCTTAGGTTTCCTTGGAGTCCCGCTCGCTGGTCTTCGGTTCGGTCATTTCAAGATCCTGACTCTCCAGCACCGCCACGTACGGCAGGTGCCTCAGTTGATCTTGGTAGTCGAGCCCATAGCCCACCACGAATAGATCGGGGATTTCAAACGCGACGAAATCGGGCACGAGTTCCACGCGGCTGCGGCCTTGCTTCGACAACAATACCGCCGATGCGACGGACTGGGCACCAAGTTCCCGAAACCGGGTCACCAGGGCGGACAAGGTTTGGCCGGTATCGAAGATGTCGTCCACCAAGACGACATGCTGGCCGTCGACCACGGGGAGCGAACCCCAATCGACCTCGAGCGTGCCGGCCGTCATTCCACCACGGTAGCTCGACGCGCGGACAACCTCGACCCTCACCGCCAAATCCAGTTTGCGCATCAAGTCGGCGAGGAACACCAAGCAACCGGTCATGACTCCAACGAGGAGAATAGGACGCGGAGCGTACCTTGATTGTATTTCACCCGCGATCCGCGAGATCCCCTCGTCGATTCGCTCGGCGTCGATCAACAATCTCACTCTGGCTCTCCCTGGGTACCCCCAACGCATGTCAAGCGTCGTGGATTCTACGGGCGAGGTCCACGCTCGGAAACCAGACGCCAGCATGGGAGTGAGTGGAGCAAGAGCGGCGAAAGCCCCAGGTTGAACTCGAGTGCCGGAACCTCAAGGGCGTTCGAACTTGGGATTCAACTGGGTCAAGAAACGACTCGACCCGATCCGTTGCCGGACCGGGTCGAGCGAGATGCTTTGATTAGCCTCGCCGAGACGAGGTTGATCAGTGCAGCTTAGCGAGCAGCGAAAGCCGGAACCGGAGCCGAGAAGGCGGCCGGATCGACAACCGGAGCCGGAGGAACCGGGGCGTCGCCGTGGTCGGCGGCGGCCGGAGCCGAGTGGCAACCGCAAGGAGCGGCACCGCAGGTGGCTTCGCAGCCAGCGTCACAGCAATCGGTTTCGCAGCAGCTGTGGCGAGCGAAGATCCGGTCGAGCAGACCGCGACGCGGCTTGCAGCACGGAGTCACTTCACAACCGCAGGAAGGATCGACCACGTTGCAACCACACGACGGATCGCTGGTGCAGCAGGGGTCTTCGCAGCAAGGATCCTCGCAGCACGGATCGGTGCAGCAGGAAGGCTTGCAGCGACGGAGTTGCAGCAACTTGATCTTCGGCAAGTTGATTTGGATCAACGGCTTACGGCAGCAGCTGCTTCCGCAAGGGTCGCAGCACGAAGGCTGGCAACCGCACGAAGGATCGACAACGTTGCAACCGCACGAAGGATCGGCGGTGCAGCAGGGATCAGCGTTGCATCCGCAGCTGGGGTCGACAACGTCGCATCCACAGCTCGGATCGGCTTCACAGCAGCTCAGCGAGGTCTCACAACACTTGACCTCACAGCCACAGCCCGAGCCACCCAGCATTCGGTCGAGCAAATCGAAACCGAAGCTTTGGGAGCACAGGGCCACGCTCGCCACGAGCGAAGCGAAGGCAATATTCAACTTCATCGAGACACGTCTCCTTTCTGAGAACCTGAGTCTGTGTGGACTTCCTAATTCGCACCGCCCTTAGTCCCTTGCCGCCAGTAGAAACCGGGGCGAGGCGAACCACTCCGAGGCCAAAGGCCAATGACCTTGGGAGTTGCGGGAGGGAAGCTGGGTCGCAGACTTTGGTTCCTGGGTCTTCCGTCGGTGATGGTCGAGCCAATCCTTGACCCGCAGTGTCCGAACCAACACCTGACGATGATTCGCCGCTAGGCAATCGCCGGTTTGGAACTCGGCGACAGCATGGGTATCGGAAGGGTGAGAAACCCGCCTTGAATGCGCCTAACTTTTTTTCTTCCAACCACTTACGTTTACGAAAAGCGAAACATTGACGGTCGCGAAGAGGCGGAAAGCTAGGCGGACTTTAACGCGCGACTCGTCGCCAGCAGCTCAGCGCTCTTGGCATTCATCACTCCCTGGAAGCACCGTTTCCAAACGCGAGAGGGGGAATCATGGTGAACCGTGTGAGATCCATCCCCATGAATCCACTTCCCACGCGGAACTTGGCTCAAGAAGAGCTGGATCGGCCGCTGTCCCGACCTGTGGGCGGCTAAGGAGACGTTTCCCCGCCGCGAGAGGCGCGACGCGGTGGCGCTACGCCGGGCGTCGGCTCACTTGAGCCACGGAACGGGCTCGCCGAATCTTGCCCGCCCCCAAGAAGCATCGCTCGGGGTGAACGCCCGCGGCTTGTAAGAAGCACGCTCGCCCCTCGTCTCGATTCCAGCAGGAGTCAGTCGACCGCGTCGGAGTCGACCAGGACCTCGTCCGTTGGATCGAAGTTGGGCACGACGATGTTCAGAATGTCGACATTGCCCACGATCCGGTGCGCCACTCCGGGAGGGATCACAACGGCCATCGACTCCCGCAACGCGACGCGATCGTCGTCGAGTTCGATCCAGCTCCCCTCCTCCGCCCGCAAGATGTAATACGTCTCGGTCAAGCTTCGGTGATAGTGTTTCTGAGCCGCTCCGCGAATCTGAGTGACGTGCAGAGTCCCCGGAAAAGCGGGTTCATCCGCCAAGGCACGGCGAGCCGAACCACAAGGGCATGGGACCGCGGGTAGGGCCGCGAAGTCGACGATGCGATACGTGCTCATACCAGGTTTCCCCCGAGACTGACGACATTCCGCCGATCGTCCAACGACTCAAACGCTGGAATCCTGACGTTGCTCGTGGCAGGGTCGGTGAATGAAAAACATGCCAGTTAGGGTAACCGGCGTACTTCCCCATCAAAGCCCCTCATCTGGCCGCCCCTCAAAGCCACTGCCTTGCCCCGCTCCAGGCCTCGGACTAATTTGACAAAGTGAGCGGTTCGGCAACCGGCGAATTTCCGTGCGCTATTTGTCCAAGCCGCTTGCATCCATGGCCATTCGTGGGACTTTACCGATACCGTTGGAGTCGCGCGAGTTTGGTGGCAACCGCCCCCTTGCCGGCCTCTTTCGTGCGGCTCTCGGTTCAGCGATTTCGAGTCGCGTTCCGTGGGAGGCACGAGATCGCACCCTTTGCCAGACTATTCGCCCAGCCGATTTCGATCGGCGCCGTCGATTCGGAGTGGATTTCACCGTGACTTCTCGCCTTGCATTTAATTCCGCGGAAGCTTGTCGTGGGCACCTGCGAATTTCGGTGGTCCATCGTTGCTGCCTCTTCCTGTTGGCGGCGATCGCCCTGAGCGCGACCGGTTGTGTGCAACGCTCGGGAAATTTGGCGCAAACGGACTCGTCGGCCGGCGAGTCGGTGTCCGTGGACATTGATCAAGTCGAGCGATCCGACCTCTACCAGCTCGCCCAGCGACTCGGTTTGCGCGGCGGCGAGGGGAACGCATTCAGCCAATCACGTCGCCCGGCGGCCAACCAGTCGTTCGTGGGAATCCGGGGCAACTCGTCCTTTCCTCGAGGCGGCAATGGCACGTTCGCTCGCGGTGGCAATCTTTCCGCCCCTCGTGGCTTGGGTGGCAACGGTACTTTTGGTCGACGATGGCCGCTCGGTGGAGCGAACGGCTCGTTCCCTGGAGCCGGAGGCAATGGGACCTTCCCCCGTATGAACCCAGGTGGGAATGGTTCGTTTCCACGGGGAGGTGGCAACGGGACGTTCAACAACCCTCGCTTCGTGCCGCTTGGTGGGCCGGGCTTCCGAGCGCTCCCGCTTGACCGTCGCCCGTCGAACACGACGTTTGGTGATCGATAACACGCTGGCTTGGATGGCGTCTAACGAAAGGACTCGTGGCGTGAATGTACTGTCGGTCGGTAACTGTGGGTTCGACGATTCGCATCTCAAGTCGATGTGCGCCGGCCTGGGGTCGGTCCACTTCGTCCGCGCGATGGGTCAAGCCGAGGCCGCGCGGCAATTGGCCGAACAGTCCTTCGATCTCGTTTTTCTCAATCGAATCTTCGATGGTGATCAGTGTTCGGGAGTGGAATGGCTCGGAGAACTCGTGCCGTCCCACCCTTCGACTCGATTTGTTCTTCTGAGCGAGCAGGCGGCGGCGCAATCCCGAGCCCTTGAACTCGGGGCTCACGCCTCGTTCGGCAAGAGCCAAGTGGGAGTTCCTGGAACGCTCGACCTGTTGCGGCGCATGTTGGCGTCCGACGCTTCCTAGCTCATCGCGGCCGGTGCCGTGCGGGGAGCGATGATTGGCGGCGGGGAGCCTGACTGGGGAGGCTCGTTTCTGGGGGCGAGCCGTGCTGGCGGCGATTGTTCCACGGGAGTCGCATGAGGCTTGCCTGGTCTCCCCAATCGCCTGGGAACCTGCGATAAAGCACGCAGAAATGAACACCGAGCCCGAATGCGACCGCGATGAGTGATGCGACTCGGCGGCGTGTTCCATCAGGATGGGAGGGCTCGTCTCCTCACCTGCCGGTAGTGCGGCAGTTCACGCCAGAGAGTCTCGCCACTCATGACCACGGATGCACCCTGGACGGTCAAACGCCTGCTGGAATGGACGACCGACTACCTTTCCAAACATGGAGCCGACTCTCCTCGCCTCGATGCGGAAGTGCTGCTAAGCCACGCGCTGGGATGGCCTCGCATTCAGCTTTATGTCCGCTACGAGGAATGTCCGCCGGACGAAAAACGGGTTTGGTTTCGCGAGGCGATCAAGGAGCGAGCCAAGGGGCGTCCCGTCGCCTATCTCACCGGCGAGAAGGAGTTTTTCTCGCTCCGCTTTCGAGTCACTCCGGCCGTCTTGATCCCACGTCCGGAAACCGAGTTCTTGGTCGTCGCGGCGTTGGACGTGCTACGACGAGAGAAGCCGTCGTCGCCGCGGATCTTGGATCTCTGTACGGGAAGCGGCGCCGTGGTCGTCGCGATTGGCACCCAGTATGCGATGGCCGAACTGGTGGCGACCGACATCTCCGCGGCAGCGCTCGAGGTGGCCCGGGACAACGCCGAGCATCACGGCCTGAATGAGCGAATCGAGTTTCGTGAAGGCGATTTATGGGCGGGAGTCGCGGGCGAGCAGTTCGATCTGATCGTCGCGAACCCGCCGTACATTGGCCTGCGCGAAAGAGAGTCGCTCATGACGGATGTCGTCGCTCATGAACCCGAACTGGCGCTGTTCAGCGGTGACGATGGGATGGCGTGTACCGAGCGAATCATCGCCGGGGCCGCCGAGCACCTTAGGCCAGGTGGCTGGCTGTTTATCGAGACCAGCCCATTGATCGCGAATGCGTTGTTCGAGCGGATTCAAGCGACGCCCAAGATGCGGGCCATCGAGATCAAGAAGGACCTTGCGGGACACCCACGCATTCTCGTCGCGCGACGTGATGACTTGGCGAGCGCCGAAGGGGAGCGGACCTAGGACCAGTCACGCCTCGGCGAATCCCGAGGAGCTCACACTTCGATCACTTGGCCGGGCAACTGATAGGCCTTGGCCTCGGCGGGACTGACTTTTCCATCGTGCGTGATGACGGTACTACGCACATCCGTCTTCTTGACGCGCCGAATCGCCAGGGACAAACGTTCCAACAGTGTCTCGCTGGTATCCGTCTTTTGCAAAGCCGCCACGACGGCCGCGCTCGATACTTGGAAGGTCTTGTTTTCGCAGCGAATCGTCATTTGCAAAAGCGCTTGGCGGATCCGTTCCGAGGCAAAGGCCGCGTTCTGCGGGCTCGTGTCGCCAAGGAACAACAAGTACTGCTGGCCGCCGATTCGGAAAATGCGGTCGAAGCCTCGATTGTGTCGAATGCCATCGTGGTAGATGCGACCGACGGCGGCCAGGATCTTCTCGGCCTTGTCGAGTCCCAGGTCTTCGTTGAAAGTCCGAATTTGGTCGACGTCGTAAAGCACGAAGCTCGCCAGCCGTTCATGCCCTGGGTTTTGTTCATTCCACTCTTGCAACGCCCGCTCGAGATCAAGCCGATTAGGCAGACTCCAATTGGCGTCGCGGAACGAGTCGGTCGCGGGATCGCCGATGCGGCCGGTCGCCGCCAAGACCGCGACGGCGATCGCTTCCGCTTGGTCTCGGAGATCATGCAGGAGACGTGCGGTGCCATGGTAGGCATCCGCGAGGTGCTCGGCCCGACGTTCGTCGCTATGCGAGCTGTTGGCCAAGCCCTGGTCGACATTATCCAACTCGTCGCGGACTTGCTGCAGATAGGATTCCAGGCGAACCGCGATCGACGTAAGAGGCCCGAACTGAAATCCGGCCGCCTGCAGCGCCTCGTCGATTTGCGTCGTTCGCGCTCGCAGCAACTCACCGCAATCGGTCACGAGCTTCGAGATCTTCGTGAACTGTCCATCACCCGCTTGAGCTCCCGCCAGATCCCTGACCGTACTAGCCTCCTTGCCAACCTTGGTGAGTAACTCAATCGCGGTTTTGTGGAGCAACCAGCCGGCTGGTTCAAGCAAGTCGGTGAACGGCATATCGCCGAGGGTGGCTTGCCATTCTTGTGGCAACGTGATGGGTGCCGCCGGTGGCTTCTCGACCGGTTCGGCAGGCTCGGCCGTGCTGGTCGCGGATGCCGAGACCGGCTTGACGTTCAGGCTAACGAGATCGCCCTTGAGTCGTTTCGCCTTGGGGCGACGGCGGCGTTTAACTTCGGGCGCTGGCGGCGACTCGAGACGTCGCTTGAGCAAGACGGCGGCAACCATCCCAAGGCTCAAGTTCAGCAAGGCTACAAACAGGACATAAGTCATCGCCACCCGACTCCCTACAACAATCCGGAGACCCTTCTCCGCGCTGCTGGAAGGTTAAGTCATGGTGCGCGCCGCGGGATACTCAAGCCACGCTGCGCGAGCGAATAGCCCCAGAAACCAAACCGACCGAAGTCCCGATGGGATCCCCCCGGACTTCGGTCGTCGGTTTTTCAGGTTTGCCCGGAGCGAGGGGCGGTGGTTAAGCCCGTCGGTCTAGCGGTGGTTGGCGATCGCTCGCTCGACCGCCTCGCCCATATCGGCCGGCGAGTCGGCGACTTCGATATTCGCCGAGCGCAGAGCCGCAATTTTTTCCGAGGCGGTACCCTTGCCGCCGGAGATGATCGCGCCGGCATGCCCCATCCGTTTGCCTGGAGGGGCGGTCGTGCCCGCGATGAACGCCGCGACCGGCTTGGTGATGTGCTGCTGTACGTACGCGGCCGCTTCTTCCTCGGCCGTGCCGCCAATCTCGCCGATCATGAGGATCGCCTCGGTTTCCGAGTCGTCCTCGAACCATTGCAGGACATCGATGAACGAGGTGCCGACGATGGGGTCACCGCCCAAACCGACACAGGTCGTTTGCCCGAGACCGCGAGAGGTGGTTTGCCACACCGCCTCGTAGGTCAGCGTGCCCGAACGGCTCATGACGCCAACCTTGCCGCGTTTGTGGATATAGCCCGGCATGATGCCGATCTTGCACTCCTCGGCGGTGATCACGCCCGGACAGTTCGGGCCAACCAAGACAGCCCCGGCGGCTTTCACTCGTTCGTACACGCGCACCATGTCGATGACCGGCACGCCTTCGGTGATCGCGACGATCACCTTAATCCCAGCATCCAAGGCCTCGAGGATCGCATCGGCGGTAAACGGAGGCGGCACGAAGATCATCGTGGCGTCCGCTCCCGTCTCATGCACGGCCTCCGAAACGGTGTCGAACACCGGCAGTCCCTCGGCGGTTTGTCCACCCTTCCCCGGAGTCACGCCCGCGACCATCTTGGTGCCGTACTCCAAGCATCCGCGCGTGTGAAACGCTCCGGCCTTGCCGGTGATGCCTTGGCAGATCACTTTGGTGTCACGATTGATCAAGATACTCATGGCGGTTTAGTCCCTGACGGGTAATCGAATCGAGAGTCCGATCCGCGAGCGTTCGAGTTGTGTTTCCTAGGAGTTCGGCGCCTCGGCGATCGAACGAGCCAAGCTCCGGTATCAAAACCGTCTTGGCCTTAGACTTGAGCCGCGGCGACGACCTTCTTCGCGGCGTCGGTGAGTCCATCGGCGGTGATGATGTTGACACCGCTCTCCGCCAAGATCTTGCGCCCCTCCTCGACCTCGGTCCCCTCCAAACGCACGACGAGGGGGACGTTAAAGCCGACGGTGCGATAAGCCTCGAGCAGCGCCTTGGCGATCGTCGTGCATTGCATGATTCCGCCAAAGATGTTGACGAGAACCGCCTTCACGTTGCTATCGGAAAGCAGAATGCGGAACGCCTCGGTCACCTGCTCCGCGTTGGCTCCGCCTCCGACGTCCAGGAAGTTCGCCGGCTCTCCGCCATGCAGCTTGATGATGTCCATGGTGCTCATGGCGAGGCCGGCACCATTGACGAGGCACGCGATGTTGCCTTCGAGTTTGACGTAGCTCAGCCCGGCCTTTCCGGCACGCACTTCCGACTCGTCCTCCTCGGAGAGATCGCGAAGCTCCACGATGTCGGGATGCCGGAACATCGCGTTGTCGTCAAAAGTGACCTTGGCATCCAGCGCGATCAGCTCACCCTTCTTGGTCAGCACCAGTGGGTTGATTTCCACGAGGCTGCAGTCGTACTTCACATAGACTTCGGCCAACTTCTTGATGAACTTGTCCGCGCTGCGAACCGCGGCCCCCTCGATGCCGAGTTGCTTGCAGAGCTTCCGTACTTGGTACGATTCCACGCCATAGGCCGGATCGAAGTGCTCCTTGAGAATCTTCTCGGGATGCTCTTCGGCGACCTTCTCGATCTCCACGCCTCCTTCGGCCGACATCATCAGGACCGGCTTTTTGACGGCCCGATCGAGGACGATCCCCAAGTAAATCTCACGGTCGATATCGCAGCCGGCTTCGACCAACACCTGGCCCACGCGCTGCCCTTCGGCACCCGTTTGGATCGTCACCAGTCGGTTACCGAGCAGGTTCTTGGCGACTTGCTCGGCTTCCTCGGCCGACTTCACCAACTGCACGCCGCGCTGGGTCGGCACTTCAACCACGGTCCCCTTGCCACGACCGCCGGCATGAATTTGAGCCTTCACGACCGCCAAGCCACCGCCGAGTTGCTTAAAAGCCTCGGCGGCCGCGGCCGGATCGCGGACAGGGTAGTTATCCAAAACCGCGACACCTTCGCGGCGGAAGATCTCTTTCGCTTGGAACTCGTGGATCTTCATTCGGGGGTCTCAGCGAGAAAAGAACGCGAAGCAACCAAGTCGGGGATTATCGAAGTTCGCTTCCGGACGGTCAACGGGCCCTGGACGAGCGAATCGTCGGAGAACGCCGTCGGCACGACGGTTTCAGTCGCCATGTGTCACAAGAGGGAGGCCGTGTGGCACGAGCGCGGGCCCGGATGCGTCCCGCGGGTCGATAACGCCGCGGGAGTGAGGTTTGGCTAGGGCGACACCCAGCCACACTCGGTCTCGCCGAGCCACGAGGTCTCGCGGCTCGCGCCGGGAGGAGGATCCAAACTCCCAACGTGACGAGTTCGACCTTCGAAGCGATCACGCGAGACAACTTCGCGTTGGCCAATCGATCGGCTGGGCGGATCGTTGGCGGGATGGATCTTCTGAAGCCTGCCAATGGGAAGTCACCCAAAGCAAAACGCCTCGGTACTGATGAGATACCGAGGCGTGGGTGACATACGATGGAGTCGACGGCGAGGCCTAGAACGCTCCGGCCGGGCATTCGAGCCCGAGCCGCTTCATCTTCTTATAGAGCGTCGTGCGGTTGATACCGAGACTTTCCGCCGTGGCATTACGGTTCCAACCGTGCTCCTTGAGCGACTGAAGAATGATCTGTCGTTCGGGTCCCTCGAGAGCCTCGCGGAGAGTGAGTGTGCGGGCCGAACTGTGAGACACCGTGTGCTCGACGCCTCGGCTGAGATGACTGGGCAAGTCAGCCACTTCGATTTGCCGACCGCGTCCCAGCAGGACCGCGCGTTCCACCACGTTTTGAAGCTCACGCACGTTGCCAGGCCAGTGATACTGTTGCATGGCGGCCATGGTGCTCGAGTCGAAACCGTCGATGGGCTTGCCGGTTTCCTTCGTGACTTGACGCAAGAAGTGATCCGCGAGCGAGGGAATATCGGAGATTCGCTCGCGCAGCGGCGGGAGCTCCAAGTTGATGACGTTGATCCGATAGAACAGGTCCTGTCGGAACCGTCCCTTGGCCACCTCCGCCTCGAGGTCCTCATTGGTGGCGAGCACGACGCGCGTGTCCACGGTGAGAGTCTCGGTACCTCCCACCGGCTCAAACTGCAGCTCCTGGAGGACTCGGAGCAGTTTGACTTGCAGGCTCGGTGAGGCGGTGCCGATTTCGTCCAGGAACAGGGTGCCTCCGTCGGCCTGTTTGAACTTGCCGATCTTGTTGCCCGTCGCTCCGGTGAATGAACCGGCGACGTGACCGAACAATTCGCTCTCGAGTAGCGTCTCGGGCAACGCGCCGCACGCCACTTCGACGAAGGGAGCATCGCGTCGGTGACTGAGTCGATGAATGGCTCGGGCGATCAGGCTCTTACCAGTGCCACTCTCGCCCGTGATCAGAATCGTGGCGCGGGTATCGGCCACGCTCTGAATGACCTCGAAGAGACGTGACATGCGGGGATCGGAACCGACGATGTTGTCGAGCCCGAAACGCTCGTCGAGCTGGGCTCGCAACGTGTGATTCTCCTCGAGAACTCGTTTTTGCCGCAGGGCCCGATCGATCGCCATTTCCAACTCTTGGTCGATCAAGGGCTTCGTGAGCAAATCAAAGGCACCCGCGCGGATGACTTCGATCGCTGTATCCACCGTCCCATAACCGGTCATCAGAATGACGGGGGTCTCGGGGCAGGATTTGCGCATCTCCGAGAGGACATCAAAGCCATCTCCGTCGCCCAATCGAAGATCAACGAGGGCGAGATCAAACCGCTCCTTTTGAAACGCTAGGCGAGCGGATTCGCACGAGGCGGCTTCGTCGACACCGAATCCCTTTGAGCGGAGCCAGTCTCCCATGGACTCCAAAAGGTTTCGGTCGTCGTCAACTAGCAGGATGCGGGCTCGAGGGGGCGTCTTCATGCTCATCTCTGGTCTCAACTACGCAGTGGCGAATTGCGGCGACTTAGTCGCTGATGTTGAAACTTATCTACGTCACGGCTTGCGGCGTGGGGTCTGGTAGCCCCTGAAGTGAAATGAAAACGCCATGAGAACCAAAGAAAACGTCGTGTCGCGACTCCGCCACACCCACCCCTCGAACCATTACGCGACTTTGAACGGCCGTTGCGCCATTGTGGCATCGCGGGAGTCCGCCACCCGAATTCGGCCCCCTCCTCTCTTGCCCCTGGTAGAATCTGCACGAAGACTCTAGGTATCAGGGGGGTGCGTGACCTCATCCCGTCGACCTGGGGTCGCCTCCCGGTACAAGTAGTGCTAGGATACCTAGGGATTTCCCGACCCCTCGACGTAACCACGACGAAGCGTGATGAGGGGGCGATTTTGGGGCGGCATCCCTTCGAGTGCCTCTCGCCGAACTTGGCTGAAGTCGAAAGTTGTTCGCGACGTCCGGCATTCCGTACGGCAACAAGTGGATGGAATTAACGAGGAGTTCAACATGTCAATTCGAGTCGTCATTTCCGACGACCATGAGGTCGTGCGAGAAGGCTTGGTCTCGATCATGCAGGGGTCCGACATTGAGGTGGTGGGGCAAGCCAGCAATGCGGCGGAAGCCATTGCCGCCACGCGCGATTTGAAACCAGACGTGCTGGTGATCGATATCAAGATGCCGGAACGAAATGGGCTCGCCGCGATCGAGGAAGCGCGTGCCGCTTCGCCCGATACCCGAGTCGTCGTGCTTTCCACTTACGACAACCCGAGCTACTTGGCTCGGTCGCTTGCCTTGGGCGCGGTCGACTTCGTCACCAAGGGTTCGCCAAAGGAAGCCGTGATCGACACCGTTCGCCGGGCCGCGACCGGAGAAGGTCCTCGCGAGGACAGCCCGATTCAAGGTGTGCGAGCCGCGATGAGCCGCAAGCGGGATGCGTCGGACGACGATATTCCGTTGACCAATCGCGAATTGCAGGTGCTGCGTCACATCGCCTTGGGATTGAGCAATCGAGAGATTGGACAGTCACTCAGCATCAGCATCGAAACAGTGAAAGAGCACGTGCAAAACATCTTGCGCAAGCTCGATACGCCCGATCGCACCGCCGCGGCGGTGTGGGCGGTCAAACGCGGCATTGTTTAACGGCCACGCGGCTCTTTGGGTCCGCGCTCATTGATCCGCGTTAATTGGGTCCGCGTTTGAGTGAGGCCCCACGAAATCAAACATTGGCTCACCCTCGATGCGCTCGAGGGTGAGCTTTTTCGTAGGCTTCCCGCAAGCCCGCCGTGCTGACATGCGTATAGATCTGCGTGGTCACGAGGCTCTTGTGCCCCAGCAGTTCCTGAACCGACCGAATGTCGGCGCCACGGTCGAGTAAGTGCGTCGCGAAGCTATGACGCAAGGTGTGAGGCGACGTGCGCTGATCGAGCCCGCTGAGCGCCAAGTGCTTCTCCAACATGCGAGCCACGCTGCGAGTCGTTAGGCGCCTCCCAAAACGATTCGTGAACACGGGACGCCGTCCCGGCACATCGTCCTTGGGATGCAGCCGCCGAACGGCCAACCACTGGGAAATGGCCGTGGAGGCGTGCGAGCCGAGCATCGCCAATCGTTCGCGTTTTCCTTTGCCTCGGACCCGCACGATCCCTTGGATTTGATCGAGGTCTTCCTCGTTCAACGAAACGGTCTCGCTCACGCGCAGTCCGGCGGAGTACATCGTCTCGAGGATCGCCCGATCGCGCAGCCCGGCGGGTTGATCGGTGGGCGGAGTGCGCAACAAACAATCGATCTCATCGGTCGAAAGCGTATGAGGCAGCTTGCGATCGGGACGCGGGTTGCGGAGTGGCTTGGCGGGATTCTGAGTCACCCAACCTTCGCGCTGTGCGAACCGAAAGAACGAGCGGATCGAAGCCAGACGTCGCGACACCGACGACTTGGCATAGCCCGCCTCGTGCATGGCTCCGACATAGCCGCGCAGATCATGGAGCGTGATTTGACTCGTATGGGGCGGCGATTCTTGCTCGCCCTGGAGAAACGCCACGACCGATTGGAGATCCTCGCGATACGATTTGATGGTCAGTTCGGACGCGTTGCGTTCCGCCTTGAGATAACGGAGAAACCGCTCCGAGGCGACATCCAATCGACCTTGATCACGAGTTGATCCCACGCCTAGCGCCTCGTTCTCCGAAAGGACTCTTTCACTCAACACCGCGACCAGCGGGTGAAGCCCTTACTCCGTCACCGACCGTCGCCCTCTCGGCCGACGGTTCCACTCAAGCGACAGCGCACGCTGGCGGTGAAGTGAGCGAGCACCTAGCGGCGGCTACTCGGTGTCTTGCGATGGATCGATCGCTGGCAATGGCTTGAAGCGAGGAGTGGCGGGAGCCGGATGTGCCGGCGCTTCCTCGGCTTGCTGAGCCCGCACCTTTTGGCTTAACACCGCGGCGTCATACCAGGTGAAGCTCAATTCAGCATCGGACGCGAAACGCCCGAGCGTTCTAAGCGTTTCGGCGCGACTGCCATCGTCATAAAGGAAGATGTATCGCTCTTCCCCTTTGACCAACGCCAGTACGTTGATGTCTTCAGACACTTCTGACTCCCTTCGGCCCGAAACTCATTGACTCCGACGACCGTGCGAACTGGAACAGTCGTCGTCGCCTCCCTGTCCGTAGAGATCGGTTATCGGCCTCCGGGAACTCGAAACACCAATGAGGATCGATCAACGCCTCCTCTTGCTGCCAACATCTCCGCAATGTGCATGTGACAACAGAAACGAGTAAAGTCCTCGGACCGTTTGAGCCGGCCCTTCCATCCTCCCGGCCTCGCCTCGGGTTGCCAGGAGTCATAAACCTGAAGCTTTGCCAGGACGTCGTCATCCGCGGCGTCGTATTGCCGAACCAACTCCATGATCGGACCGTGGTAGGGTCGTGAAGGAGGACGCCCGGCCAACGGCTCTGGTGGAACGAGACCTTGGGGATCGGGCCAATCGGATGGCAAGCCAGGAACGGGGTACTCCCCTGGCTCGACCTCGTCCGATGGGGTCTGCGTTTGAAGCTGCTGCTGAGCCAACTCAAACTCGGTCTCGCGCACCAGCGCATCGGGAAGGAACTCCTCTTCGGGAGTCCCCCAAGGAAGCCCATAGCCGACGGGGATCGGATGAAACCCCGGGTTGGCCGCATACCAATCGATGGCCAACCCGATGCGCGGAGGCGTGTACGGGTCGTAGTCGGTGATCGCGCCAACCACCAAGACATCCACGCCCAAGTCCCGCGCCAGAGCCTGGAAGTCCGTGGTTGGATCCAGCGAGAATTGGCCATCCTTGAGGTACTGCTCGACGACTCCCACCGGCATTACTTGGAAACCGGGAATCTTCTGGAGCTCGGTTTGGTAGGCGACGGCGACTTCGAATCCATCCAGCGTTGGCGCGTTGCTCTGATTGAAGAACGGCATGACCGCGATCCGTTCCAACTGCGGAAACGGATTGTGGAGCTGTGGAGGATGAGTGACCGCCGGCCACGAGGCGCAACCCGCGAGCACGAACGATAGAGAACCGAATACGACAAATCGCCGCGACAATCGTCGCGCGTCGCTTCGGCGTGATAGCTCTCGCTCAGTCGCCGCGCGCTTCAAGGACGCTTCGCCTTCCAGCGGCACGTCGTACCGAACGGACGAGTGACCAGCGGCGATTCGACTAAGTACCGAGCGAATGAATGGCAGTCGCATGACCTGCATGTCCTGGTCCCGTCAGGTTCCCCCCCTGCGGAAACATGGAGCACGGCGAGTCGGATCGTGGCGAGCGGCGTCCCCTTTGTCGACGACGGAACGAGCGCGCGGCGATCTCGACTTAACTCTTGTCTCTCGGACGCAGCACCTTGTCCGCTTTGCTCGATCCGTCACGAGGCAAGCAATCAGGTCGGACTGCCAGCATTTGGAACACGGGGAGCGTCATTCCGCCCCTTCGTAACCCCGTGTCGGCTCCGGTACGACCGCGAACTCGAGCTGGTGACCGTCGGGATCGGCAATGAAGATCTGGCGAATGCCACCCGCGTTGACTCGCTCCACGAACTGAATGTCATGAGCTTGAAACCTCGCGATCACCGCTTCGATATCGGCGACGCGAAACGCGATGTGATCGCGACGAGGCTCGATCGGCAAGGGACTCGCATCCGCCTCGCGCTCGATTAGGTGGATCTGCAATCCATAGCCATAGAGCCAGGCACCACGAAAGGAGAACGGGGGTCGACGCAGGGGCTGGAATCCAAGCAAGTCGACGTAGAAGCCGAGCGATGCCTCCAAGTCCGTGGTTGTCCGAGAAACATGATGCAGGCTCAAAATGCCCAGCGGCCCGGTCGGCTGCCTCGCCGCATCGGAGACGGTACTTGCGGATTCACTCATGATGGACCTCGAGTCACGTGATGGCGGGAGCGGCCATCGTAACCCAAGTCACCTAGCCGCGTTGCGAACGCGAGTGGAATGCCTCCGACTCGATGCCGGCGAGCGGCCGCCGCAATTTAGGAAGATTTTCTCGATCAGGCAGACCTTGCGGACGATAACGATTGTGCGGGGAGTCCCCGTTTACGCTGACTTCTACCTCCCTCACTGAACCGGGCAGGAGTCAGTTGGTCTGGGAAATCGTTGGGAGTCTGGTTATGTCGCGGATCATCGCTCTGCTCGGAATGCTCGCGTTGCTCGGTCCCGTTTCGGGGTGTGCCTCGGTCTCGTCATGTGGCTCGGCCGGCTGCAATTCGTGTGGACTCGCCAGTTGTTCCACGGGCGAAGTGCGAGCTCGCAATCCGATTGAACAACTCCGTCACGGCCTCAATGGCGGAGGCTGCGGCGAGATGTACTGGGGCGAGTATCCGCTTCGCGATTGCGATACCTGCAACACACGCCCCGGCACGGCGGCCGGGCTCGGTGTCCTCTTGGGTGTTCGGCATCACGAAGCCACGGCGAGCTGTTCGACTTGCGGGGTCGCGTCGAGCGATTGCGGCTGCGGCCATGGTTCCCACATGCACGGAGAAACCATGCTGATCGAAGGCGAACGCGTGAGGGTCCCAGCCGCCTCGCCCGAAGTCATTCCCCCGACCACACCGCCGCGACCACTCCCCGGACCAGCCTCCGGATCGGGACAGTCGATCATGCGACGTCCCACGACCGCTCGCTCGGTTTCGCGGACTCGATAACGGGCCCCGCGAAAAGGTCCTCGGGTGGCAAGCGACCGGTCGCGCGGACCACGCCCCCTGCTCAACGTCATCCACTCAACCCCGCCCGCTCAACGCCGCGCGTCGATGCGATCGCGCAATTGCTCGAGAGTCAGCAAACCCAAGGCCGGATCGGCATCGATCTGGCCTTCTTCGTTGACGAGCCAGAGAGTCGGAAGCGATTGCGGGATCCCCATGACGTCGATCCAATCCGAGTCGGCCCACACACACGTCGTCTGGATCGAGTCGGTGGCCCACTGAGCCGCTTCGTCGTCGAGCCCCTGTCCCCAGCCGGGCGCTCGATCGAAACAGATCGCCACGAGGCGAATCGATTCGTCTTGGTGTTCTTGCATCCAACGATCGAGTTGCTCGAGTCGTTCGCAGCTTCCTGGGATCGTTCGTGCCCAGCAAAAAACGATGGTCGTGCGAAGAGAATCAACCGCCGCGACATCCTCGCCGGCGAAGGAAACCAGACGATCATCACTGGTAAGTGTCGTTTGTTGGCCGCGAGTCAGAAAGCGAATCTGGAGTCGCTTCAATTCGATGTAATCCAAGTTGCGCTGAAAGGCCGTCACGTCCGGATGACGATCCGATAGCGCGCGAAAGTGTCGCGCCGCTCGTTCGTACCACAACACCGAGGTCTCGCGAAGCCCTTCCACGCTGAGACGATCGGCGTTTCTCACCAAGACCAAACCGGCTTTGTTGATGTACGCGATTCGGTTGGTTTCCAGTGCTTCCTCGGCCCTTCTCGCGCTAGCCCATTCGCAGCTTGCCGCCGCCGCCATGAAATGACGATAGGCTCCCTCGGCATCGCCTTGCTCCAATGCGGTCCGCGCCGCCTCCGCCTCCACCTCCGCGGGCCGAAACAGACAGAACACGAGGTTGTGTTCACAGATCGACAGCTGGCGATGGGCATCGGCGTCTTGCGGCGAGCGATTCAAGAGACGTTGCCAACCTTGGATGGCGGCCAAGTACTCATCCACCGCTTCCCGATACTCCTCGCCCCGGTAAAGTTCGAGCGCGTGCTGAGTGGTTTGGCGAGCCTGCAAACGCAGTAGGTCGACACTCCCCGTCGACTCTTGAGCGGCAGCGACCGTCAAACCCAACAGCAAGCAGGCATACCCGCTCAGTATCCGCGTCATGGCTCGCACGATGGTTCTTTCTGGCACGAAGAGTGTCGTCGCAAGGGGAGGTGACCATCCCTAGTCTCCGCCGCGCGAGTCCCGTAACGGACAGTCCGCTTCACCGCGCCGCGGAAGGATCCTCGAAGCGTAGGTCGATCGGCCTTGCATGGAGCGACTTTCCCGCTGCGACGGCCAGTCAATGTCCGGCCCCTGCCCACGATGACCTCATCGCGTTCCGCCCGGGCCCCGCCCCGTGGTTCTCCCACCCGCGCGTTGAGCACGATCGTTACGACTGCTAGACTCGAAGTCGTCCACCGGCTGATGCATTGGGAGCAGGAAGCTCATTCAGGCAAGCGTTCCCGCGGGCTGGCTCGAATCGGCCCCAACAGTGTTCCATTGGCGGCGACCTATCCTGGCCGAGCAACGATCAGGCATGAAGCGCCCCATCGCGATTCAAGGTTGACCGGTACTCGCGACGATTGGACTTGTTTCCTTGTCGAATCAACCGGGTCGTTCGCCCTGGTCCATCTTCCCACCAGCGGGTCCCACCCACACCTCATTAGAGGAGCAGAACATGGCTACGGTTTCTCGCCCCGCGTTACGTCCTCGCGTCGAGGCCTTCTTGAATAAGGAGCGACACGGAGGTTGGATCAATGGACGCGAGGTCATGGGCGGAGGCAACGCGACGGTAACGTCGATCGATCCCGGTACCGGGCTGGAATTGGCTCGAGTCGCTGATCTGACCGCCGAGGATGTCGCGGCGGCGGTGGATGCGGCGGCGGCCACGTTCCGGTCGAATGCGTGGTCGACGTTGCCGATCAACGAGCGGTGCGCCAAGTTGCACCGACTGGCGGACGTCGTCGAGGCCAACCAGTCGGATCTGGCCCAGATCGAATCGATGGATGCCGGAAAGATCCTCTCCCAAGCGGAAGGCGACGTGGCGAACTTCGTCGATTCGATTCGCTATTACGCCGACTTGGCTCAACACGTTCAACCGCGAACGGTTCTCGCGGTCAAGGGTCATGACGCGTGGACCGTCAGACATCCCTGGGGGCCATGTGGATTCATCATCCCCTGGAACTTTCCGTTTCTGTTGCTCGGTTGGGGCCTCGGCCCAGCGCTGGCGGCGGGCAACACCGTCGTGGTGAAGCCGGCGGAAGACACGCCTCTTTCAACGTTGTACGTCGCGCGCTTGGCCCAGGAAGCCGGTATTCCCGACGGCGTCATCAACGTGGTGCCAGGACGCGGCGAAACCACCGGAGCCGCGCTGTCGAATAATCCCAAGCTGAAACGCATGTCGTTCACTGGCTCACCCGAAGTCGGACGACTCGTCGCCGAATCCTGCGGCCGCAACCTCGTGCCCGTCAAATGCGAGCTGGGCGGTAAGGGCGCGGCGGTGATTTTCGACGATGTCGATCTGGACGTCACGGCCCAAAAGCTGGTCGAGGCCATCACCTTCCATACCGGGCAAGTCTGTTGCGATGCGACTCGGTGGTTGGTCCATGAAAAGATCTACGATCGTTTCGTGGACGAATGCGTGGATCGATTGCGGTCCGTGCGAATCGGTCATCAATGCGAAGCCGACAGCGAGATGGGCCCCGTGGTCAGCGCGAAGCAGCGTGAACGCGTTCTCGGCTATCTCGAGAAGGGAGTCGCGGGAGGCGCCAAACTGCTGCTTGAGGGTGGAGCGGCTCAAGTCGAGGGATGCGACGGCGGCTTCTTCGTGAAGCCCGCACTGCTCGCCGGTTCGCTCGATAACGTCGCGGCCCGTGAGGAGATATTTGGCCCCGTCGCCTACCTCGGTCGCTTCAGTTCCGAGTCCGAGGCGGTCGCCATGGCCAACGACACGGACTACGGCTTGGCCAACAGTGTTTGGACGAGCGATCTGGCTCGAGCCCAACGAGTGGCCGAGGCCTTTGACTGCGGCAACGGCTGGATCAACGCGCACAACGTGATCGCGCATGGAATCCCTTATGCCGGAATCAAGAAGAGCGGCATGGGTGGCGGCGTGCTGTCGCCCGAAACGCTTTTCGATTACTGGCGCAGCATTTCGGTGGCGCGTCCGCTGAACTAAGCCGCTCGCCAAATCGACGCGATGCGTGACTTCGGCGGGAGACTGCCGGAGCTTTGGCTCCTAACAATCATCAAGACCCTGGGCCGCGCGATGCTTGGCATCGTGCGGCCTTTCTTTTCGCCAAACCACCCAATCCGATCAACCGCGACTTTCCGGCGCATCGTTCCGGCGCGCGTCCACGAGACGCTGTGCTCGCTGGCTCGACCTGGCGAACGACGCGAGATCTTGGGCAATCTCTACCGATTGGCACGACTTGACCCATCGCAACGGCCGTCGGGCCTCGGCTCGGTTTCATCGTCATGCCGGGAAACATGACCGATGCTGGAGGAGCGGTTGTATGCATCCGTCGTATTAGTCCGATTGCAACTCTCGTAGTGTAAGTGCCATGCCCTCTGCTCGAGCGGGACATCAGCGAAGATCGCTCCTCGTCGCCGGAAGCGTGGTCGGCGCCTCGCTGTTGCTCGGCTATTGCTTCGCCCCGCCTCCCCGCGGCTCGGTTCCCAGCACGAACGAAACTCCCGCATCATGGGTCCGGCCCCTCGCAGCAGCATCCGACGCGAGCTCGCGCGATGTGTCCACTCGATCCGCTGGCTCGTCGGAGATCTTTCCGTTCCCCGCGCCTCGTCCCGCGCCCCGGTTGGACGGACAAGTCATGCGCGCGGCGTACGACGAGCGAGCCGCATTGCCGGGTAGAGTGGCTCCGACCACCGCGACTCGTCCTGGCGCGGCTCGAAGCGCGGCACTCGGAGTCCCATCCTCCGCTGGCAGCTCTCCTCACGCCTCCGGGAGCTCGCCCGCGTCGGCCGAAAGCCAGGCTCACGCCGCCGCGGCTCTCGGTCTTCCAGCCTGGCCAGCCGAGCTGGCGGGCATTCCATCGGCGTGCCTAACCGACATGCCCGGCCTCCCGCCCAACGGCCCTGCACCGAATCACGGAGTCCCAACGACACCGCCCGCGTTCGTCGCTCAGGCTCCTCAATCTGGGTTTTACCCTAGCGCTCCCATGCGACCGCCGTACGCGATGGCCGAACAACCCTCCGCGGCCACCTACGCGGGAGAGACGACTCCCTACGGGGCTCCGCGAGTGGCTTGGGAGACACCAGCCGAAAACGGAGCACACGCGACGGGCGAGCCGGTGTATCGGCCTCGCTCCGATCTTGCCTCGGTCGATGCCTACTTCAACCCTCATCGCAACGCGACCGAAGCGGGCCGAGTCCTGGTTCCCGTGGATCCGTGTGACTGTGATCCACACGCCGACGTTTTCGCCGAAACGCCGTTTCCCTCCGCGACCGAATGCGCGAAGTGTCATAAGCAGATTTATGAGGAGTGGGCGGTCTCCAACCACGCCTATGCCGGTCTCTCGCCGATGTTCCATCGTTTCGAGGACACGCTCAACAAACTCGCTGGCGGCACCGTCGGGTACTTCTGTTTGCGTTGCCACGCGCCGGTCGCCACGGCGATGGGTCTACGCCGTGATCAGCCAATCTGGAGTGGCCCAAGAGTTTTTCGCGAAGGAGTCACTTGTGTCGCCTGCCATCGGGTGACCGAGCAATACGGCAAGACCAATGGCGAGCGTCGGCTGGAGCCGGGTGATCTTCTCGCACCCGTCGTTGGCGCGGGAGATGGGCTCGGCGTCGAACGCGTGCTCGATGATGCCGACCACTTCAAGGTGCGCGACGTGCCTCAAGGAGTTGGGCAAGGCATTCACCGTCGCGCGATTCAGTTCGAGCAGCTCAGCGAGTCGACGTTCTGCGTCTCGTGTCATCAAGTCGCGGTCTATCCGCAGATCAAGCTCGAAGTGGTGTGGGATCAGTACATCGCATCGCCCGCCTACCG
>JAGQPS010000230.1 GCA_020426595.1 Planctomycetales bacterium
CGGATTGACCGGCCGCGGCTCACGGGCCTCATGGGGTCGGAATCGGTTAGGCCGGCGCTTACGGGGCGGAACGTGGTCGTGAGAGACACGGTCATTGGTCCCGAAACGCGGGTACTCAACCCAGCAGAAGCGCCAGTTGCCAGACAACCACGACGCATCCAAATGGGATGCACCAGAAGGCGAACCAATGCAGCTTCTTTTGTTCGACCCAGCGGACCAACCAGTGCAGAGCGGCGATTCCCACCGCGGCGGCTACCGCGGCTCCCACCCATTGCCCCGCGGTTGGTAGCGGCGCTTCACCGGTCAACATGTCCTTCCCCTCGAGGACCGAGGCTCCCAGGATGGCCGGAATCGCCAACAGAAAAGAGAACGTCGTGGCCTGATCGCGACGCAGACCGAGCATCAAGCCAGCCGCGATCGTGAATCCGCTTCGCGAGAGCCCCGGCAGCAACGCGCAAGATTGAAATACGCCGATGAGCAAGGACTGCCGCCAGTTGAGATCTCGGTACTCGAGGGACCCATCGGGACGGCGGTTCGACCACCAAATCAACGCGCCCGTAAGTGGCAACATGCAACCCGCGAGCAAGGCACTTTCGAGGACCGATTCGCAAGTTGCCTTGATCGTCAGCCCCAGAACGGCGGCGGGGACCGTGCCCACGACGAGCAAGGGAATCACTCGGCGGTCGGCCACGAGGAGCTGGATAATCCTCCGGTGAAAGACCACGGCGATCGACACCAGGGTTCCCAGGTGAAGCAAGACGTTATACGACGCGTTGGGGGGCTGCCCCCCAAACTCTTCCGCGATGACGAGGTGTCCGCTCGAGCTGATCGGGAGGAACTCACCAATCCCTTGGAGAATCGGGAGCACGACGGTTTCAAAAAGGTCGATCATGATGGCTCAAAACGGGATGAGGCTGTCGGGACATGTCACCAGTCCCAAACAATGTCGACTCGCTCAGCCCTTCCAATCCCCTTATTCGGCGTGCCCGCCTCGGGATGATTGACGCGGCACGAGGGTGTCGCATGGCCGGGAGAGCCCAAGTCTAGGTCACTTCCGCAATCCACCCGCTCGATCCCAACGGGCGGCTTTCCCAAGGGACGATCGAACTTGGATTCTCGTGAGGCTCGTCGATTGGAGTCGCGACGGGCCCGCCAGGCCGACCGGCGAGCTCACGGGCTGAAAGCGGTTTCTTTGGGGGGCTGCACGCTGGATGAAACGCGGTGTTGGCGGCTATATTGCCGGATTCAGTCGGACGTTTCGTAGCCGCCTGGTGGTTGCTTGGGATGGGACGGGTGCATCCGCGGCCATGGGAACCGGCGCTCTTGGTTCTTCTTGATGGGTTGGGAAATCGTCATGATCTCGCCGAAGCCTCGCACGTTGTTTGAAAAGATCTGGGACGAGCACGTCGTTCACGCGGAACCGGGCAAGCAGGCGATTCTTTACATCGATCTGCACTTGGTTCACGAGGTGACCAGTCCCCAGGCCTTTGAAGGCTTGCGGCTCAACCAACGAAAGGTGCGACGCCCCGAGCGAACGGTCGCGACTCCCGACCACAATATCCCCACGACCGATCGGTCGCTGCCGATCATCGACGAGATCTCGCGCAAACAGGTCGACACGTTGCGGGAGAACTGTGAGGAATTCGGGATTCGGCTTTACGATCTGAACAATCCCAAGCAAGGCATCGTTCACGTCATCGGCCCCGAGCTAGGCCTCACTCAGCCCGGCATGACGATCGTCTGTGGCGATAGCCATACGGCGACTCACGGCGCGTTTGGCGCGCTCGCCTTCGGCATCGGAACCAGCGAGGTCGAGCACGTATTGGCGACGCAAACGTTGCTCCAATCGAAGCCCAAGACCTTTGAATTGCGAGTCGATGGCGAACTGGCTCGTGGAGTGACCGCCAAGGACTTGATCCTCTATCTCATCGGGCGACTCACGACCGCCGGTGGAACCGGCTACGTGTTGGAATACACCGGCGAGGCGATCCGCGCTCTTTCAATGGAAGAGCGGATGACGGTGTGCAACATGTCGATCGAGGCGGGCGCTCGAGCCGGCATGATCGCGGCCGATCAAAAGACGATCGATTACCTGCGTGATCGAGAGTTCGTGCCGGGTGACTTCGCGCGAGCGTCGGCTCAGTGGGCCAGTTATCACACCGACCCAGGCGCGACCTACGATCGAAGTGAAATCTATCGCGCGGCGGACATCGCTCCGCAAGTGACCTGGGGCACCAACCCGGGCCAAGTGATCGGGATCGACCAAGCCATTCCATCGCCCAGTGACTGGTCGGACGAAACGGAGCGAAAGAGTGCCGCGCGGGCTCTGGAGTACATGGGGCTCGAGGCGGGATCGTCATGGAGCGATGTGAAAATCAACCGAGCATTCATCGGCTCGTGCACCAACGCCCGGATCGAGGATCTACGAGCGGCCGCCGAGGTGGTGCGAGGACATCGAGTCGCCGATGGCGTGCACGCGATGGTGGTGCCGGGCAGCGGGCAAGTGAAGCGACAAGCCGAGGCGGAGGGACTGGACCGCGTTTTCTCGGAGGCCGGATTTGAATGGCGCGAAGCCGGATGCAGCATGTGCCTCGCCATGAATCCCGACAAGCTCGAGCCGGGCGAACGCTGCGCCTCGACGAGTAACCGGAACTTCGAGGGCCGCCAAGGCAAGGGTGGAAGGACTCACTTGGTATCGCCAGCCATGGCCGCCGCCGCGGCCATCACCGGATCGTTCACCGATGTGCGCGACTGGAAGTATCAGTCCTAGGCCGTGTCTCGTCTTGTTTCCCACACTTTGCGTGAGTCTGAAGTATGAAAGCGTTCACACAGCACTCGGGACGCGTGGCCGCCATGGATCGAGCCAACGTCGACACCGATCAAATCATCCCCAAGCAGTTCCTCAAGCGGATCGAGCGAACTGGCTTTGGTCAGTATCTATTCTTCGATTGGCGCTACTTGGAGGATGGCTCGAACGATCCGAGCTTCGAACTCAACGCTCCGGTTTCCCAGGGCGCGTCGGTGTTGTTGGCTCGGCGCAATTTCGGCAGTGGATCGAGCCGCGAGCACGCGGTTTGGTCGCTTGATGATTACGGCATTCGAGCGGTGATCGCTCCGAGCTTCGCCGACATCTTCTTCAACAACTGTTTCAAGAACGGAGTCCTGCCGATTCAGTTGAGCGAGGAGCAAGTGGAGGAGCTGTTCCAACGTTTCGCCACCATGCAGGGCGCCTACGACCTCACGATCGACCTCGAGGCTCAAACGATCAGCGACGCGGATGGCGTGTTCGCGAAGTTCGACATCGATCCATTCCGTCGCACGTGCTTGCTCGAGGGGCTCGACGACATCGCGATGACTCTCAAGCACGAAGACAAGATCACCGCGTTCGAGCAAACTCGCGTCGCCCAGGCATAGCCTGCGGCGCGGGCCGAGTTTCGCGGCCTTGAACGGTGGGCGCGCTGACACGTCATTTCCCGGCGGGAGCGGCCTGATCGAAATGCTCGTGCCGAGTCCGTGCGACACGGATATCGTCGGTCGACGAGCAAGCTCGATTTGCCTGCGTTTTGGGGCTCGGGGCTGGGCACTCGGACGCAAACCGTCAACAATACGCAGGTCGGGCGAGTGTGCGTGTCGGGGGCCGGTGAGTGCGCGTTCGGTGAAACCGATTCCCGTTTTGGCACTCCTGATTCCGCGGCGCGAGGCGGCGTTCGATTCGTCGAATGTGGTGTTCGATGCATCGGACTCGGGGCCTCGAGTTCACTCCCCTTCCCTCCCCGCCCACCTTGCAACGCTCCCGGTTGCGGCCCGCCCAGCTCCCTGGAAAGCTCAGGTCCCTGGAAAGCTCAAGCGGCATTCAGCGATGGCCGGCCGATTGGCCCATTACCTGTGGAGACTTCTCACCATGAAGATGTTTGGTTTGTTCAGCGTGTTGTGCGGAGCGATCGCGCTAAGCGCCGCGTCCGGCAGGCTCTTGGCTCAAGATCTGGAACCACCGTTGGGGCTCAAGCCGGTGCCGGTACCGGCGGACAACCCGATGACCGAAGCCAAGATCGAGTTGGGGCGGATGCTCTATTTCGAGCCTCGCTTGTCGGCCGACAACACGATCTCGTGCGCCAGTTGCCACGATCCGAATAAGGGATGGTCCAACGGAGCTCAGTTCGCCACGGGAGTCGATGGGCAACTCGGCGGCCGTAATTCTCCGACCGTCATCAACACGGCCTACCAACGATTTCAGTTCTGGGACGGACGAGCCGGTTCGCTGGAGGACCAAGCGCTCGGCCCGATCCAGAATCCGATCGAAATGAATCTGACCCTCGACGAAGCGGTCGCGCGACTGTCGGCGATCGAGGAATATCGTGATCGGTTCCAAGACGTGTTCGGAACCGACGTGACCCCCGATGGGATCGCGCGGGCCATCGCCGCGTTTGAACGCACCGTGATCAGCGGCAACGCTCCCTATGACCAGTTCAAGGCGGGGAACGAGGATGCCTTGTCCGAGGAAGCCCAGCGCGGCATGAAGCTGTTCTTTGGAAAGGCGAATTGCTCGGCTTGCCATGCGGGCCCGAATTTCACGGACAACGCGTTTCACAATCTGGGCGTGAATATCGACGCGGAAGAGCCGGATGAAGGCCGCCATGTGGTCAGCGGGTTGTTGGGGGATCGAGGCTCGTTCAAGACACCCACGCTTCGTGAGATCGCTCGCTCGGCTCCGTACATGCACGACGGCAGCCACGCGACGTTGGAGGATGTCGTCGCCTATTACAACCAAGGTGGGACCAACAATCCTCAACTCGATGAAGAAATCTATGCCCTCAACCTGACCGCCGAGGAACAGGCGGCTCTGGTCGCCTTTCTCAGGGAAGGATTGTCCAGCGCCGATTATCCGCTAATCGAGGCGCCGCGGTTGCCCGAGTAGGCCGGGCGGATGCCGGGCAAGCCGATCCGCTGGGGAATGGTCGCGGGGCGTATTTGGGGGCGAGCCTAGTTCGAGTCGGGGGAGAAGCATCGACTCGAGGCGGCTCATCCGTTCTGATAGTTCATTGCGAGGTTGGCCGAACGATTCGTCGCTCACTCGAGCGTTCGGTCAGAGACAAAACGAATTCACCTCTCTAGAAGAAGGTTCGATGATGAAACGTTTGTTGATCGGTTCATTGCTGGCGCTCGCTTCGCTGACCACGGCGACTCGCGCTCAAGAAGTCGTGATTGATGGCCTGTACAATCCGTGTGGCATCACGGTTCAACCCGAGACCGGCACGCTCTTCGTGGCGGACAGTGGTAATCGCCGAATCGTGCGCATCGTCGATGGCGCGGCACAGGATGTCATCGTGGAGTTCGGCAAGGACGTCTACGGCAAGGGACCGATGTACGACATCGGCCCTCTCGGCATCGCGTTCCTCGATCAGGAGACGCTGGTGGTTGGTGGCGGCGGCGCGCCTGACGGCGAGGAGGCGCTGTTCGTGTACAAGATTCCCGCGGCCGGCGAACCAGCGATCAATGCCGCCGATGCCGCCGCCAGCTTCACGCTGGCCGCGACCGACGAGATCAAGGGAGAAGGCAACTTCTACGGTCTCGCCGTCACGGAAGATGCGATCTACGTGACCTGCAATGGTGACGACACCAAGGGTTGGGTCTCGAAGGCTGATCGCAATGGAACGGAAGTCGGCCCGTTCACTCGCTTCCTCGCGACCAAGGAAGCGACGGAAGTCGACGCTCCCGTCGCGATCACGGTGAGCCCGGAAGGCCATTTGGCCGTGGGGCAAATGGGAGAGATCTCGGTTCCGGGCGATGGGTTGTTGACCTTCTACCGCCCCGAGGACGGCAAGATGCTGGCCAACTTCGCCTTGGGACTCAGCGACATCTGCGGACTGGCCTACAGCCCCAAGGGCCAGTTGTTCGCGGTTGACTTCGCATGGCACGACACGACCCAAGGTGGTCTGTTCCAGTTGATTCGCGATGCGGATGACGCGACGAAGTCGACCACGCGAGAAATCGCCGAACTCGACAAGCCGACCGCGATGGTGTTCGGCGCCGATGGCAATTTGTATGTCACGGTGATCGGGACGGGCGAAGGCGATTCGACCGAAGGCGCCGGCAAGGTCATTTGCTTTAGCGGCCTGTAGTCGGGTTCAAAGAGCCGTCGGCTCGAAGTCCAAAATCAAGGCCGCTCCTCGTTGTGTGACGCGACGAGGAGCGGCCTTTTTTGTTTGCTGATTCGCATGTGGTACGAGACGGGGATTGGTCGACGAGGTTGGGGCCTAGGTCGAATCATGCACGGATCGCGTCGGCTCGCGAACGCGGCCAGGTTATCGTCTCCCTTCGCACCGCCGACCTATCGTTCGCTCTTGGGCGCGGGATGGTCCAGGACGACGGAAGTGCCGCAGAACCAATCGACTAGGCTCGTGCCACTGCGCATGAACATCACCGTGACGCCATTGATCAACATGAAGATCGTCGCGGCGCCGTGCAGCCACGAGGTCAGGGTCACGGGATAGAGAGTTTCCACCGCGACGAACCAAGTCGGCATCATCCGCAAGAAATGTCGAACATACCGCGTTCGGCGTTTGGGTCTCAGGCCGTGGTGATCCACCACCTGGAGTTGCAACAGATAACGACCTGGCGTCTTGCGAACCTCCCCCTCGATCCAAGCGAAGATGAGCGGCCCGAGGACGATCAGTCCCCGAGCCAAGACGCCAAGGACCGCGGGAGTATCCGTTCCGCGCCATTCAAGCACGGTGACCAAACCCAGCGGCAACGCGAAGATCAGAATCAGCAAGGACATCAGGAACGAATCAAACATGTAGGCGAGCAAGCGAGCCGTGCGCCCCGCCGCCACGTTGCTTCGCGGACGGATCGTCGCCAAATCCCGCAGCACGTGCTCGTACGATTCGTAACGGTCCTGGGGATCAGGTTCCAATAACCGTCTGAGAATCGCATGCCACGCTTCCGGAAAGCGTTGATCGTCTTCCGGAAACTGCCAGGTCCGAGTTTTTTGGGCCTCGAGTCGTTGAGGGAGCGTTCGCGAGCCAGGCTGCGCGAGCGGCTTGCCATAGCTCAGTTCATGGAGTGTCGCGCCCAACGCATACATGTCGGACTGAAACGAGACGCGACCACCGGAGAGCAACTCGGGAGCCATATAGTCCAGCGTGCCCGAGAGACCTTCTTGTTGTTCGCGATCGGAGAGAAACCGCGCCAGTCCGAAGTCCCCGAGTTTGACATGACCGTTGGCGTCCAGCAGCAGGTTGCCCGGCTTAATATCGCCATGCACGATCCCCGAGTGTTCGGCATGCAGCAACGCGGACGTCGTGTCCACGGCCAGTTCCACGAGCGGAAAAAACTCGAGTGGTCCCGAGCGAGTCGCTTCCGCCAGCGACCGCCCAGGAACTAGTTCCATCGCGAAAAACGGATGCCCGTCTTGCTCGTCGACGAAGTAAATGGTGACGACGTGAGGGTGATTGAGCCGAGCTTGAGCGATCGCCTCTTGCTTGAGCCGAGAGCGGCGCTCTCCCGACGACGAGCCATCGCCGAATTGCCGAATCACCTTAAGCGCGACGTATCGCTGCAATGACGTATCAAGAGCCCGATAAACCGCCCCCATGCCTCCACGTCCCAGCGGTTCGACAATCTCGAAATGGCCAAACCGAGTGCCAGGAGCCAATTCGGGAGCGGCGGAGTCCGTTGGCGGCGTGGAAGATCGCACCTCGCCGTCGTGTCCCACCACGAACGTTCGAGTGCGAGCCAGATCGTCGAGGTCCGTGGGCAGCAGGCGATCGCACGACGGACAACGATCACTCCCCGCTTGAAGGCTTACCGCCATCCCACAGACGCACCGATAGCGGAGAGCGATGGTGGGAGCGTTCCCAAGCGGATTAGTTGGGGGATGCGAGTCGTCCATGGCTGATGAACGGAGCTCCTCCACGAGGCCGAGGCAAGGGCGTCGCGAACGGGCGAACGACTCAAACCGTCGGATCGCCAAGAAATTGAAACGCGACGTCCCTAACAGTCTAGCCACGAGAGCGGCCCGCGGGAGCCACCGCTAGAAATCGCGAGGCCCAATCTGGTGGACTCGGGTATCCCGCCACCGCGGATTCGCAAGGCTGGCCGCCTATTTGAAATGCGGGTCGGAGAGTGTTCCGTTGTTCCCAGCCCCGCCAAGCCAAACCCAGCCCAGCCCCTTGGGCCAGTCAACAGCGTGGAAAAACAAAAGGAAACCTGAAGCGTCAGATTT
>JAGQPS010000231.1 GCA_020426595.1 Planctomycetales bacterium
TGCGATTCTACGGCAGCACCCAGGTCCGGGCCAGAGCAAGCCCAAGGGCCCTTGCTTTAGAACGACTCGCTTGGTCGGCTCGCTCGGGCAGCTCGCCCTACGTGGTGGCGGTTCAAAGCAAGTCCAGTGGATCCACGTCCACGACCCACTGCACTTGAGCGGGGTTCTCCAATCGCTCCATCACGGCGCGGATCACGGTCTGCAGTGGCTGGCGATCGAGTCCTTGCAGCAGTAGATGGAAACGGAAATTGTTGCGCAGCTTCTCGATGGGACAGGGGGCCGGCCCAACAATGCGGAAGCGAGCACCGCTTGTGTCGAGTTGCTTGGCGATCTCCTCCTGAATTCTCTCGCGGAGGTACTGCGCGAATCCTTCGGCGACATCCTCGGATTCGGCGCGAACGACGAAGCGAGCCAACGAGCCGACGGGAGGGAACTGAAGCTGCGCTCGATTGGGCAATTCGTGCTCGACGAATTCCAGATAGTCATGTCGACGAGCGGCCTGCAAGGCCATGTGATCGGGCGAGAAGGTCTGCACGACGACCGAGCCGCCACGCGTTCCGCGCCCCGTGCGGCCAGCAACCTGCGTTACCAGGGCGAATGTCCGTTCCGCCGCGCGAAAATCGGGGAAGTGCAACGCGGTATCCGCGTTGATCACGCCGACCAACGTGACGTTAGGAAAGTCGAGACCCTTGGCGATCATCTGCGTGCCGAGCAAGATGCGCACCTCCCCCGCGCGAAATCGTTCGAGCGCCGCTTCGTGGCTGCCCGGCTTCTTCATCGTGTCGCTATCCATTCGCAGGATCGCGACGTTGGGGAATTTGCGCGCGACTTCCTCCTCAAGCTTCTGCGTGCCGTAACCAGCGAAGCGAATTCCATCAAAGCCGCAGTCGGGACAAAACTTCGGCTCGGCGATCTCGTAATCGCAGTAGTGGCAAATCGCCTTGCTCCCATCGCGATGATGGGTGAGCGCGAGATCGCAGTTGGGACACAGCACGACGTGACCACAGGCGGGGCATTGAATGCTGGTCGCGAATCCACGTCGATTGAGGAGCAGGATGATCTGACCTTCCTCGGCCAACGCGACTCGAATGCGAGCGTGCAGCGAGCGACCGATCATGCCGCGAGTCGCGCGACTACGAAACTCGTCCCTCAGGTCGACGAGCACGACATCGGGAAGCGGGCGAGACTGGACGCGATGAGGGAGCGGCACGAGTTGGGCTTGCCCCTGTTGTGTGGCGGCCCACGTTTCGAGACTCGGTGTCGCGGTCCCAAGCACCAACGGGATGTTCAGCATCTTGGACCGTTGAATCGCGACTTCGCGCGCGTGGTAGCGAGGGATCTTGTCCTGCTTGAACGACGCGTCGTGTTCCTCGTCGATCACGATCAAACCGAGTCTCGGGGCGGGAGCGAAAATCGCGCTGCGGGCTCCGACGATGACATGCACATCACCATCGGCGATCCGTTTCCATTGCCAGTGCCGTTCGGCCGGCGAGAGGTGACTGTGCAAGACCGCGACTTGTTCGAACCGAGCCCGAAATCGCTGACGAGTCTGGGGAGTGAGACTAATTTCGGGGACGAGCACGATCGCTTGTTGTCCCCGACGAATGACTTGTTGGATCGCCTGCAAATAGACTTCCGTTTTGCCGCTGCCGGTCACGCCATGCAGAAGCAAAGTCGCGGCTTCTCGGTTTTGCAGAGCCGTCTCGATCACGCCCAGCGCTCGGGCTTGGTCGGCACTCAGCACGAGCGGCCGCTCGTTGGGAAGCGGGCCAAAGTCGACGTCGCCCGTGGCTCGTCGCTCGACGGTAGCGACGAGCAGTCCCGACTTGCGCAGCGACTGGACAGGCGCCGTCGTGCAGCCCGCTCGCTCGCATAGTTCGGGAACCGGCAACGGGTGTCTCGCTTGAGCGGCGACTTCGAGCACGCGTTTTTGCTTGGCGGGCAATTTTCGCAGCGGATTGGTCAGCGCCTCGATGCCGGCGTCCGAAAGGCCGACCAACGTGACTTCTCGAGTGCCGGCGAGCGAACGGACCCCACTCGGAACGATCGTCTCGAGAACCTGCCCCAATGGCGAAACGTAGTAGTCGGCGATCCACTCGCCGAGTCGCAAAAGATGAGCGTCGAACAACGGGTGCTCATCATCGATGGCTCGCACATCCTTGAGCCGATGCTCGGCGGCGAAGCGAGCCGCCTGCTCGCCCGCGATGAGCTCGATGCAGTAGCCTTGAATGGGACGATTGCCTCGCCCGAGCGGGACTTGAACCCGCATCCCAACCGCGAGCCGTTCGCGCAAGGCCGGGGGGACGCGATAGTCGTACGGACCAAACGGAGCGTCGGCGAACACGATCCGAGCCAGCAGGATGTCCGCTCGATCATCGGCCGCCCAGGGCTCGGCCATATCGAACAAGCTGTGCTGCCGTTCGTTCATCGAATCGAGTCCCCTCGAGCATCCCTGGTTCGCGAGTTGCGACGTCCGGCCGCCGACTTTCGTTGGAGGGCATCGTAACCGGACGGCCCGCCGAGGTCATTGTGGGCAGCGACACTCCTCAACGACTTTGTGCGGCGGAACGACCAATCGCTCGCTCTCTGGCGCCAGTACTTTCAGGAATTGGGCTCAACGGAATTGTTGGTGGGGTAACGAGTGGTTGGGGTGCTCGAGAAGTCGAGGAGTCCCTCGCTTACGTCCTTAGATGTCGCGCTTTCGGGATGGCGCGAAGTGGAAGGGTTCGTGGCGCAACGAGTTAGCGGCTTGTTTGAGATTTCGAAGAATCCCTCGCTCACGCTTCGGGTTTCCTTTGGTTTTCCACGCTTTTGGTATGGTCGACCGGGGCGATGCGTGAAAAACGCAACATCAAGAGTTGCCGGTCGGGCTGGTTCGCGTGTCGTGTTAACGGTCACCGATTGACCAAGCGAGACCGACACCGCTGCACGATTTCACTGCCGGAGAGGAGTGGCATGATTTCGCGAGTCCAATCCACCTCGCATCGACGCGGGGCGTAGGTTTAGGAATCGAGATGGGAAATGCGTCGCGATCGGTGTCGGCGGTTCAGCGCATGACTCGCTGTGTTTTGATCAACCTTTGCCGACCTGGCCGAGTCGGCTTGCAACCACGGTAACGAATCGAACGGGACCATGAGCGAGATGCGGGACAGACCGAGCGATCAGCCCTATCGGCTCGATGCCCGCCAGGCGGATGTTCGGCACTTGCCTCCCGCGCTCCCGCTCGCACTGATCGATCGTCTAGCCACGCTGCTCAGTGATGATGAGCGGCGTCGGGCGGCCGGTTTCCAAGCCATGGCGCTGAGGCAACGATTCATCACGATGCATGGCGCTCTCCGACTCTTGCTGAGTGCCTATACCGAGTGCCCCGCCGATCAACTCGAGTTCCGACTTGGCGTTTGGGGCAAGCCCGAACTGGTAGAGAATCCCAGCAACCTGCGATTCAGCGTGACGTATGCCGCGACCGGCGGCGCGATCGCGATCACACGTCAGGCGAGCGTGGGAGTTGATGTCGAGATGACGCAGTGGAGTGACGATTGGCCGGCGCTCGCTCGCCGCTGTTTCGCTCCCCACGAACTACGCGGGCTTGAGTCGTATCTGCGAGCCGGAGATCGCACTAACGCGGCCCGGATGTTTGCCCGCACCTGGGCCGGAAAGGAAGCGGTGCTCAAAGCGATCGGTCTTGGTCTGGTGGATGGGCTCGCCGGTCTTGAAACTCCCGAGGAGGGACGTGGCCTCATGACGATGGGAGCCGCGCCTATCGAGCTCACGGAGGATCTCGCATGTCGCGCCGAGTGGTGCAAGGAATGGTGGCTCGAACCACTGCATTGCGATTCACGCTCGGTTGGAGCCATCGCGGTTCCTGGATCGGACTGGAAAGTCGTGGAACGAGTGCTCGACCCGAGGGAGTTGGTCGACCTGTGTGACAGCCGCCTTGCGGCTTGTTGAGGGTCGTGCGATCCCGACTTCAACCAAGCGTCGGAAATGTCGGCCTCGGCAAGAATCAAAAAAGCCCCGCCGAGACTCATGTCGAGAGCCAGGGAGGGGCTTGGATCTTGAGCGGTGTTTTACCGCCGACTAGCGACTACGGAATTCGCTCGGGCTCAGGACACCATCATGGTTCTGATCCATTTCCTGGAACTGGTCATAGACCCGCTGGCTCCAAGTTCGAGCGTACTCGCTCATTTGAATTTGTCCGTCTCGGTTGGTGTCTTGTTCGATAAATGAATCCGACACGCCATTCGATTCCAGCTTCTCCACGGCGCCCGTGCGTGTGTAGACATTGCGCACGCTGGATCGCGTGGGGCGTGAGCGAGTCATCGTGGAGCCTCCCGACCCACCCGTTTCGCCAATCGCTCGTTTGACGAAGAAGTTCACCAACTCGTCTTGGCTCAGCTCCTCGTCACCGTCGGCATCCGCCGCTTTCAGTTCTTCCTCGCGAGCGACGCGGGAAGCTTCTTCCATGCTGAGCGTGCCGTTTTTGTCTTCGTCGCGCGACCCGATGATGCTGGTCACGTAGCGCGTGTACCGCTCGCGCAAGGCGCCCTCGTCGAGTTGCGGCGTGCTGTCGTTGTCTCGCGAAGAACTTGAGCGGGAACTCGAGCTCCGTTCCTCACGGCGTTCCTCACCGCGATCACTTGATCGCTCGGAGTCGCCGTTGCTTTCGCCACGAGGCGCTTCCTCGCCGCGGCCACGTCCTTCCCAAGGATTGCCACCGGGACCACCTTGAGGTCCGCCCGGAGGGCCACCTTGCCAGCCACCTCCTGGAGGTCCACCTTGCCAACCGCCACCCGGAGGACCTCCACGGCCACGGTCTCCGCCACCACCTTGGTCGCCGCCCGATTCCTCGCGATTCTTGTAACGCTCGGCCAACTCATCACTCGTTAGCCGTCCGTCGCCGTTGGTGTCGGATTCTTCCCACGATGGGTTCGACCATCGGCCCCGTTGAATCTCGGCGTTATCCAAGATGCCATCTTGGTTCGAGTCATAGCGACGAAGCGTGAATTGGACGCGCTCGACGATCCGAGCGTCATAGCGGTCCTCGATCGGACCGCTTCCGCCGAGTCCCGAGTCGAAACCGGGAACGAGTGTCAGTTCCGATGAGACGCCAAAGCCAGGGACCAACCGGGACGAGGCCGCGGCGGTGGAGGAGCCACCGTTGTTCTCCTCAGGGGGCTGTCCGTCGCGAGCTCGTTGCATCGCGGAGGACAATCGATCGAGCGGAATCGGTTTGCTGAGATCGAGCCCCGCCGCCTCGAGCCGTGGTCCCATGAACTGTCGCATCCGGTCGCTCATTTCGTCCGGATCGAGTTGGTTGTTGCCGTTGCGATCGAGTCGCGAAAGGAAGCTGGTGGGATCAAATCCACCTCGACCACCTCCCGGTCCACCTCCTGGGCCGCCAGGTCCGCCGCCCGGTCCACCAGGACCGCCGCCACCCCAGCCGCCTCGACCACCTCCGGGACCACCGCCACCCCAGCCGCCTCCTGGGCCTCCAAGTCCACCGCCCGGACCCCCAGGACCACCCCCTGGACCACCACCGCCCCAACCGCCGCGTCCTCCGCCGGGTTGGGCGAAAGCATCGGACACGAGGCCGAGCAGAACCAGAGTCGCAATGGAAACCAGGGATGCAACGCGCATGGGATACCCCAATCGAGACCGGTCAAGAACTCGTGACGTCTGGGTTCAGACGCACGAGTTCGCCAACAAACTCAGGAATCGCGAGGGCCGTTGATCAAAGCCCCGCGGGCGCCACTCATACGACCCCAGCATCGAGGTAGGAAGGGCGCGCACCGCGATCTATCCAACCCAATTCTAATGAGAGGGTTTCGCGAGTCGCAACTCGGAAAGAACGAACCGGGCGGGATTCAACCGAGTTGAGGGGAATGGGAGATGCGGGCTGGCTCAAGAAGCGGCCAGCCCGGTCACTCCATCGCTCACTAGGGGAGCACGATATTCGACTTCTTGGGTTCGCTGGGAGCCGGGGCGCTTCCCAGCTGACTTTGAACTTGCACGAACAGCATGCGCAGCTGCATCAGGTGTTGCTTGACCATCTCGGCTTCCTCGGCCGACAGATTTCCCTGCGTCTTTTCCTGCACGGTTTCAAGCATGTCGATCATGACGCGAGCCGAGCCCAGGTCGACCGGAACTTCCTCGTCGTCCGGCGAGCCCAAGACGCCCAGCAGCATCAGGGCTTGCATGACGATCATCTGCACGAGCCCTTCGAAGCCAGGCAGCAGCACCGGCCCATCGAGCTCCTCTTGCGCTTCGGGTTGCTTGGCCCGTTCCGTCTCCACTTGTCGCTTCCAGTCCTCGTCAACGTGCGGGCGATTGTCGTCGGATGCGTTCATCGGTCAGAACTCCAGTTCGGGGAGCGGAGCGAATGGTCCACGCGCTCCAGGTCACATGATCGAACGGCTTCAGTTCAGGCGGGACTCGCCGACCGCTTTTCATTCGAACGACGTTGGACGGCCGCCTCGACGAAGCCTCGGAACAGCGGATGGGAGGCCGTTGGTTTCGACTTGAATTCAGGGTGGTACTGAACGGCGAGGAAGAACGGATGATCCTCGAGCTCCACGATTTCAACCAACTTGCCATCGGGGCTCGTGCCACTGAACCTCATGCCATGCGCCGAGAACTGTTGGCGGTAAACGTTGTTGAACTCGTAGCGATGACGGTGCCGCTCCAAGATGTCTCGAGTCTCGTAGAGCTGGGCCGCCTTGCTTTCGGGTTCGAGCGTCGAGGGCTGGGCTCCGAGCCGCATCGTGCCTCCCTTTTCCACCACCCGCTTCTGATCATCGAGCAAGCAAATGACCGGGTGAGGCGTGTTCTTATCGAATTCGCTCGAATGAGCGTTCTCGAGACCGACGACGTTGCGACCGAACTCGATCACCGCGCATTGCATACCGAGACAAATGCCAAAGAAGGGAATGCCACGTTCGCGAGCGAAGCGAATCGCCTCGACCTTCCCTTCGATGCCTCGCTCGCCAAAGCCACCGGGAACGAGAATCCCGTCGTAGCCGGAAAGCAGTCGTTCCGGGCCTTCTCGCTCGACCTCTTCACTCTGAATGCGACCGATACGGACTTGCGCATAGTTGGCGAGTCCAGCGTGGTCGATCGATTCGTAGATCGACTTGTAGGCATCCTTGTGCTCGGCATACTTGCCGACGACGGCGATGCTGATTTCATGCTCGGGATTCTTGACCCGCCGCAAGAGCTCGCGCCAATCCTGCATGTCGAGCGGATCGGCGTCCAGTCCGAGACGCTTCACGATGAGCTCATCGAGCCCGTGATCCACCAGGCTCAACGGCACTTCGTAGATCGAGAAATCCTTGTCGCGTTCCTCGATCACCGCTTCGAGCGGCACGTTGCAGAAGAGCGCGATCTTCTCACGATCGTCTCGGCTCACCGCGCGCTCGCTACGGCAAACCAAGATATCGGGTTGAATACCGATCTCCCGCAGCTGTCCCACGCTGTGTTGAGTCGGCTTGGTCTTGAGTTCACCGGCCGCCTTCAAGTACGGCACGAGGGTCAGGTGAATGTAGAGACAGTTTTCCTTGCCGGCGTCGAGCGAGAATTGCCGAATCGCCTCCAAGAACGGCTGGCTCTCGATGTCGCCGACCGTGCCACCAATTTCAGTGATCACGACATCGACGTCGTCATCGGCCAGGCTGCGAATGCACTGCTTGATTTCGTTGGTGACGTGCGGAATGACTTGCACGGTCTTGCCAAGGAACTCACCCCGTCGCTCCTTCTCGATCACCGACAGGTAGATCTGACCCGTGGTGTAGTTGGCGTCTCGAGTCAACGGTCCATTGGTGAACCGCTCGTAGTGACCCAAATCGAGGTCGGTTTCGCTTCCGTCGTCGAGGACATACACCTCGCCGTGCTGATACGGGCTCATCGTTCCCGGATCGACGTTGATGTACGGGTCGAGCTTCTGCATGCGGACTCGGAGTCCACGTCGCTCGAGCAGCATGCCGATGGAGGCGCTCGTGAGACCCTTGCCTAGGGAGCTCACCACGCCGCCGGTCACGAAAATGTGCTTCGTCTTCGCCACTTAAACGTTCCTTCGAGGCGATGGGATGTCTCGCTGCCGTCCATCCTTTTCACGACCTTGCTCGCCCATGTCTCAAAGTCCGTGGAGTCATCGTCGTTTCCCCAGATGATGCCCATGCGGGGCGATTCCAAGAAAAACGAACGACTCACGACAAGACTCAAACAGTGG
>JAGQPS010000232.1 GCA_020426595.1 Planctomycetales bacterium
CATCGCTTGCGGATAAGCTCCGACCGAGCGACGGCCCGCACGATGTCCTTCACGCCGTATTGATTCTCGAGAGCCTCGTCGACAATCGCTTGCACGCCCTGTCGATCATCCACGGTCAGCACGCGGCGAAGCGCGTAGGTGCTGAGATGCTCGACAAAGGCCTGGACGAATCGCTCCCGGTCTTGGATTAGCAAACGCTTGAACTCGACCGAATCGGCGAACGAACGGCCATCGGGCATCATGCCGGAAGCATCGACCGGAGGATCCTCGCCGATTCCTGTCGGAACCAGTTCATGAGTCCGCCACTGGCCGATCGCGTCGTATTGGTCGAACGCGAGTCCCAACGGATCGATCGTACGGTGACAAGCCGCGCAGCTTGCGTTGGAGGCATGTGTTTCGATGCGCTGCCGAATCGTGATCTTGTTCCCCTCGGGCGGAATCGGCTCGATAGGATCGACGTTGGCGGGTGGAGGCGGCGGGGTCCGATTGAACATCACTTCACTCACCCACACGCCTCGATGAACCGGACGATGACGAGTCCCATCGGAGGTCAAGCCGAGCACCGCGCCCATCGTTAACAGCCCGCCCCGGTGGTCCTCCGGGCGAAGCGAGACTCGCTGGAACCCGCCCGACTCCGGTTCAGGCAAGCCGTAGAAATCGCACAGTCGAGCATTGGCCATCGTCCAGTCCGAATCGAGGAAACCATCGATGGGCAAGTTCCGCGAGAACATCTCACGAAAGTACTCGACCGGCTCGGCCCGCATGCTTGTTTCGAGCCAATCGTCGTAGGTTGGGTACAGCGTTTTGTCGGGCGGAAACATGCCCACACGATGCAGCTGGAGCCATTGTCGCGAGAAGTCGTCGACAAAGCGATGAACGCGATCGTCGCTCAGCATTCGGTCGACTTGGCGATCGAGACCCTCGCCTTGAAGTGAACCGTCGGCCGCCGCGGAATACAGAGAGTCGTCGGGCATCGAGCTCCACAGGAAATACGAAAGCCGCGACGCCAGTTCCCAGTCGTTGAGATGCTCGCGCGCGTCGGGTTCGCCTTCGACGAGATAAATGAAGTTCCGTGAGGTCAGGACGCCCAACAGCGCGAGCCGATAGGCCTCGGACATCGATTCCCCCGCTTCGCGCTCAACGAGGTAGGAACGCAGGTAGTTGCCCAGCTCTTCCTGTCGCACCGAGCGTCGCCAAGCCCGTTCGGCGAATCGTCGTAGATACTCCGCCACGACATCCGGCGAGGCATCGTCGGGAGGCATGACGCCATCGCGCCGCGCTGCTTCAGTTTCAGTGACCAGCGGCCCTTCCCACTCGATCCAGTCGAGGATCACCGTCGAGAAGATGCCATTCCCTTGGTCGTCGAACATTTGCGGAGCATTGGGGTTGAGCAACAGCGTCTCACTGCTGTGCGTGAAGATATAGCCATCGCGACTCGTCAGGGCGTTGCGAAAGGCGGCGCCCCCGCGGCGGTCGACCACGTCGGTGGCGACCACGCAAAAATGCAACTGAGTCGGCATCTCGAGAAACACGTCGAACTCGTAAACCTGGGGCGCGTCTTCCGGGGCCGTCACGTCGAACTCGATCAGACCGTCGACCGTCTCTTCACTCGTCTCCTTGCCGATGCTGAGATGAGCCGGTTGGCCACCGGGAGGGCGAATGCCACTGGCTTGGATACGAAGTCGATAGAGTCCGCTGTGTTGAGGTCCGGTGTTGCCGAACCAATGCGCGGAGAGCGCCTGTTGGACGCGGCCAGGAAACAACAGATATCGCAAGGGACGTTTAATGCCGAAACGGTCGAGCGCTTCCTGCTGTCGCTCTCCACCGCCGTACCTCAGTTCAGCGGCGGTCATGCGTACCTTCCTAGGCTCGACGCCGCCCGTCATAAGGGCGCGATCCAGAACCGTCTCCGCCGCGCGGTAATAGCGATCGACGTGCGAGGGAGATAGCGAAAGCTGGGATCCAATGCGCTCGTAGCCGTGCCAAAGCGTGTCTTCATTCAGCTCGCCAGGTTTGGCCGGGTCATAGCGGACTCCGAGCAAATCGTAGACCGTGTTCTGATACTCGTTGCGGCTGAGCCGGTAGTGAGACACGGCAGGCCGCGCCGCCATTCGGGCCGCGCGTCCCTCTTGAAGCCGAGCGTTGAGGTCGACGACAAACGACGAGATCTCGTCCTGCGTTGGCTGCCGTTCCGACTCCGGTGGCATCTCGCCACTATTGACCTTGTCGAGTGCCTCGGCCCAGTGGTGCGTATCAACGCCCGCCTCGAAGTCGCGAGAGAGTAGATCGAGCCGGATGTCTCCTTCTTCCTTATCGGCTCCATGACACCGCACGCAGTGCGTTTCAAGAAACGCCTCGAATGGTTCGTCGCCAAGAGCGATATCGGCGCGGCTCGTGACGGCGAGCAAGATGCCGATGGAGAGCCAAGCTTGAACGCGCGGCCAGATCATTGCGGAATTCATGAACCGACAATCTCCTTCGCTCCCGTTCGGCCACACATTGCCGTATTGGAACGCGGCGTGGGCGGAAGCTGGAGCGGTCGTGGCCGAGTCACTTATTGTCGCGAGACTCGGTGAAGCTTCATCAATGTCGTCACCGGGTCGGGGTCGTCCGCCGGGGCTGGGGAACTTGACCTGGGGCGACAAGAGGTGGGTGTTTGTGCTGGTTCGCCACCCGTTGCGGGAGCGAAGACCCCTCATCTTCCATGCCGCAAGCGCCCCTCGCAACTGTCGACCCCGTTTCGGTGGTGCCGAGGACATTAAAAGCGGGGGATTACCGCCGCCGTCGTGAAGGCCGACGGAGGTAGCAATGGACGGCTTCGTTCCTCGATCCTTGCTACAGCCGCGAGATCGCCACCATGGCGAACACGAACACGCCCGCATAGAAGATCAAGGCAACGATCGCCACGACGCCTAGGTAAGTCCAGAACCATCTTTGCGGGCGCAAGGCGAAAGTTAGCGAAGCCCCAGTTCTTTCGAATTCAAACAAGCTAATGCGATTGGCGAAGACCCACAGAAAAATGGCTGGGACGATGTACATGAGCGAGATCAGGAAGTTGACCGCAATGGCGAGATAGCTAAGTCCAAGATTGCCACGACTTGCCAACATCGCGCCCAGTCCGCTCAGCGCGAGGAGCAACGCTCCAAGAAACATCAACACGCTTATGAACCGGACCCAAGGTCGAGTGCCCATTAAGACCTCCACCGCGCCATCCAGACTTGAGTCGGCGGTCGGCTTCGGCGTTGTTTCGAGGACGCTTGGCGAATGAAATGGGTTCTCGGACATGGTGAGCTCGACGAGGAATGTGGGAGGAAGATCGAGTCGTCTTCGTTGGAAAACCAATGAACGACTAGGGCCAGCAGTTTAGCGCCCTTCACGTGTTGAAATCCATGTCTCCATTTTCTAATTCACGCAAACTCGACGTCTTGATTTGGACGTTCGCAGGTTAGCGCCGACATTTGGGACTCGATATGGAGAGAGTGGAGAGCAGGCAAGAGACAGAATGAGCCACGGTCTTGGGGACCGATTGGGACTGATCGAGAACGGCCCTTCAAATCAAGGCATGATGATTGAAGTCAAAACGTCCGCGATTACTCGCTCGCCGCCGACGTTTCGCGTGCGGAAGAGACGAACGCCCGGTGGCTTGGCCTCAACGAGCTTCGCGACACCGCGGACGGTCAAGAGCCCAAGCGAAGCAACTGCCGACGGCTGGCACCCTGCTCCGCCGTATGCCAGCAAACCGAGTCCTTTTCCGAAACTCGGTTGACTTGCAAGACAAAATGTCTACTGTGAAGAGCAAGTCAACTTGTCTTGGTTGATTTTCACACGTGAAACGGGCCTTCGGAACATGACAAAGTCGCGGAAACCGGCGGCCACCGCGGCGGAGCTCGCGATTCTGGAGCAGCTCTGGGAACGCGGGCCGGCAACGATTGGCGATCTGCGAGACTCGCTTTATCCGAATGGCGGAGCCTCCAAGTTCGCCACGGTGCAGAAGCTCCTGGGACGCCTAAGTGAGAAGCACTTGGTGGATCGTCGCAAGGACGGGACTCGTTGGGTATTCGAGCCGCTGGTCGAACGCGACGCATTCCTCGGTGATGAATTGCGACGAGTCGCCACGCGGCTCGGTGGCGAGTCGTTGACTCCTGTCTTGACCTACTTGATCGAGACCGGCGCGTTAACCGCGGACGAGCGAAATCATCTTCGGCGCCTACTGGATCAAGCCGCTCCCGCGTCGACTCGTTCGAAACGCAAGGGAGGCAAGTAGCTCATGTTGCTTCAACTGTTGGCTTACGTGCTAGGCAATATCTTTCTCGCGGCTCTGATTGCCTTGGGTGCGTGGAGCGTACAGAAACTGGCTCGATCTCCCGAGCTCGCGCGTTGGCTTTGGATCTTGGCATATGTCAAGTTGCTCACGCCCCCGATTCCCGGATGGACCTGGCAACTGACCGCGACGCGGGAGTCATGTTGGTTGGGCACTTGCCATTGCGGCGCGCATGGCCTCGCCGGGCTGTCGCTATCGACTTGGATTCCCGCGGCGATGCTTGGAGTTTGGGGCATCGGCTTGACATGGCATGCCTTGAGACTGGCAAGAAACTGGCTTTGGTTTCAGCGTTTACTCGCCGAGGCGTCGCCCGCACCGCGAGCTTGGCGGCGAGCCTCCGAGCGAATCGCCAAGCGAATCGGACTCAGCCGCGTTCCCGCGGTCGTATCGCTTCCGGGCAACGTGTCACCATTGGTCGTGGCGGGGCGTGGGCAAGCCACGGTGGTCATTCCCGCCGCATTGCTGGAACGTGTGACTCCGGCGCAGCGAGACGCACTGTTGCTGCACGAGTTGATGCATCTCCGCCGCGGCGACCACTGGACGCGTCTGCTCGAGTTAGCGGCGCGGTTGTTCTACTGGTGGCTGCCGCTACTGCGCCTGTCCAGTCGTTGGCTCCACGAGTGCGAGGAATACGCGATCGACCATGCCGTCGTGAGCCACTTTCCTCGTTCGCGTCGCGAGTACGCTCGCTTGTTGCTGGATATCGTCGAGTTCTCGAACCCGCTCCCCGATCCCGTTGCTCCCCAAGCCTCCTGGATGAGCGCGGTGGGAGAGCTCGAACGTCGCGTCCGCGGCATTCTATTCGGCGCGGAAGTCAGCAAACGCCGTCGTGCCGTATCGATCGCGACGCTGACGATCGCCGGGGCGCTGCTGTGTGTCCCTCTAGATGCGTACGGGGCACTGACGACGGCGGCCTTGGGGACGCCTTCACTCGATTCCACGAATAAGCCGGTGTCTTGGGATCACGAGACTCTCGCTTCTCCCGAGACGCCGTTGATTGGTTCACCAATCGCCATCTATTGCTGCTCCGCCTCAACTTCCTCCGCTCAGGAAGACTAAACATGTTCATGAGTGTTTCGACACCGCCAAGCTCGTCCAAGCCGACTCGCCACCAGCAAGAATCGCATGGGGCGACATCAAGGAGCTTCGCGGCTCGGCGCGTGAGGGTGCTAGGCTCGATCAGCTTCATGATCGTCGCGGCACTTCTCGCGCCCGGCACGAATGCCGAAGAGGAGTTTTCGTCCTGGAACTTGGAGCCGTCGATCAGGCAGGCTCATTTGGTCATGATCGCACGCGTTAGCCGAGTCAGTGAAGTGACTTTCGTCGAAGGGGCGAAAACGGACATCGCGCTGCGTGAGTTTCGTTTCCAGCCCGTGCGGATTCTCAAGGGGATCTTCCAACGCGACGAGCTGTCGATGACAGCCAATGACCTTGGATGTCCGCCCGCTGACTCGGAGGGCGCGCCGCCACTGGAGGAAGGCGAGTTTCGTCTGCTCATCCTCACCCAGCCGCAAGGGTTTGGTTCCTTAGGCTGTGTCTCGGCGACAACCGGCGCGTCGACGTTGGATGAACGCGTTCCGAGACTTTCCGGGCTCGATGATCCACTCGTGGCGGTCGTGGAGACTTTGATTCGCGTCGTGGATTCGCGTTCGCGCAATGAACGAGCCCGCATGTTGGTCGAGCGGTTAGCGGAAACGAACGGCCTCGCCGCCATGCCGCTTCTAACGAGCCTCGAGTCTCGAGTCGACCTAATCGCGACCGATGGCCGAGCCTTGCCGAGTCTCACGCGTTTGCTCGCCGATTCGTCGCCCATCATCCGCAACGGCGCGCTGCGCGATCTGCGCAGTCTTCTCAAGAGTAGCGAAATCGATGCCGAGGCGAGCGAGCTAGGCTCGGTCGCCGATGCACTCAAGGCGGTTCTCGATTCGGAGTCGTCCCAAACGGGGGAACGAGTCGCCGCGATCGAGTCGTTGGGCTCGGTGTTGGAGCTGGGCGCGGACGTACCTTGGGCCGTGGCCCGGCTCCGCGATCTTGCGACTTCTGGTTCAACTTATGCCGAGCGAACCGCGGCGTTGATCTCGTTGGCGAAGACCGACGATGCGCGGGCTCGACAAGTGGTAATGGATCGGCTCCGGGAGTTGCCTCTCGATGAGCTAACCTCTCAAGAACAGCTGATCATTGGGCTCGCGCTCTCCGCCGATGCCGTGGAGGCCGAAGGTCTCGTTTTCGACCGGCTCCAACGTTCGATCATTGCTCGTCAGCCGGTATCGATTGAAGTCGCCTACCTCGGTCAACGCCATCACGCGGAGGGATTCGGGGTGATGCTTGAGATCAGCGATGCGACTTGGCTAAGTCGAGATGATCGTTTGCAGATCGCCAAGGGGCTGGGGCGTTATCGAGACGATCGCGCGGTTCCCATCCTCGCCGCATGGTTGCGCGGAAGAGACACGCTGCTCAAGGAAGTCGCATTGTCGGCTCTTGAGGAAATCGATTCACCCGCTGCCGCCCAGCAAGCACGCCTCGCGCTGCGCACCGAGGGTGAACTTCTCTTGAAACTACGGCTCTGCCGATTCCTCGGTCGACACGGCATACGCGACGGATTTCCGATCGCACTCGAGCATCTCTCCGACGGAGGCTATTCGATTCCCGCCGCGCTCGCGCTCGCCGCGTTGGATGATCCCCGAACCGAGGAGTCGTTGTCTCAAATCCTCGAGGCTCAGCCGTCCAATCGTTGGCGGGCCGCGGCATTGACGGGGTTGGTCGCGGTGAATGACGCCGCTGCGAAGGAAGAGTTGTTGACGATTCTCGCCGACGATCGACATCCGCTCATTGTGGAAGCGACGCTCGCGGTCGGCCTGAGTGACGATCCGAGTTTGCTCGAACCGTTGGCTCCGCTAATCAAGTCGCGCAACAGGCAGATCGCCTTGACCGCGATACTCTCGGTGCGCCGCTATCTTTGCGACGTGCGTAACTCGCCCCACGGGCTCGGAGCGATTGAGTCACCGTCGCGCGAATTGCTGGCGGCACGGGTTGCTTCGCTCGACGAGACGGTACACCACGAGGTGTCGCGGGCCCTCGACTCGTTGGTGATGGATTCCTACGTCGATGCCGACTTGCGTCTCCAAGCGTTGGCGGTGGCCGGCATGATGAAGGGATCAGGCTACGCCATCGTCGTCCACGCCCTGACCGATCAGGCCGACTTGGAAGATTCACAGCTATTGCTGCAAGCGACAACCGCTCGCCGACAGCTCCGATAGGTTGGCAAAGGGCTTCGGCTGGCAACGTCGAGGATGAGTCGTCGGCTTTGGGCGTTGAGACACGCCAACGGGATTATGGATTCTCCAGCGTCGGCACGACTTTGCGAGCGGGCCCAACACAAACTCGGAATCCGTCCCGGGAATCCGAGTAGGCGACGTTGTGGATGCCAAGTCGGACCGCGCAGCGTGCGTTGCCAGGCACATCGAAGTAATTTCCACCGCGACATACGGGCCTCACCACCGACTGCAGCTCTTCGTTTCGGTAGTGGAGCTCCTCGTGTCCGCCGGTCGGATCGAAATCGTCCAGGACAAACTCCCAAACTCCTCCGCACATATCGGCGAGTCCAAACCCATTTCGGCCCTTCTCGCCGTAATGATCGACTGGCGACAGAAAGGCGAATCCATCGCTCCAAGGCGCGTTGGCCAAGGGCCAAACCATGTCTCGACCCGGCAGGAAATCAACGGCCGAGATATTCAAGCGACCCTTCCCTTCCATCAGGTCGTTGCCCCACCAAAAGTAATGCGACTCCTGGCTCCCACCTCGACAGGCATAAGCCCATTCGGCTTCGGTGGGAAGTCGGATTTCGAGGTCTTCCGCGAGTCTTCCCGCG